>DASZIL010000075.1:0-68179 GCA_035949255.1 Beijerinckiaceae bacterium | reverse complement strand
CGTCTTCAACGTGACGCAGAGCGCGGCGCCGGGCACATATCCGACTTTGAGCGCCGGCACGATCAATCTGCATGGCGGCACCTTCGAGCTTGCGCCGGCGGCAGGCAGCCTCTTCGCGCTCGCGGCACAAGGCACGACCGTCTTCAAGAACATCATCGCGGCCGATCCGCCGCTCTCCGGAAGCTTCGCGAGCGTCACCTCGCCGATCACGCTCTTCAGCGCGAGCCTCTCGCCCGACGCGACGACCGCGAACGCGCTCGACGCGACGCTCACCTTGAGCCAGGCGGGCCTCGCGGCGAGCGCGCAGGACCTCACGCAAGATGCACGCCTCGGCCTCGACGCGCCGCGCGTGCTCACCTCGGCAATCCAGGACCGCCTCGTCGCGAATGGCGGCGCGCTGGGCGAATGGGCGCCGGGTCCAGCTTCCGGGGCCGTCATTTCGAAGGGCCCGGTCAGCTATTCCCTCGGCAACGCCAATGTCTGGGCACGCGGCTACGATCAGTTCGGCACGGCGACGGCCTCGGTCGCGAGCGCCGGGGTGGGCTACGACATCAACCGGGCCGCGCCGATCATCGCCGGCATCGATTGGCGCTTCGACAACAACATCGTCACGGGCGTCGCGGCGACTTATGTCGCGACCTCCGCGAAGTTCAAGGACGGTTCGAGCACCAATGTGAGCTCCTATCAGGGCGCGGCTTACGCGGGCTGGGCCGGCGGGCCCTGGTATGCCTTGGGAAGCGTGGTCGCGAGCTTCAACGATTTCGGCACCTCGCGGCTTCTCACGCCCTTCGGGCTTCCAGGTGACGCCACCTCCTCACCGTCGGGTCAAAGCTATCAGGGCCACGCCGAGGCAGGCTACCATTGGGCGCTTCCGGCCGCCGGCGTGAATGTTTCCGTCACGCCTTACCTCGCGTTGGATTACGTGAACGCCCATATCGACGGCTTCTCCGAGACGGGCGGCTTCGGCGCGCTTTCGGTGAATGCGACGGATGGGAACTCTTTCCAGACGACGCTCGGGGTGCGCCTCACCTCGCGCATTCAATTGGCGAATATGGGCACGCTCACGCCCGAGCTTCGCATCGGCTGGAGCCACGAATTCCTCGACGCCTCGCAAAGCCTCACCGCCGTGCTCGTCGGCGTCCCGGGAAGCACCTTCTCCGCGACCGGCATCGCCTTCGGCCGCGACGCCGCGCTCATCGGCGCGGGCTTCAGCCTGGAGCTCTCGCCCGACGCCAAGGTCTTCGTCGATTACGACGGCAAGCTCGGCTCACGCCTCCAGGAGCACTCGGTCTCGGGCGGCCTGCGCATGCGGTTCTGAAGTAGAAGAAGCACACGTGACTAGCTTTGCCTCCCCCAGAGAAGGGGGAGGTCGGCCTCTGGCCGGCCTGTGAGGGCAGGCAATCCCCGATGTGCGGCCGGGTGGGGGTCGGGAGGGTGCTCTGGGTATAATGATCAGACGCAGATGCGCTCAATCGATCCCCACCTCACCTCCCCTTTTCAAGGGGAGGATATTGAGAGGTTCGCGCCAAACGGAACTATCCTCGATGACGCGATTCGATCGGATACGAGCCAAGACAAGCAGGGCGCGCCGGCTCCGGCGCGCCATGACAGACGCCGAGAAGAAGCTGTGGTGGCGCCTGCGCAACGATCAACTCGGCCTGTCGTTTCGACGTCAGCATCCAATCGGGGTCTATGTCGTCGATTTTTTCGCGCCCTCGATCGGGCTCGCGATCGAGCTCGACGGCAGCCAGCATGGGATGGAGCCCCATCTCGCTTTCGATGCCCGAAGGACCGAACTTCTCGAAGCTCGAGGGCTTCGCGTCATGCGGTTCTGGAACAATGAAGTGACGAGTAATCTCGAGAGAGTTCTGGAAACGATCTGGCACGCATGCCAATCGAGCTAACGCGCACTATTCACTTTTCACCATTCACCTTCTACTCGCTACTCGCAAATCGGAAGCTGTGTTGATGGCGCGGCAATCGATCGAAATCGCCCCCGGCGCTTTCTACTGCCCCGGTTATCTCGGCCGGGCCGCGCAAGAGGCGCTTCTCGCCGATGTGCGCGCCGTCATCGCGAAGGCGCCGCTTTACCATCCGCGCATGCCGCGTTCCGGCAAGCCCTTTTCGGTGCGCATGACGAATTGCGGGCCGCTCGGCTGGGTCTCGGATATCGACGGCTACCGCTACCAGGAGACCCATCCCGAAACCGGCGCGCCTTGGCCTTCCATCCCGGAGTCGCTGATGGCCGCCTGGCGCGAGCTTTCCGGCTTTCCCTTTCCTCCGGAGGCTTGCCTCGTGAACCATTACGCCGAAGGTACTCGCCTTGGCCTGCATCAGGATCGGGACGAGAATGAGCTTGCCGCGCCCGTCGTCTCGCTCTCGCTCGGCGACGCGGCGATCTTCCGGATCGGGGGCACGAAGCGCGCAGATGCGACACGCTCGATCAAGCTCGCGAGCGGGGATGCGTTCGTCTTCGGCGGTGTGTCGCGCCTCGCCTTTCACGGCATCGACCGCGTGCTGCCCGGAACCTCGACGCTCCTTCCAGAGGGCGGACGTTTCAATCTCACCATGCGCCGTGTGACGCCCGCGAAGTGACCTCGCGCCGAGGCGCATCGCTGCCGCGCCTCGCGAAGGGTTGTGCTTGCGCCAAGCATGGACAATATGTGCATAGGCCCGTATCCGAGGCTTTCTTCGAGCAAACCGCGAGGAGGCCGCCATGACTGCTTGCATCGTCGGCTGGGGACACACGCCTTTCGGCAAGCATGATGCCGAGACGGTGGAGAGCCTGATCACGCGCGTGGCGCGCGAGGCGCTGGAGCACGCGGGCGTCACGGCGCGCGACATCGATCAGATCTATCTCGGCCATTTCAACGCGGGCTTCAGCCCGCAGGATTTCACCGCCGCGCTCGTGCTGCAGGCCGATGAGAATTTCCGCTTCAAGCCCGCGACGCGCGTCGAGAACGCCTGCGCCACCGGCTCCGCCGCCGTGCACCAGGCCTTGAATGCCATCGAGGCGAAGGCCGCGCGCCTCGTGCTCGTCGTGGGCGTCGAGCAGATGACCAAGACGCCCCCGGCGCAGATCGGCGAGAATTTGCTGCGCGCTTCCTATTTGCCAGAGGATGGGCAAACGCCCGCCGGTTTCGCCGGCGTCTTCGGCAAGATCGCCGGCGGTTATTTTCAGCGCCATGGCGACCAATCCGACGCGCTCGCCCTCATCGCAGCGAAGAATCACAAGAACGGCGTCCACAATCCTTTCGCGCAGATGCGCAAGGATCTGGGTTACGAGTTCTGCCGCACGGAGAGCGAGAAGAACCCCTTCGTCGCCGGCCCCTTGAAACGCACGGATTGCTCGCTCGTCTCCGATGGCGCGGCGGCGCTCGTCATCGCCGATGTCGAGACGGCTCTCTCGATGCGCCGCGCGGTCGCCTTCCGGGCACGCGCGCATGCGCAGGACTTCCTGCCGATGTCCAAGCGCGACATCCTCAAATTCGAAGGCTGCGCGACGGCGTGGCGACGCGCGCTCGGCGACGGCAAGCTCACGCTCGACGATCTTTCCTTCGTCGAGACGCATGATTGCTTCACCATCGCCGAGCTCATCGAATACGAGGCGATGGGCCTCGCTCCGGAAGGGCAGGGCGCGCGCGCGATCAAGGAAGGCTGGACGCAAAAGGACGGCAGGCTCCCGGTCAATGTCTCGGGCGGCCTCAAGGCCAAGGGCCATCCGGTCGGCGCGACGGGCGTCTCGATGCATGCCATCAGCGCCATGCAGCTCACCGGGGAGGCGGGCGCCATGCAACTGAAGGATGCCAGGCTTGGCGGCATCTTCAACATGGGCGGCGCGGCGGTCGCGAATTATGTGAGCGTGCTCGAGCGCATCAGGTAGGGCTTCCCGGCGTTCTCGCCCCGCGTCGCCGCCTATTCTCCCGGCGCTTTGGCCGAGATGGCGAGCGCGTGCACGCCCGAGCCGAGCTCTTCGGCGAGCACCGCGTTGATCATGCGATGTCGCTCGATCCGGCTTTTGCCGGCGAAGGCATCCGAGATGAGCGCGACGGAAAAATGCGTCTCGCCGCCCTCGCGCCAGCCGGAGTGGCCATGATGCTTGTGGGAATCATCGCTCACGCTGAGCGCTTTGGGTGCGAAGGCGGCCCTAAGCTTGCTTTCGAGGCGTTCCGACATTCGCATGACGATCAGGCTCACTTCTCACTTGAGTTCAAGGTATGAATTCCCAGATACGAGGTATTCGGCAGGCACGGTGGCGGCATGACGATTTTTTGAGAAAGCCACAGCGACAAGTTTTTTTCACGTTTTGAGCTTGGCGTTAACGCCTTCACGCCACATAATCACGGCAGCCATGGATTTGAACTCGCCTCTCTTCGACCGCGTCCGCACGCGCCCGCGCTGCGACGAAGCCGTTGCGGCTGAGGCGGAACCCGTTTGCGGCCACTCCGGCTGCGTGCTCGCCGGGCTTTACCGCGCGCCCCAGGGACGCGGCCGGGAAGGGCAATATTTCCATTTCTGCCTCGATCATGTGCGCGCCTACAACGCGAGCTACAACTACTTCAAGGACATGCCGGATGAGGCCGTCGCGGCTTATCAGAAGGCGGATCTCTATGGGCATCGCCCGACCTGGCGGATGGGCGTCAATGGCTCGGCGGCTCATGGGAGTGCGAAGCCACACGAAGCCTTCGCGGACGCGACGCTCGACGATGCTTTCGGCCTCTTCGGCAGACGTGGCTTCTCCCAAGCCGGTGGAGCGGGGAAACAAGCCTCCTCCCCGCTGGTCGGCAATGCGGCGAGGAAGGCGCTCGACACGCTCGGCCTCGAGCCGGGCGTCGACAAGGCGGCGCTCAAGGCGCGTTTCAAGGAGCTGGTGAAGCGCCTGCATCCGGACGCCAACAGCGGCGACAGATCCCATGAAGATCAATTGCGTGAGATCATCAACGCCTACAATTACCTGCGCACGGCGGGGTTTGCCTGAGCGCGGCACGCGTGTTTCGCCGAAGGGAGCGCGCCCGTTTGGGCGATTTGTGCGCCCTTCGCCAAGCTCCGTCTCATCCGCAAAAATTGTTTTCCTTTTTGCGGAGCATGCTCTAGTTCGGTCGGTCGCCCGTGAAGCCATGGCGCGATCCGAGGCGAAGCTTGCAGGATCGGGCCGGCTGCCACGTCTTCCCCGCGTGCCTGGCTCGCAGAGGTCGGTCGTGGAATGCCCGGAGTTGGTCCGGGCATGGGGCGATTGGCGTGTTTTTTGCGGAACGGCGGTGGCCATCCGGGTCACGAGCGAGGACGAAATGAACGCGAGCGTTGAGACGGCGCCTCTCCCGGACATGAAGGTCTCGGTCAGACAGGTGTTCGGTGTGGATACCGATATGGAATGCCCCGCCTATTCGAAGGCGGATGAGCATGTGCCCGATCTCGATCAGGATTACGTCTTCGATCGCGAGACGACGCTCGCGATCCTGGCGGGCTTTGCGCACAACCGGCGCGTGATGATCTCGGGCTACCACGGCACCGGCAAATCGACCCATGTCGAGCAGGTGGCGGCGCGGCTCAACTGGCCCTGCGTGCGCGTCAATCTCGACAGTCACGTCTCGCGCGTCGATCTCGTCGGCAAGGACGCGATCGTGCTGCAAGGCGGCAAGCAGGTGACCGAGTTCCGCGATGGTATCCTGCCTTGGGCGCTGCAGAACAACATCGCGCTTTGCTTCGACGAGTATGACGCCGGCCGCCCCGACGTGATGTTCGTGATCCAGCGCGTTCTCGAGGTTTCGGGCAAGCTCACCTTGCTCGATCAGAAGCGCGTCATCAGGCCGCATCCGGCTTTTCGCCTCTTCTCAACCGCGAACACAGTCGGGCTCGGCGACACGTCCGGACTTTATCACGGCACGCAGCAGATCAACCAGGGGCAGATGGACCGCTGGTCGATCGTGACCACCTTGAATTATCTGCCGCATGACCGCGAAGCCGAGATCGTGCTGTCCAAGGCGCCTCATTACCGCACAAAACAGGGCCGCGACATCGTCTCGAAGATGGTGCGCGTCGCCGATCTCACCCGAAACGCCTTCGTCGCCGGCGATTTGTCGACCGTGATGAGCCCGCGCACGGTCATCACCTGGGCGGAAAATGCCCAGATCTTTTCCGAGATCGGCTTCGCCTTCCGTGTGACCTTCCTCAACAAATGCGACGAGCTCGAGCGCACACTGGTGGCCGAATTCTATCAGCGCTGCTTCGGGCAGGAGCTGAAGGAAAGCGCGGTCAACGTCGCGTTGAGCTGAGCCTTTAAGGGGGGCGCTTCGCGCGCTCGACATGATCTGCGCTCTTTTCTTCGATGTCTTCGGGACGCTCGTCGACTGGCGCTCCTCGATCGCGCGCGAGGCGAAGGCCTTGCTCGGCCCGCTCGGCCATGAGCTCGATTGGCACGCCTTCGCCGAAGCCTGGCGGGCCGAATACCAGCCCTCGATGGAGGAGGTGCGCTCCGGCCGGCGCGGCTTCGTCCGGCTCGACGAGCTGCATCGCGAGAATCTCGATCGCATCCTGGCGCGGTTCAAGCTCGACGGGCTCGCCGAGGAGACGCGTGTGTCATTGAACCGGGCCTGGCACCGTCTCGACGCTTGGCCGGATGTGCCAAAAGGTATGCGCCGGCTTTACGCCAAATACCGTCTCGCGCCGGTCTCCAACGGCAACATCTCGATCATGGTCGATCTCGCGCGCCACAACGGCTTCTCCTGGGACACGGTGCTCGGCGCCGAGATCGCTCGCGACTACAAGCCGAACCCCGCCGCTTACCTCGCCTCGGCGCGCGCGCTCGATCTCGAGCCATCGGCCTGCATGATGGTCGCGGCGCATTCCTCCGACCTCGCGGCGGCGGCCAAATGCGGGCTCAAGACCGCGCATGTGGCGCGGCCGGATGAACACGGCCCGGGAACGGGCGAAAGCAAACCTCGCGTCGCGGTCGATTTCGCCGCGCGCGACATCGGCGATTTGGCTGATATATTGAAGGCATGACCCTCCTCTCCAACCGCAAGCCGGGCGCTCCCAGGCCCGCCCCGACCGAACCGCTCAAGCAAGCGGTCGCCGGCTGCATGCGCGCCTTGGCGCGCCGTCCCGAGATCGAGATCGTCTACGCTTCCGACAAGCCGGCGCTCTTCGGCGCCGAGAAGGCGCGCCTTCCCGAGCCGCCGCGTAAGCCCTCGGCCGAGGACGTCGCGGTGCTTCGCGGGCACGCCGATTCGATGGCCCTCAAGCTTGCCTGTCACGATCCCGCCGTGCACCGGCGCCTGGCGCCGCAAGGGCCGGAAGCGCGCGCGCTCTTCGATTCGGTCGAGCAGGCGCGGGTCGAGGCGATCGGGGCGAAGCGCATGCAAGGCGTGGCCTCGAACCTCTCCGCCATGCTGCAGGACCGCTACCACCGCGGCGCCAAATATGAGGACATCACCGATCGCGCCGACGCGCCGATCGAGGACGCGGTCGCGCTCATGGTGCGCGAGCGCCTCACTGGCGAGCCTCCTCCGCCCGCCGCGAGAAAGCTCGTCGATCTGTGGCGCGCCGAGATCGATGCAAAGGCCGGCGCCGACCTTGATCAGCTCGACGGCAAGATCGACGATCAGCGCGCCTTTGCCCGCGTCCTGCGCGATGTCCTCGCCCATCTCGACATGGCCGAAGCCGCCGAGCTCGAGAGCGAGGAGAACGAAGAGAGCGACGAAGAGGAATCCGAGGAGAACAAGCAGCAGGAAGGCGAGGAAAGCGAAGAGGGGTCTTCGCGCGAGCAGGCCGAGATGGAATCAAGTGAAGCCGCCGCCGAGGACCTCGAGGACGGCATGAGCGAGGATTCGGATGCGCCCTCCGGCGAATTGCCGGATGAGGCGGATGAAGCCGATTCCGAGGAGGCTTCCGAGGCTTGGCGGCCGCCTTCCGGCGCCAATGAGCGGCGCGCGCCCGATTACAAAGCGTATCTCACGAAGTTCGACGAGGTGATCGCGGCCGAGGAATTATGCGATCCCGAGGAGCTCGCGCGCCTACGCGGCTATCTCGACAAGCAGGTGCAGAATCTGCAAGGCGTCGTGGCCCGCCTCGCGAACCGGCTGCAGCGCCGGCTCTTGGCGCAGCAGAACCGCTCCTGGGAGTTCGATCTCGAAGAGGGCATGCTCGACGCGTCCCGCCTGCCGCGCGTCATCATCGATCCGTTTCAGCCGCTCTCCTTCAAGCAGGAGAAGGACACGAATTTCCGCGACACCGTGGTGACGCTGCTGCTCGACAATTCGGGCTCGATGCGCGGCCGGCCGATCACCGTCGCGGCGACTTGCGCCGATATCCTGGCGCGCACGCTCGAGCGCTGCGGCGTCAAGGTCGAGATCCTCGGCTTCACGACGCGCGCCTGGAAGGGCGGCTTGTCGCGCGAGGCCTGGCTGCAATCGGGCAAGCCCGCCAATCCGGGACGGCTCAACGATCTGCGCCACATCATCTACAAGGCGGCCGACGCGCCCTGGCGACGGGCGCGCAAGAACCTCGGGCTGATGATGCGCGAGGGGCTGCTCAAGGAGAACATCGACGGAGAAGCGCTCGACTGGGCGCACCGGCGCCTCGTGCATCGGCCCGAGCAGCGGCGCATCTTGATGATGATCTCGGACGGCGCGCCCGTCGATGATTCCACCTTGTCGGTGAATCCCGGCAATTATCTCGAGCGGCACTTGCGCCATGTGATCGAGGAGATCGAGACGCGCTCCCCGGTCGAGCTCATCGCCATCGGCATCGGCCATGACGTGACCCGCTATTATCGCCGCGCCGTGACCATCGTCGATGCCGAAGAGCTCGGCGGCGTCATGACCGAGAAACTCGCCGAGCTCTTCGACGAGAATGCCCCGGCGGCGCCGAAGCGTCGCGCCGCCTAGACCCTCCACGACGGAATCAGGAGCGCCCGAGGCTGAGGGCGGCCGGCAGGGCCGCGGCACACAGCGCCGCCATGGCCCAGAACCCGCCGACGCCGAAATTCGCGTAGAGCCAGCCAGAGGCAAGCGTCAGCATGGCGTTCGCGGCGCCCGCGGCAAAGGTGCCGTAAAGCGCCTGGGCGGTCGCGGCGAGATGCCTCGGCACGTTGTCGACGATCACCCGCATGCAGGCGAGATGGAAAAGCGCGAAGGTGAAGCCGTGCAGCGGCTCGACGAGCGAAAGCGCGACGATTTGCGTGCTCACCGCCAGAACGGCCCAGCGCAGCACGCCGGCCGCCGCCGCGAGAGCGGCGGCCCGTCCGGGCCCGAGACGCTCGATGAGGGTGGGACCGAGTAGGAAGAACATCACCACCTCGGCGGCGACCGATCCCGACCAGATGAGGCTTGCGGTTCCCGTATCGATGCCTGCCACGTTCCAGCTGATCACCGCGAAGCTGTCGTGCATCGCGTGACTGCCGAGCACCAGGGCGGCCGTCAGCATAAGCCGGCGAAAAATAGGAATCCGCAGCAAGGTCAGAACGCCGCTCCGGCGGTCTTGCTGGGCGGTTTCGGACGAGCGCTGGACGATGTTCGGCAGCGGGAGCGCGCAAAGAGCAGCGGCGCCAAGCAAGGCGGCGTTGAGCCAAATGGTCACCACGAGCCCGAATGGGCGCGCGGCTTCGCCCGCGAGAAGGGAGCCGGCGACGAACGCCGCGGAGCCCGTGCCGCGCACCCAGCCATATTGGAAAGGCCTCGCGCCCGATTCCGTCTTGGAGCTCGCCGAGGCTGAGAGCGCAAGCGCGTCCGAAAGCGGCGCGAGCGGCGCCAAAAGAGACGCTTGCGCCAGCGCGATGGGGAGCAGCAGCAAGAGACCTTGGGCCGGCAGATAGAGGAGGGCACATGCTCCGGCGCCGGCCGCGCAGCCAGCGAGCACCCGGCTCCATAAGCGGTGACGATCCGCGAGCCGGCCCGCAAGCGGCCCCGCGACGAGCCTGATTGCCGTCCCCGAGGCCAGCAAGATGGCGACCTCCTCGGCATCGAGGCCTCGACTGCTGATGAAGGCTGGCAGGAAAGGGGAGGCCACCCCGAAAGCGGAATAGAGCGCCGCGTAGAGGAGAACGAATCTCGTCAGGGCGGAGAAACGAGGCAAGGAGGGTTCCCTCAATCCTTCTCGTCTCGCCTTTCGTCCGACATCTCGCCTTCCTCGGTGTCTTCCGCTTCCGAGACCGGTATCGAGTAGACGCCCTTGAGCCAGCGCCCGAGATCGATATCGGCGCAACGCTTCGAGCAGAAAGGCGTGAAGGGCTTCACGGAAGGCTTGCCGCAGATCGGGCAGGCTTTGCGTGGCTCGTTTTCGGGCTTCATCGTCATCGCCAAGGGCTTGCGGTCGGGTCGTTGGGCGCGCTCATGGTTAGCTCCCAGCTGCCTAACCCTTTCCAGGGACAGCACCGAATTTTCGGATTTGGCAATCGGTTTTGGCAAGTGGCCGTTGGTCGGTGGTCGCCGATCTTGACCCAGTTCGGAATTTGTATACATCTGCTACATATGTCAACTCGCAAGCGAAACGTCATGGCCTCGACGGTCCTATCGGTCCGCGTTCCAAAGAAGCTCAAGGATCAGCTTGAATATTTGAGCCGTTCCAGCAAACGTTCGAAGGCCTATCTGACGACGGAGGCGCTCGGCGATTACGTCAAGAAAAATGCTTGGCGCGCCAAGGAGCTGCACGAGGCCATCAAGGAGGCCGACAAGGGCGTGTTCCTATCGCACGAGGCGATGGTGGCCTGGGCGGACCGACTCGGCACCGATGGTGAGACTGCGCCGCCGAAGCCCGACATCCGTTGATCCGAGCAGGCGATTGTGAAAATCGTCTGGCTCTCCTTTGCCCAGCGCGATCTCTTGTCGATTTTCGCCTATTACCAGGGCGTCGCGAGCAAGGATGTGGCGACCCGCATCGTGCAACGCATTGTTCATGGCGCCTCGAATTTGATTGATCACCCCTATCTCGGGCACCCATCCGACAGCACCGATGGTGTCCACGAGCTGCGGGTGGCGCAACTTCCCTATCTCCTGCCATATCGGGTCGTGAACGAACGGATCGAAATCCTCCGAGTGTTTCACGAATCGCAGGGTAAGCCGTCGGCATGGCAGAACGAATGAGAGGTTAGGGCACGAGGAAGTATCTGGCGACCGAGTTATCTCATTTCCAAATACCCCTCGGTATTCCAGCATTTGTCGAATCTACCCCTTTGGGGTATATACCTCATGTGCTGGCGTTTTCCCTCATAACGGTCGTCGAAACGGAGCCCTATCTTGCAATGGCGGCGGGCATGATGAACGAGTCCGAAAGGACGGCCGTTATCAACAAGGTCGCATCAACCCCGCAGGCAGGAGACCTGATCCAAGGGAGCGGCGGATTGCGGAAGCTTCGCGTTCCGTTGCGGGGTCGTGGGAAACGCGGAGGCGGCAGGATCATCACCTTCTTTTGCGACAGCGGCATGCCGGTCTTCTTGATCGCCGCATACGCCAAGAATGATCGGAAAGATCTTGATCAGAAGCAGCGCAAAGCTGCCAAAGCGCTCACCGATGCCATACGGGGCCAATACGGGAGATAGGCCGATGAACAGGAAGGATTTCGAGGGACTGATGGCTGGGCTCAATGATGCTTTGTCATACGCCAAGGGCAAAGCGAGCCCCGCCGCTCGCGAGCACCGCGTCAAGGTCGATCGCAGCTTCGTTGGCGCGACGAGATTGAAGGCGGGTCTGACGCAGGAAGAATTCGCCAAGGTCACTGGCGCCTCACTCGGCACGGTGCGTAAATGGGAGCGTGGTGAGCGCATTCCCTCCGGGGCGGCCGGAATGCTCATACGAATTCTCGCGCGCGAGCCGAAGCTGGTGATCCGGGAGGCTGGTCTCGCGCAAAGGAAATCGCGGGGGCAGCGGCGAGCCAAGGCGGCGTGAACATGTTCCCGGTCCGTCGCCGGAATCGTCGTTCTGATTCATGATTGGGCGTTGCGCCGCGCTGGGGATGACCGCTGCTGACACCTTGCGGTTTCGAGGCGCCGCGCTAAGCCGCTCTCATGCGAGAAGGCCTCATTCCCCACAAAATCACGGCGATCTTGCGTCTTTCGACGACGCAAGATCGGGCGCGCACGCTTACCGATGCGCTCGCCGAGGTCTTCGATCCGGAAAATTCCGCGGTCGCTGCCTTCGAGCAGAAGGATGGAACCTGGCTCGTCGAGATTTATTTTGCCGAAGAGCCTGACGAGAAGGCGGTCCGCGACCTCGTTGCGCTCGTCGCCGGCAAAGCAGCCGCAAGTTCCATGCGTTTCGAGGCGCTCGCCGCCAAGGACTGGGTCGCGGCGAGCCTTGAAGGGCTGAAGCCCATTCGCGCGGGACGCTTCCTCGTGCATGGCGCGCATGATCGAGCTTTCGCGCACGCCAACGACATCGGCATCGAGATCGAGGCCTCGCTCGCCTTCGGCACCGGCCATCACGGCACCACGCGAGGCTGCCTGTTGGCGCTCGATTCGATCATCAAGCAAAGCCGTCCGGCGCGTGTGCTGGATGTGGGCACCGGCACGGGCGTTCTCGCGATCGCCGCCGCCAAGGCGCTGCGAAGTGAGATCATCGCCGGCGACATCGACCCCGTCGCCACCGAGGTGGCGCGCGAGAACGCACGCCGGAACGGCGTCGCCTCCCGTCTTCGCCTTTATTGCGCGCCGGGCCTGCGCCACCCGCTCGCCGCCCGGCCCTCGAGCTTCGATCTCATTCTCGCCAACATCCTCGCAAGACCGCTCGCGCAGCTTTCGCCTGCTCTCGCCGGCGCCTTGTCCGCGAAAGGCAAGCTCGTCGTCTCGGGCTTGCTGGAAGCGGATGTCGCAGCCGCGCTTTCGGCCTTCGCGCGACAAGGCCTCCACCTCGAGCGGCGCTACCTCATCGAACGCTGGGCCACCCTGATCATCGGCTAGCGCCGTCGAGCTTCCCGCGCGCCGCCAAATCCACGAGAGAGATGATGCCAATTTTCGGAGTTGAAATTCCCTTTGCCAGCCATTGCGGCATCGAGGCTCTCGAGACTCCGGACGGGCGGACGCTGCTTCGGCTTGTGCTCGCGCCTCAGCATCTCAACAATATCGGCATGGCGCATGGCGGCGTCACTTGCACCCTCCTCGACATCGCCATGGGCTCTTCGGCGCGACGCCACGCCGATCTGCCGGTCATGACGCTCGACATGCAGACGAGCTTCATCCAGCCAGGCCGCGGCGTCCTCGTCGGGGAAGGCCGCGTGGTGCGCGCGGGTCGCTCCGTGATCTTCTGCGAAGGCGAGGTGAGGACGGAAAGCGGCGAGCTCGTCGCCAAGGGGAGCGGCCTCTTCAAGCCGGTTCGGCCGGTGAAGAGTGAAGAGTGAAGAGTGAAGAGTGAAGAGCGAAGGGAATGCGTCCCAACTCGGTTACCCTCCTCACTCCTCACTATTCCCTATTCCCTACTCGCTACTCGCTTCCCCCGTAAGCGTTTGCCATCGCTCGACGGATCGGCTTATGTCGAACGAGCGCGGCGAGCACGCAAGTGCGCTCGTCGCCCAAGGCCGGGAGGATGGGATGGATTTGCGCTTCACGCCCGAGGAACAGGAGTTCCGGCAGGAGGTCCGCTCCTTCATCGCCGCCAATCTCGACAAGGAGACGCATGCCGCGATGGTGGCCGGCCATCGCCCCTCGAAGGAGCAGATCGTCGCCTGGCAGCGTATCCTCAACAAGAAAGGCTGGGCGACCGTCGATTGGCCCGCGGAATTCGGCGGCACGGGCTGGAGCATCATCAAGCGCCACATCTTTCGCGAGGAGGTGCAGGCCCATCCGGCGCCCGAGCCGCTCGCCTTCGGCGTCTATATGGTGGGCCCGGTGATCATCACTTTCGGCACGCAAGAGCAGAAGAAGAAATTCCTGCCGCGCATCGCCAATCTCGACGATTGGTGGTGCCAGGGTTTCTCCGAGCCCGGCTCGGGCTCGGACCTCGCCTCGCTGAAGACGGCGGCGCGCCGTGATGGTGATCAATACATCGTCAACGGCCAGAAGACCTGGACGACCTATGCGCAATATGCCGATTGGATCTTCTGCCTCGTCCGCACCGATCCGCAGGCGGGAAAGCCGCAAGAAGGCATCTCCTTCCTCCTCATCGACATGAAATCGCCGGGCGTGACCTTGCGCCCCATCGTCACCGTCGACGGCGGACGAGAGATCAACGAGGTCTTCTTGGACGATGTGAAGGTTCCGGTCGAGAATCTCGTCGGCGTCGAAAATCGCGGTTGGGATTGCGCCAAATTCCTTTTGTCGAACGAACGGGTGAACACCGCGCGCATCGGTGCCACCAAGGAAAGGCTGCGCCGGCTGAAGAGGCTCGCGTCGGAGGTCACGGAGAGCGGGCGCCCGCTCATCGAGGATCAAGGCTTCGCCGATAAGCTCGCCGATCTCGAGATCGAGCTGAAGGCGCTCGAGATCACGCAATTGCGGGTTCTCGCCAATGAGCATAAGAACGGCAAGGGAAAGCCCGATCCCGCTTCCTCCGTGCTCAAGCTGCGCGGCACCGAGTTGCAGCAGCGGATCACCGAGCTCACCTTGCAGGCCGCCGGGCCGCATGGCCTCGTCGGCGAAAACCTCGACGCCCCGCTCGGCCATAACGAGGACGAGATCGCGCCGGAATGGATGCGGCTTGCCGCGCCCACCTATTTCAACACCCGCAAAGTGACGATCTATGGCGGCTCGAATGAGATCCAGCGCAACATCATCGCCAAGCAGATCCTAGGACTTTGAATTTCGTATTCTAGGAAGCCGCCTTCCGCTTCGACAATCTTCTCGGGCTCGCACGCGTCATGGATTTCGATCTCTCCGATGAGCAGCGCCTCTTGCGCGACAATGTGGAGCGCCTCGCCGCGGCGGCCGAGGCCGCGCCCTCGGGTCCGGCATGGAGCCGCGAGCGCTGGAAGCAATTCGCGGAGCTTGGGCTTTTGGCCCTTCCCTTCGCTGAAGAAGACGGCGGCCTCGGATGGGGCGCGGTCGAGACGATGATCGTCATGGAGGCCTTCGGCAAAGGATTGGTGCGTGAGCCTTATCTCTCGACCGTCGTGATCGGCGGCGGTCTCTTGCGTCACGGTTGCGGCAACGCCATGCGCAAGGAACTCGCGGGACGCATCGCTTCCGGCGAGCTCGTCGCGACCCTCGCGCATGTCGAGCGCGAAGCGCGCCATGAGCTTGCCGACGTGGCGCTCTCGGCGCGCGCGACAGACGAGGGCTTCGTGCTCGATGGGGTGAAGAGCGTGGTGCCGCACGGCGATCAGGCCGAGCTTCTCTTCGTCAGCGCGCGCACGGCCGGCGGGCGCCATGAGCGCGACGGCATTTCGCTCTTTCGCGTCGACGCCAACGCCAAGGGTGTTACGCGGCGCGCCTATGCGCTTGCTGACGGCACGCCAGGGGCCGAGATCAGGCTGGACAATGTGGTCGTCCCGGCTGACGCGCTCGTCGGCGGGGCGGGAAAGGGGCTGGCGCTCATCGAGCGCGTCACGCAGGAGGCCATCGCCGCGCTCTGCGCCGAGGCCGTCGGCGTGATGAGCGCGATGGGCGACATGACCGTGGCGTATCTCAAGACGCGCAAGCAGTTCGGCCGGCCGATCGGCGCCTTTCAGGCGCTGCAACATCGCGCCGCCGATATGTTCATCGCGCTCGAGCAGGCGCGCAGCATGGCGGTCTACGCGACCATGATGGTCGGGGAAAGCGATCCGGCCGTTCGCTCCGCCGCCATCTCGGCCGCGAAGGTGACCGTCGGCCGGAACGGCGGCTTCATCGGCGAGCAGGCCGTGCAATTGCATGGCGGGATCGGCATGACGATGGAGTATCGCCTCGGTGCTTATTTCAAGCGCATGACCGCCATCAATCTGATGTTCGGCGATGCCGATCACCATTTGCGCAAGGTCGCGAAGGCCGGTGGCCTCGAGCAAAACATCACGTGATCGAGGTGCTTGCGAAGGGGGATGTCGAGATGTCGAGTAGCGTTCGTCGCGTGACCGACCAAGCCCTCACGCGAGGCGTCGAGCCGGAGATCCGCTCCGATCTCGCGGCGCTCGGCAGAGGCGCCCGCGCCGCCGCGCGGAAGGTCGCGCTCGCGACCGCGCAAGAGAAGGACGCGGCCCTTCTCGCAATGGCAGCCTCGCTGCGCGAGAGGATGCCTCTAATCCTTGCCGCCAATGCGCTCGACATGGAAGAGGCGAAGCGCCAAGCGGCGACCGAGGCCTTTCTCGATCGTTTGCGTCTCGACGAAGCGCGCGGGCTCGCGATCGCGCAAGCCGTCGAGGAGATCGCGACGCTTGCCGATCCGGTAGGGCGCATCACCGCGCGTTTCGAGCGGCCGAATGGTCTCGTCATCGAACGCGTGGCCACGCCGCTGGGCGTCGTCGGCGTGATCTTCGAAAGCCGGCCCAATGTGATGGCCGATGCGAGCGCGCTTTGCCTCAAGGCGGGCAACGCCTCGATCCTGCGTACGGGCTCGGCGAGCTTCCGCTCCGCCGAGGCGATCCATGCGGCCTTGGTTGCGGGCCTCGAGCGGGTGGGACTGCCGCGCCAGGCGATCTCCTTTGTCCCGACGCGTGACCGTGGCGCGGTCGGCGCCCTGCTTTCCGGCCTCGAAGGCATGATCGATGTCATCGTGCCGCGCGGCGGCAAAAGCCTCGTCGAGCGCGTGCAGAAAGAGGCGCGCGTGCCCGTCTTCGCCCATCTCGAAGGCGTTTGCCATGTCTACGTGCACGCCGGCGCCGATCTCGGCATGGCCCGGGACATCACCTTGAATGCGAAGCTTCGCCGCACCGGCGTATGCGGGGCCGCCGAGACGCTGCTCGTCGATCGGGCCTTGGCGCCGACCCATCTCACGCCCCTCGTGAGGTCGCTCCTCGACGCCGGCTGCGCCGTGCGCGGCGATCCGGCGACGCTTGCGGTCGATTCTCGCGTTACCGCCGCGAGCGAGGCGGATTGGGATGAGGAATATCTCGACGCCATCATTGCCTGCCGCGTCGTCGATGGGCTTGACGCGGCGATCGAGCATATAGAGCGGCATGGCTCGCATCACACGGACGCGATCGTGACGGAAGATCGGTCGGCTGCCGAGCGCTTCCTGTCGGAGGTCGATTCGGCGATCGTGCTGCACAATGCGTCGACGCAATTCGCCGATGGTGGTGAATTCGGCTTCGGCGCCGAGATCGGCATCGCGACCGGCCGCATGCATGCGCGAGGGCCCGTGGGGGTCGAGCAGCTCACCTCCTTCAAATACCGCATCCGCGGCGCGGGGCAGATCAGGGCGTGAGCAGCCCCGCGCCTCCTGCGGACTTCGTCGCTTCGTGCTTGAAAAGGGCTGAACGCGCCTCGCCAAGGCGTAAAGAACGGCTTTTCAAAGCAAGGCGGGTCGGGCGCGCCGGCGTCCTATGATCCCGAGCTTCCCACCTCATGGCGCGGGCCAGCGAATAGGCCTTTACGGCGGCAGCTTCAATCCACCCCATGAGGGTCATCGGCACGTGGCGCTGATGGCCTTGCGGCGCCTTGCGCTCGACCGCCTTTGGCTGCTCGTGACGCCGGGAAATCCCTTGAAGAACCACGACGGCTTGCCTTCGCTCGAAGCTCGGCTTGCGGAGACGCGATCGATCATGACCCACCCGCGCATCGATGTGACGGGGCTCGAGGCGGCGCTCGGCTCCGATATGACGGTCGACACCATCGCGGCACTGACCGCGCGGCTCCCCTTGCTTCGCTTCGTCTGGATCATGGGCGGAGACAATCTCGCAAGCTTCCACCTCTGGCGTCGCTGGCGTGCCATCGCCGATCTCGTGCCGATGGCCGTCATCGACCGGCCGGGTGCGACGCATCGGGCCTTGCATTCACCCGCCGCGCAGGCGCTCTCGCGCTTCCGCATCCCCGAATCAGCGGCCCCGACGCTCGCGGAACGAAGCCCACCTGCCTGGGTTTACTTGCATGGGCGCAGGTCGAGCCTGTCTTCGACCGCACTCAGGGCGCGCGAGCTGGGGCGCTGAGTTCACGCGTGTTAGGGCGTTGTTTTGCTGACATTTTATGGGGAAGGAAGGAGTTGTAAAGGGGGGCGAAAGCCAAGAGGCACTACGCCAAAAGCTTCATCCTTTTGTCACCCAACGGCAATTGAAAAGCAACGATTAAAGCGCCACACTAGGGCTACCGTTGATTTGGGTCCGCCAAAGAGAAAGGAATCTGGCGCTGTTCCATCAAGCGAGAAGTGAGGCGGTTCAACCGCTCACCGAGATCACCGCCGAGGCGTTGACGCCGGCCGTCGATCTCCTCCCCGTCGCCCTCACCGTGCTGGACGACATGAAGGCCGAAGCGGTCGTCGATATCGACCTTACCGGCAAAACCTCGATCGCCGACGCGATGATCATAGCCTCCGGTCGTTCCCAACGACATGTGGGCGCGATCGCCGACGCGCTGATCCGCGCCTTCAAGGAGGCAGGGCATGGGTCGGTGAGCGTCGAGGGCCTGCCCTTATGCGATTGGGTGCTGATCGATGCCGGTGATCTCGTGGTTCATATCTTCCGGCCGGAAATCCGCGCCTTCTACAACCTCGAGAAGATGTGGGGGCAGGATCGCCCCTCCGAGGCCGCGGAACGCGCTCGCGCCTGAGCCGGCGCGGATGCCCCGTTGAAGCTCGTCATCTGCGCCGTCGGGCGCCTGAAAGCAGGCCCCGAGAGGCAGTTGGCCGAGCGCTATCTCGAGCGCGCGGGCGAATTGGCTCCAAAGCTCGGATTTTCGGGCCCGAGCGTGATCGAGATCGCCGAAAGCCGCGCGCGGGACGGGTCCTCGCGCCGGCGCGAGGAAGGGGAAGGCCTTGCCGCGAAAAGCGAAGGGGCTTTGCGCATCGCGCTCGATGAGCGCGGCGCGAGCCTGACCAGTGCGGAATTCGCGGAGCTTCTCGGGAAGCATCGCGCCCGCGGAGCAAAAGTCCTCGCCTTCCTTATCGGCGGTGCGGACGGCCTCGCGCGCAAGGATGTGGGGGCGACGGGCGGGACGATATCTTTCGGGGCCATGACTTTGCCGCATCAGCTCGTCAGAATAGTGCTTCTGGAGCAGATTTATCGGGCGCTGACCATCCGGTTGGGCCACCCTTATCATCGGCCCTGACACCGTGCTTTGAAGTCGAGGGCCGGTATCCGATAGGATAGCTCAGGATGTTCATGCGGCGCCAGATCCTTCCGGTCGGGGAAGAGGCTCGGGCTGGAGCACGCGCCGGGGAGGTTCGCCTCCGGAAGGAACGCATGGTTGGCGCAGATTTGGCAAGCCCGGATTTGGCAAGCCCGGATTTGGGTTGCCGCAAGGGCGTTCGCCATGCGGCCTTCATGGCCGGCATGGCCGCGGCTGCGTCCCTCGCCTCCTGTCTCGGCCTCAGCCCCGTGCTCGCCGCCGATAATACGAGCCCCAATCCGAGCCCGAATTCGAATGTGACCCAGGTTCCAGCGGCGAATGATCCGGCCGATCGCAAGATCAAGGAGCGCGACGAGCGCCTGCGCGAATTGCAAGGTGTCGAGCAATCCCTCCAGCAGTCGGACGCCGAGCGCCAGAAGATCGAGGAGGAGATCGCCGCCTTGAAGGCGGATCGCGAGAAACTCAGGCGCGATCTCATCGCGGCCGCCGACAGGGTGCGGGCTCTGGAGGAACGCGCGAGCGACGCCGAGGCGCGGCTTGCCAGGGAGGTGGCTCAGGAGCAGGCGCTCAAGGCCTCGCTCGACGGGCGGCGCGAGCTGATGGGCCATGTGCTGGCGGCCTTGCAGCGCATCGGCGGCAAGCCGCCGCCCGCCGTGATCGTCAGCTCGCAGGATATTCTCGTCGCGGTTCGCGCCTCGATGTCGCTTGGCGCCGTTTTGCCGCAATTGCGCGACGAGGCGCGCACGCTCGCGGGCGACCTCGCCGATCTCGTGCGCCTGCGCCAGGAGATCACCGCCGAGCGCGATGGGCTGAATTCCGATCTCGCCGAGCTGCGTGAGGGGCGCACGCGGCTTTCCGCTCTCATCGAGGCGCGCCAGGCGAGCCTGGCCACCGATGAATTGGCGCTCGGAGAGGCCGCCAAGCACGCGGCCGCGCTCGCCCAGCGGGCCAAAAATCTGCGTGATTTCCTGGCGAGCCTCGATAATGACATCGCCCAGAGCGAGAAGCGCGCCGCCGAGGACCGCAAAGCCGCCGAGGCGCTCGCGGTCTCGACACAGAACAGTTTCACGGCCGCGAGCCTCAAGGAGCCGACGCGTCTTGCCCCGAAGGTCAGCTTCGCGGAGGCGCGCGGCCTCTTGCCGCTCCCCGTGGCGGGCTCAATTTTTCGTGACTATGGTGAGCCCGATGAGGTGACGGGGCAGGCAAGGGGAGTGTCCATCACCACGCGTCCCGGCGCGGTCGTATCGTCGCCCAGCGAGGGTATCGTGGCCCATGCGGGGCCGTTCAGGGGTTACGGACAACTCTTGATCATCAATGCCGGTAACGGCTATCATATCGTCCTTGCCGGTCTGGGTCATATCGACGTGGCGACGGGGCAGCCGGTGCTCGCTGGGGAGCCCATCGGCGAAATGGGCGACGGAAATCTGTTGACCACTGAAGTGGCGAAGACCACATCAG
The DNA here is from genome assembly GCA_035949255.1 of Beijerinckiaceae bacterium. Taxonomy (GTDB): domain Bacteria; phylum Pseudomonadota; class Alphaproteobacteria; order Rhizobiales; family Beijerinckiaceae; genus GAS188. Next base: position 47,607 of record DASZIL010000075.1, on the reverse strand, counting down.
CTGGCCCTGTTCTCTACGTCGAGTTCCGCAAGGACGGTTCGGCGATCAACCCCGGCCCATGGTGGGCCAAGACTGACCAACGGAAGGTTCGCGGCTGATGCGCAAGTCCTCACTTCTTCTCCTGGGCGCGATGTTCGGCGCGGGCGCTGCGACGCTCGGCCTTGAAACGCGTTTCCTCGCCAGCGAGCCGGCGCAAGCCGCCTCCGCCGGAGACACTTATCGGCAGCTCAATCTTTTCGGCGACGTCTTCGAGCGCATCCGCTCCGATTATGTCGAGAAGCCGGACGACGGAAAACTCGTCGAGGCCGCCATCAACGGCATGCTCACGTCGCTCGACCCGCATTCGAGCTACATGGACGCGAAAAGCTTCCGCGACATGCAGGTCAACACCAAGGGCGAGTTCGGCGGCCTCGGCATCGAGGTCACGATGGAGGACGGGCTGATCAAGGTCATCTCGCCCATCGCCGATACGCCGGCTTCACGCGCGGGCATTTTGTCCGGCGACATCATCACGCAAATCGACGGCGATGCGGTGCAAGGCCTCACCTTGAACCAGGCGGTCGACAAGATGCGCGGGGCGGTCAAGACCTCCGTCAAGCTGACCATCGTGCGCAAGGATCGCAAGGACCCGCTGGAGCTGAAGCTCACGCGCGAGATCATCCAGGTCAAGAGCGTGAAGTTCCATCAGGAGGACGATGTCGGCTACGTCCAGATCACACAGTTCAACGAGCAGACGACCGAGAATCTGCGCAACGCCCTCGATAGCCTGAAGAAGGATGTCGGCGAGGACAAGCTCAAGGGTTATGTGCTCGATCTGCGAAATGATCCGGGCGGCTTGCTCGATCAGGCGATCGGCGTCTGCGACACTTTCCTCGACAAGGGTGAGATCGTCTCGACGCGGGGCCGCAACCCGGAGGACACGAAGCGTTGGGATGCGCGCCATAGCGATGTCACCAAGGGCAAGCGGCTCGTGGTGCTCATCAACGGCGGCTCGGCTTCCGCTTCGGAGATCGTCGCCGGTGCCCTTCAGGATCACAAGCGTGCGACGCTTCTCGGCACGCGCTCCTTCGGCAAGGGCTCGGTGCAGACCATCATCCCGGTCGGCAATGACGCGGCGATCCGCCTCACCACGGCGCGTTACTACACGCCGTCCGGCCGCTCGATACAGGCGAAAGGCATCGAGCCGGACATCAAGGTGCTCGAAGCCATCCCGGACGAGCTGAAGGGCAAGGATGAGGCGAAGGGCGAGGCGAGCCTGCGCGGCCATCTGTCGAACGACAAGGGCGAGGATTTGTCGGCCTCGCAAGCCTATGTGGCGACGGATCCCGCGAAGGATACGCAGCTCACCGCCGCGCTCGATCTCCTGCGCGGCAAGGCGATCACCAAGACCGAGCCTGCGACGAGCGAGCCGCCGAAGGCGGAAACCAAGGAGAACTGATCTCGTTTCCGGGAAACGGGGTCCTTCTCGCGGGTCCGGGCGCTTCGGCCCGCGCAGGGCAAGCAGCACAAGCCCAAAAAGCCGAACGAAATCGTTCGGCTTTTGCTTTTCTCGGTATTTCAGCCGAGACGATCACGCGCCAAAGCGAATATCGAGCGTGATTTTTCCGCAGGCTCAGCTCTGAAAATTTAAAAAAACGCACAGGCCGAACGCGTTTATTGGCCCGATCCGCCTCTTTTTTCCGTCTCTGACCTCAATCTTTTAAATTTCGAAACTCACGGCATGCCCTGGAAATGCAGCCGGGCTTCAAAAAATCATGCTCGATCAAGGGCTAGCGCGTGACGGCCCGCCAGTTGAAGCCGTCAGGCTCAAGAGGAACCGCTTAAGCCATCGCCACGTTGCATCCACATGAGCGGTCCGCGGCCCTTGAGCGGCGGAACAAGGGTTGGTGGCGGATGAGCAACGAGCGGCAAGCGAATGCGGGACAGAGGAGCGAGGAAGCGACTTCGAAGGCTGCCAAGCGGGCGGCTTCCTCGATGCGTGATCACATGAGACGGTCCTCGAAAGTCGGTTCATGGGAGCGACCGCAGATGGAGCGCTTCATCGAACGTTCCTTGCATGAAGCCTATGCGGCAACGCTCCAAGAGAAAGTCCCTCAAAGGTTCACGGAATTGCTCGACCGGTTGAAGGCGAGTCAGGGCGGCGGTGATGGCCGCGCACGATAAATTGAAGGACGATCTCGTCCGCGCGATACCCAGCTTGCGGGCCTTCGCGCTCTCGCTCTGCGGCAATGCGGAACGAGCTGATGATCTCGTGCAAGAAACGCTGATGAAGGCCTGGGCTAATCTTTCGAGCTTCGTCGAGGGCACGAATCTCTCAGCCTGGCTCTTCACCATCCTGCGCAACGCCTTCTATTCGGATTTTCGCAAACGTCGGCGCGAGATCGAGGATGCCGACGGGCAGATGGCGGGAAGGCTCGCCAGCATGCCGGCCCAGAACGGCCATATGGACCTTCAGGATTTTCGCGCAGCCCTCATGCAGCTCCCGCCCAGCCAGCGCGAGGTGCTGATCCTGATCGGGGGGTCGGGCATGTCGTATGAAGAGGTCGCGGCCATTTGCAATTGCGCGGTCGGCACGGTGAAAAGCCGAGTCAACCGGGCGCGCAATCGCCTCGCCCAGATTTTGTCGGTCAACTCCGCCGATGAATTCGGGCCCGACGCCGTCGTCCAGGCAACGCTCGAGCCGACGCAGGCGTCGAGCCGCACCCCCTGATCCGCCGGAGCAGCCGCGCTTACGACGAGCCAAGCCCCGCCGGGCGCTGGTGAGGCCGGCTTCCGAGCCCGATTGCGCGTCTCGCCGAAGCGACTATCCTGAGTCATCCTCGATCGCAGCTTTTCAAGGCCTCCAATGCTCGAAAAATCGGGCGCGCACTCGACGCAACAGCCAGCTCCTGGTTTTTCGCTCACCGAGGAGCAACTCGCTCTTGCGGAACTCGCGCGCGATTTCGCGCGCGAGGAGCTTCGCCCGCACGCCGTCACCTGGGACGAGACCAAGCATTTTCCGGTCGACGTGCTGCGCAAGGCGGCCGGGCTCGGCATGGGAGGCATCACCATCGCGGAGGACGTCGGCGGCGCCGGCCTTTCGCGCCTCGATTCGGCGCTCATTTTCGAAGCGCTCGCCACCGGCTGTCCCTCGATCGCCGCCTATCTTTCGATCCACAATATGGCAGCCGGGATGATCGACCGTTTCGGTTCCCTGGACCAACGTCGCCGTTTCCTGCCGCGCCTCGTCAGCATGGACCACCTTTCGAGCTATTGCCTCACCGAGCCCGGCGCGGGCTCCGACGCCGCCGCGCTCAAGACGCGGGCGCGCCGCGACGGTGACGCCTATGTGCTCGACGGGGTCAAGCAGTTCATCTCCGGCGCCGGCGCCTCCGATATCTATGTCGTGATGGCGCGCACGGGCGCCGAGGGCTCATCGGGTATTTCGACCTTCGTCGTGGAGAAGAACACGCATGGCCTGTCGTTTGGGGCCAACGAACGCAAGATGGGCTGGAATGCCCAGCCGACCCGTCAGGTGATCTTCGAGAGCTGTCGGGTGCCGGCCGAGAACCGCCTCGGCGAGGAGGGCATCGGCTTCAAGATCGCCATGGCCGGGCTCGACGGCGGCCGGCTCAACATCGCCGCCTGCTCGATCGGCGGGGCGCAAGGAGCGCTCGACAAGGCGCTCGCCCACATGGCCGAGCGCAAGGCTTTTGGCAAAAGACTCGCCGATTTCCAGGCGCTGCAGTTCAGGCTCGCCGACATGGCGACCGAGCTCGAGGCCGCCCGCAGCTTCTTGTGGCGCGCGGCCGCCGCGCTCGACGCCAAGGCCGCAAACGCGACGCAGCTTTGCGCCATGGCGAAGCGCTTCGGCACGGACGCGGGCTTTGCGGTCGCCAACGAGGCGCTGCAGCTTCTCGGCGGCTATGGCTATCTTGCCGACTACGGCATCGAGAAGATCGTGCGGGATCTTCGCGTCCACCAGATTCTTGAAGGGACGAATGAGATCATGCGGCTCATCGTTGCCCGCGCTCTCGTGGGCGAGGGAGCCAATAAGGGGGCGTGACCGGGGCAGCGAGGCGACATCCTCACGCTCGGCACTCATGGAAAAAGCGGATGTTCCTCACCTTCTTCACGGCTCTCAAGGATGCGCAGGTGCCGGTCACCTTGCGCGAGTATCTGACCTTGATGGAGGCGCTCGACCAAAACCTCGCCGGCACCTCGGTCGAGGATTTCTATTTTCTCGCCCGAACGTGCCTCGTGAAGGATGAGCGCAATCTCGACCGGTTCGATCGCGTCTTCGGCGCGACGTTCAAGGGGCTCGAAAGCCCTTCGCAGGCGCTCGAAGGAGCGGGAATCCCCGCCGAATGGCTGAAGAAGCTCGCGGAGAAATATCTGACCGAGGAGGAGAGGCAAAAGCTCGAGGCGCTCGGCTGGGACAAGCTCATGGAGACCTTGCGCGAGCGCCTGCGTGAGCAGAAGGGGCGTCATCAGGGCGGCTCGAAATGGATCGGCACGGCGGGCACCTCGCCCTTCGGCGCTTATGGCTACAACCCTGAAGGCATCCGCATCGGTCAGGAGGGAAACCGCAATTTTCGTGCTGTGAAAGTGTGGGACAAGCGCGAATTCAAGGATCTCGACGGGGAGGTCGAGCTCGGGACGCGCAACATCAAGATCGCCCTTCGCCGCTTGCGGAAATTCGCCCGGACCGGAGCTGCCGAGGAGCTTGATCTCGACACGACGATCAGGGGAACGGCCGAGAAGGGCTATCTCGACATCAGGCTGCGTCCGGAGCGGCGAAACGCCGTCAAGGTGCTCTTGTTCTTCGATATCGGCGGCTCGATGGATTGGCACATCAAGCTCGTCGAGGAATTGTTCTCGGCCGCCAAGGCCGAGTTCAAGCACATGGAGCATTTCTACTTTCACAACTGCCTTTACGAGCACGTGTGGAAGGAGAACCGGCGGCGGCACAACGATCGCACCGCGACTTTCGACGTGCTTCACACCTATCCCCATGATTACAAGGTGATTTTTGTCGGCGATGCGTCGATGTCTCCTTATGAGGTCGCCATGCCGGGCGGCTCTGTCGAGCATATGAACGAGGAGGCGGGGCAAATCTGGCTCGAGCGCGTCACCCGCACCTATCCGCATGCCATCTGGCTCAATCCCGTGCCGCGGGAACAATGGGCCTACACCCATTCGATCGGCATGATCGGCGAGCTCTTCGCCGGGCGCATGTTCCCGCTCACCCTCGAGGGGCTCGAGGCGGGGATGCGCGAGCTGGTGCATTGACGCGCCCGCCTTTTCGCCCCCTGACAGCGCGAATGAGGCTGAACGGCCATGGCCTAATGTCCCAGGCGCTCGTTAGCCTCGTTACCTTGAATATATCGAGAAGAATCCTAGCTTTAAAGTAGTACCGGGCTAATTGCCCGGGTCATGTACAAGACGATCTTCATTCATGGAGGTGGTCATGTCGACCGCTTACAGAGAAAGCAACAAAGTGAAGGACTGGATCAACCTGATCCTGGCCGTGCTCTTGTTCATCTCTCCTTGGGTCCTCGATTTCAAGGGCGAGATAGTGCCCGCGTGGAACGCCTGGATCATGGGCGTCGTCCTCGCCATCCTGGCGCTCGCGGAGATTTCGGCCTTTGCCGAATGGGAAGAATGGATAGGTGGGCTGCTCGGTGTCTGGTTGATCATCGCGCCCTTCGTCCTTTCGTTCGCCACGCACACGCACGCGCTTTGGACGCATGTGGTCCTGGGCGTAATCACGGCCATCGTGTCGTTCTGGTCGGTCTGGGATTATCGCCGCACGCCGCACGCGGCCTGAGGCCGAAAGTCGTCGAGCGTAGACATTAAAGGCCCGCCGCGGCCGCGCGACGGGCGGGCGTGTTTTTTTCAGGCGTGACTGCTCGCCCCGGCGGGATCGGATTTCCGACCCGAGGGGTTGGGGCGTGGAAAGCCTGCCCTTATTCGCGCGGAAAATCGCTTGCTCGGCCTCCAAAAAGCCGTTCGGAATCACTATATTTAGGCTAAGTTCTCATCCGCGAATCATCGCGGGCCTTCAGCACCCCTGTCATTCTCCGGAAACATGATGGACGACACGCCTTCTTCGCCTGCCGAGCCTCTTCGCGACCCGGGCAACGCGCCTCTTCCCGGGATTGAGTACGACGCCGAATCCATCAAAGTTCTCAGGGGCTTGGATGCGGTTCGCAAGCGCCCCGGCATGTATATCGGGGACACGGATGACGGTTCCGGCCTCCATCACATGGTCTATGAGGTCGTCGACAACGCGATCGACGAGGCGCTCGCCGGCCACGCGACGGAAGTGACTGTCACGCTCAACGCGGACGGTTCCTGCACGGTCACCGACAATGGCCGCGGCATCCCGACCGGAATCCATCCCGAGGAAGGCGTCTCCGCCGCCGAGGTCATCATGACCCAGCTGCACGCCGGCGGTAAGTTCAATCAGGACATTTACAAGGTTTCCGGCGGGTTGCACGGCGTCGGCGTCTCGGTCGTCAACGCGCTCTCCTCTTTGCTGAAGCTGCGCATTTGGCGCGACGGCAAGGAGCACGCCATGGAGTTTCGCCATGGCGATCCGGTCTCCGCGCTCGTCGTCGTCGGCGACGCCAAGGGAAGGCGCGGCACGGAAGTCACCTTCACGCCCTCGACGCAGACTTTCAGCATGGTGGAGTTCGACTACACCACCCTCGAGCATCGCCTGCGCGAGCTTGCCTTCCTCAATTCGGGCGTGCGCATCGTGCTCACCGACCAGCGCCATGCGGAGATCAAGCGCCAGGAGCTCGTCTACAAGGGCGGGGTCGAGGCCTTCGTGACCTATCTCGATCGCGCCAATGTCGCCCTCACGGAAAAGCCCATCGTCATTCGGACCGAGAAAGACGGCATCACCGTCGAAGCCGCCCTCGAATGGAACAATTCCTACCACGAGAATGTGCTTTGCTTCACCAACAACATCCCGCAACGGGATGGCGGAACGCATCTCGCCGGCTTTCGCGCCGCGCTCACGCGTCAGGTCACGGGCTATGCCGAGAGCTCGAGTATCGCCAAGAAGGAGAAGGTGACGCTGACCGGCGATGATTGCCGCGAGGGCCTCGCGGCCGTGCTTTCAGTAAAGGTGCCGGACCCGAAATTCTCCTCGCAGACGAAGGACAAGCTCGTCTCCTCGGAAGTTCGCCCGGTGGTCGAGAACCTCGTCGGCGAGGCTCTCGGCGTGTGGTTCGAGGAAAACCCCGCGGAGGCGCGCAAGATCGTCGGCAAGGTGGTCGAGGCAGCCGCCGCGCGCGAGGCCGCGCGCAAGGCGCGCGAGCTCACCCGCCGCAAGGATGCGCTCGACATCGCGGGCCTGCCCGGCAAGCTCGCCGAATGCCAGGAGCGCGATCCAGCAAAATCCGAGCTGTTCCTCGTCGAGGGCGATTCAGCCGGAGGATCGGCGAAGCAGGGGCGTGCGCGGGAATACCAAGCGGTGCTGCCGCTGCGCGGCAAGATCCTCAATGTCGAGCGCGCCCGCCTCGACAAGATGCTCTCCTCGCAGGAGATCGGCACGCTGATCACAGCGCTCGGCACGGGCATCGGCCGTGATACGGGCAGCGAGGACTTCAATGCCGACAAGCTGCGCTACCACAAGATCATCATCATGACCGATGCCGATGTCGACGGCAGCCATATCCGCACCCTGCTTCTCACCTTCTTTTTCCGCCACATGCAGGAGATCATCGATCGCGGCCATCTCTTCATTGCCCAGCCGCCGCTCTACAAGGCGCTTCGTGGTAAGTCCGAGATCTACCTCAAGGATGAGCGCGCCTTCGAGGATTACCTGATCGAGGGCGGCAGCGAGAACGCGGTTTTGCGGCTCGCGAGCGGGGAGGAGCGCGTCGGCGCCGATCTGCGGCGGACGATCGATGAGGCGCGCCTCGTGCGTCAGACGCTCGCGGCGCTGCATTCACGCTATTATCGTGCCGCGGTCGAGCAGGCGGCGATCGCGGGCGCGCTCGATCCCGAGCTTCCGCTCGGGGATGGGCGCGGCGCCGCGGTCGCGGCGGAAGTCGCGCGCCGCCTCGACGCCATCGCCGAGGACATCGAGCGTGGCTGGACAGGCCGGGTCGAAAGGGGTGCTTTCATCTTCGAGCGCACCTTGCGGGGCGTAAAGCAAGCCGCGATGCTCGACGCAGCGCTTCTCGGCTCGAGCGAGGCGCGCCGCCTGCACGAACATTCGGCCGGGCTTGGGGAGACCTACGAGCGACCCGCCCTCTTGACCCGCAAGGGGGAAGAGATGCTGATCGCGGGTCCGACCGCCCTTTTCGACGCGATCACCGATTTCGGCCGCAAGGGCGTGCAGATCCAGCGCTATAAGGGCCTGGGCGAAATGAACCCCGAGCAGCTCTGGGAGACGACACTCGACCGCAATGTGCGCTCCCTTCTCCAGGTGCGCATTAAGGAAGTCGATGAGGCCACCGACATCTTCGTCAAGTTGATGGGCGACGTCGTCGAGCCCCGGCGCGAGTTCATCCAGGAAAACGCGCTCGACGTCGCAAACCTCGACGTTTGAGCCTTTCTCTGGGGCCCTTGTTTTCCGCCAGGGCCAAAAGACCTATGAACGCCGCGGGCCCCTGGCGCGTCCGCTCCGTGCCTTGGTTGCTTCCCCTACCGCCCGCTCCTGCCGCCCTTGCGGATCGGGCGCTATGCGGCCATATTACGCTTGCCTGCGCGTGATGCTGCGCGGGCCTTGGTAGAAAAGAGGTTTCCCATGTCGTTCTTCGATGGCAACGCGCGCTCCCCGATGAGCGCAGGCGTTTCGCGGGTCGGCACCGCTCAATACGATGCCGGTTTGCGGGCCTATATGCTCGGCATCTACAATCACATGACGCTCGGCCTCGCGATTTCCGCATTCGTCGCGGTCGGCGCCTATATGCTCGCGGCGTCAAATCCGGGCGTACGCCTGGCTCTCTATGGCAGCCCGCTTCGCTGGATCATCATGCTGGCCCCCTTGGGCTTCGTGATGTTCATGAGCTTCCGTTTCGATCGGGTAAGCTATCAATCCCTGCTCTTCACCTTCTGGGCCTTCGCGGCCGTGATGGGGCTTTCCCTCTCGACCTGGTTCCTGGTGTTCAAGGTCGGCTCGATCATCCAGGTCTTCTTCGTGACCGCGGCCGCCTTCGGCGGCTTGAGCCTTTACGGCTACACCACCCGCAAGAGCCTCTCCGCGATGGGCGCCTTCATGGCGATGGGCCTCATCGGCTTGATCGTCGCGATGCTCATCAACCTCTTCGTGCAGTCGAGCGCCTTCCAATTCGCGCTCAACATCATCGGCGTCGTGATCTTCGCGGGCCTCACGGCCTGGGACACGCAGCGGCTAAAGGACAGTTACGACCAAGTCGCCCATGACGGCACGTTGATGGCCAAATACTCGTTGATGGGCGCGCTGACCCTCTATCTGAATTTCATCAACCTCTTCCAATTCCTGCTCTCGATCATGGGCAACCGGAACAACTGAGCCTCGTCGGTTCACTTCGTCAAAACCCCTCCGCGCTACGCTCGGAGGGGTTTTTGTTTGTGAAGAGTGAAAAGCGAAGAGTGAACGCGGCGCGGCTTATCCCACTCCTCACTTTTCACTCCTCACTCCCCACTCTTCGCCATTCACTCCGTTCAACGGGTTGTGCTCATCCCAATCGTAAGTGAGCGTCTCGAACCGCATCGAGCGCGCGTCGATCATCAAGAGCCGCCCCACCAACCCTTCGCCGAAGCCGACGATCTCTCGGACCACCTCGATCGCCATGAGTGAGCCCAGGACGCCCGCGAGCGCGCCGAGCACCCCGGCCTCGGCGCAGGCCGGCACCGTGCCCGGCGGAGGCGGCACCGGAAACAGGCATCGGTAGGTCGGGTTCCTTGTGCCGTCGGGCCGGCGTTCATGGGCGCGGATCGTGGTCAGCGAGCCGTCGAAGACGCCGAGCGCCGCCGTGACGAGCGGCCTCTTCTCGTAAAAGCAGGCGTCGGAAACGGCGTAGCGCGTGTCGAAGTTGTCCGAGCCGTCGGCGATGATGTCGTAGCTTCTGACGAGCTCGCGCGCATTCGCCCCCATCAGCCTCGTTGCATGCGGCTCGAAGCGCACGTGCGGGTTGAGGCGCGCGAGCGCCCGCGCCACGCTCGTCGTCTTGGGCTCCCCGATGTCCCCGGTTCCGTGGATCACCTGGCGTTGCAGGTTGGAAAGCGAGACGACATCGTCATCGATGAGGCCGATCGCACCGACGCCGGCCGCGGCGAGATATTGCAGCAATGGGGAGCCGAGCCCACCCGCGCCGACGATGAGCACGCGCGCTGCCTTGAGCCTCGCCTGGCCCGGACCGCCGATCTCGCGCAGCACGAGGTGGCGGGCGTAGCGCTCGATCTCGGGAGGGGAGAGCGTCATCCTCCCGTCATCGGAGGGAAGAAGGCGATTTCGCGCGCGCCGGCGATCGAGGCGTCGGGCCGGACATGGCGCCGATCGATGGCGGCGCGCACCACTTCTGCCTGCTCGAAGGCATGCGCATATTCCTCGCCTCGCCCCTTCAGCCAGACGAGAAGATCCTTGATCGTCGCGACATCGGGCGGCAGCTCGATCTCTTCCTCGGCCTTGCCGATTCTTTCGCGGACCCAGGCGAAATAGGAGAGCTTCACGGCGATTTTCCCCCGCTCTCCGCTCCGCTCTCGTCGTCGATCACGTGCCTCATGCCGGCGCGCATGTAATCCCATCCGGTATAGATCGTGAGGGCGGCCGCGATCCACAACAGCGAAAGGCCGATGGTGACGGTGCCGGGGAGCACGGCTTCCCCGGCGGGACCGGCGATCAGGAAGCCGATGGCGACGAGCTGGACCGTCGTCTTCCATTTGGCGAGAGCGGTCACGGGCACGCTGACGCGAAGCTCCGCCAGGAATTCGCGTAGGCCCGAGACCAGGATTTCACGGCAGAGGATGACGATCGCGGCCCAGATCGACCAGGATTGGATGGTCTCGGCGTGCACGAGCATGAGTAGGGTCGCCGCCACGAGCAGCTTGTCCGCGATCGGATCGAGCATGCGGCCGAGCGTCGATTGCTGCTGCCAGACTCTCGCGAGGTAACCGTCGAAGTAATCGGTGACGGCGGCCGCGGCGAAAATGGCGAGCGCGAGCCAACGCATCCAATTCTCGGTGTGCCAGAAAAACAAGGCCGTGACGGCCGGAACGGCGAGCACGCGCCCATAGGTGAGGAGGTTCGGCAGATTCCAAATCCGCCGCGAACGCGTGGTCAATGTCGGAGAATGCAACATTGCGAGCGACTGAAACATCCCCCTCGCCCGCGCGTCAACCCACGACGCCGTGAGCTGGCGTCAGGGCGCGCGAGCCTCAGGTCTTCCTGCCCGGGCGTGCGAGCCGCGATGGCGGGTCGCTGCGGTGATGGGTCGCGTCGGCGATGGCGGCGCAAGCACCTCGATGCTAGATTGAAGCCTCGAGGCCCATGAGGAGAGCTTTTCGACATGCCCGCGAAGCCCAAGGGAATGCAGACCTTCTTCGTCGAGATCAAATGCAAGCTAGGCAAGACCTACGAGGTCGCGAGCGCGCTCGCCGACGCCGAGATCGCCTCCGAAATCTACTCGACCGCGGGCAATTACGACATCATCGCCAAGTTCCACCTCGACCCCGATGTCGATATCGGGCATTTCGTGGCGCAGAAGGTGCAGACCATCCCCGAAATCCTCGACACACGCACGATGATCACCTTCAAGGCCTTCTGAGGAGGCAACGGCTCTTCGGAAACGCCAAATTCCCCGCAACGCGGTTCTCGCGGCCCTGCGGCGGAGGCGACAACCGGTCCCAACTTTTGCGGATCATGCTTTCGCGATCACGAAATCGAGTGCTCACGTTGTAAGCCGGCAAACGCCGCCTTATCGTCTGGGCTAATGTTGCCCACCGACCTTCTTCCCACCGAATCGGAGTGTTGAGATGCGGAGCATGAGCTTCAGGGCCGGATTGGCGGTGCTCCTCGCCGGCCTCGCCTTCACGACGAGCGGGTTCTGCGCCGAGCTGCCGCGCGTCGCGCCTGGCGACGTCGGGCTCTCGGCCGAGCGCCTCGACAAGATCACCGCCGTTTTGAAGAGCGATGTGACCCAAAAGAGCCTCGTCGGCGGTGTGCTGCTCATCGCCCGCCACGGCAAGATCGCCTATCTCCAGGCGGTCGGCGCGCGCGATCCGCAAGAAAACGCGCCGATGACCCCCGATTCGATCTTCCGCATCTACTCGATGAGCAAGGTCATCACGGTGACGGCGGCGCTGACGCTGGTCGAGGACGGGCTCATCTCGCTCGACGATCCCATCTCGAAATACCTGCCGCAATTCGCCAACATGAACGTCGTCGTCGCCGTGCCCAACCCGGCTGGTGGGGACACGAATGTGACGCAGCTTGTCCCGGCGCGCCGGCCGATCACCGTGCTCGACCTGATGCGCCACACCTCCGGCATCACCTATGGCTTCTTCGGCGACACTCTCGTGAAAAAGGCCTACCAAGGTGTGGACCTCTTGAGCGGCAAATTCACCAATGCCGAGCTCGTCGATCGCCTCGCCAAATTGCCTCTCGCCTATCAGCCGGGCACCACCTGGGATTACAGCTATTCGATCGATGTGCTCGGGCGCATCGTCGAGGTCGTCTCCGGCAAATCCCTCTACCAATTTGAGAAGGAGCACCTGCTCGACCCCTTGCAGATGGCGGACACGAGCTTCTACGTGACCGAGCCCGCGCGCAAATCACGCCTCGCGCAACCCTTTCCGGACGACAAGGTGATGGGCGTCGATTTGACGATGAGCGACCCGACCGAGGTCAGGCCCTGGGAGTCGGGCGGCGGCGGCATGGTGTCGACGGCGGCCGATTACGCACGTCTTCTCCAGATGCTGCTCAACGGCGGCTCGCTCGAGGGCAAGCGCTATCTCGGCCCGCAGACCGTCGCCTATATGACCGCGGATCAGTTGGGGACTCAGGTCCATCCCGGTCCCTATTACCTGCCCGGCCCCGGTTATGGCTTCGGGCTCGGCGTCGCGGTGCGCTTGGCGCGCGGCGGCTCGGCGGCGAATGGCGAAACGGGCGACTGGTATTGGGGCGGCGCCGGCGGCACCTATTTCTGGGTCGATCCGAAGAACGACATGTTCGCCGTCTTCATGATGCAATCGCCGAAACAGCGCCTGCGTTACCGCAGCCTCTTGCGCAACATGGTCTACGCCGCGATCGAGAAGTGAGGTCACCTCTCCCGCTTCGAAACCCGATTCGCGGGAGGTTGACGCGTTGAGCGAAGCGAGACGCGCCGGGTGACGTGGCGTTCGTCTTCCACCAACCTCGCACGCTCCTCCTCTTCGGCTCGCCGCGGCCCTCTCCCGCTTCGCGAGCGAGCCGATGCCGGCGTTGCATTTTCTTAGCAGCGCCGGTTCCCACCGGACCGCAAAATGCTCTAGTAAGGGCGCGGCCTCAACCCTTCGGACAGCTTCCCTCCATGACCGATTTGTCCAACGCCTCGGCCCAGGCCCATCTCCTGGTGCAGGCGCTGCCGCACATGCAGCGCTATGATCAACAGGTCGTCGTGATCAAATACGGCGGCCATGCGCTCGGCTCCTCGGCGGCGGCGGAGGATTTCGCCGAGGATGTGGTGCTGCTCGAGCAGGCCGGCGTCAAGCCGATCGTCTGCCATGGCGGCGGGCCGCAGATCGGCAGCATGCTCGACAAGCTCGGCATCAAATCGGAATTCCGCGACGGGCTGCGCGTGACCGACGAGAAGACCGTCGAGGTCGTGGAGATGGTCCTCGCCGGCTCGATCAACAAGCAGATCGTGAGCTGGATATCGGCAGAGGGCGGCAAGGCCGTCGGCTTGTGCGGCAAGGATGGCTCGCTCGTCACTGCCAAGAAGCTGACCCGCAGCGTCATCGATCCCGACAGCCAGATCGAGGCGATCGTCGACCTCGGCCTCGTCGGCGAGCCCGAGAAAGTCGACCGCACCGTCCTCGACGCCGTGCTCAAGGCCGAGTTGATCCCGGTGCTTGCTCCGGTTTGTCCCGGCCCCGGCGGCAAGACCTATAATGTGAATGCCGACACCTTTGCCGGCGCCATCGCGGGCGCCATGCGGGCGAAGCGCTTGCTGCTGCTCACCGATGTTCCGGGCGTCCTCGACAAGGACAAGCAGCTCATCTCCGAGCTGACGGTCGATCGGTGCCGCGCGCTCATCGCCGACGGCACCATCACCGCCGGCATGATCCCCAAGGTCGAGACCTGCATCTACGCCATCGAGCAAGGAGTCGAGGCCGTGGTGATCCTCGACGGCAAGCAACCCCACGCGGTGCTGGTCGAGCTGTTCACGGATCACGGCGCCGGCACGATCATCAAGCGGTGAGGGGAGTAAGAAGTAAGAGGTGAAAAGTGAGGAGTGAAGAGTGAAGAGTGAAAGTGAGTAGAGAAGAGAAGAGCTCGCTCTTCACTTTCACTCTTCACCACTCCCTACTCCCCAGTGAGCGCCTGATCGAGATCCGCGAGGAGATCCTGGGGATCCTCGAGGCCGACGGAGAGGCGAAGGACGTCGGGTGGGCAAGGCGTGCCTTCGCCTTCGACCGAGGCGCGGTGCTCGATCAGGCTCTCGACGCCGCCGAGCGAGGTCGCGCGCTTCCACACCTTGACGCGGGCCGCCGTGGCGATGGCGCGCGCTTCTCCGCCCCGCACCGCGATCGAAAGCATGCCCGAGAAACCGCCGCGCATCTGGCGGCGCGCCACCTCGTGGTTGGGGTGAGACGGAAGACCGGGATAGAGAACGCGCGTGACCGCGGCGTTCGCCGAAAGCTTCTCGGCGAGAAACATCGCGGTTCGGCACTGCGCCTCGACACGCAAATGCAAAGTGCGCATGCCCCGGATGAGGAGAAAGGCCTCGAAGGGCCCGAGCACGGCGCCATAGATCGTGCGGATCGTTTCGAGCCGCTCGAAGAGGCTGTCCCGCTTCGCGAAGGCGAGCGCGCCGGCGATCACATCCGAATGGCCGTTGAGGTATTTGGTCGCCGAATGCATCACGATGTCGGCACCGAGCGCGAGCGGATTGGTCAGCACAGGCGTCGCGACGGTCGAGTCGACGGCGAGCTTGGCGCCGGCCGCATGCGCAATCTTCGCTGCAGCCGCGATATCCGTGATCGTCCAGAGCGGATTTCCGGGCGTCTCGAGCCAGACGAGCTTCGTCGGCCCGGCCTCGACGGCCTTTTTCAAGATTTTGAGGTCGCTCGTATCGACGCGGGCAAAGGTGATGCCGCGGCGCTTTGCCTCATCGCGCAGCCAATTGCGCGAGCCCGTATAAGTCACCTCCGGCGCGACGATATGGTCGCCCGCCTCGAAGGCCTGGAACACGGCCGAGATCGCCGCCATGCCGGAGCCGAACAGAAGCGCGCCCGCCGCGCCTTCGAGCGTGGCGAGCACGGCCTCGGCCTCCCGCACCGTGGCATTGTGCGGGCGCCCATAGGAGAAGCCGGAACGGTATTGGTTGTCGGGATCGCGCACATAGGTGGTCGCCATGTGCAGCGGCATGACGATGGCCTTGGTGATGGGATCTATCGAGCCCATCGCCTGCACCGCGAGAGTGCGCGGTGACAACGCTCGGTCATTGGCACCGGAACGCGAAGCATCCTCGGTCATGCGGCAATCCTTCCTAAAGTCGTGGATCGGAGCTTTGCTTCCCCGAGCCGTTGTCGTCGGCCTGAGCCGACGATCTCCCACGTCCTTTTAGCGCAGTCTCACGGCGAGGGGGATGCTCCGCCTCACCGAGGCAAGATCTCGCTCAAGGGCGCATTTTGCGAAAGGGAAGGGTGTGCGTCGCGCCTCTATTCGGGCGCGAGATCGACCGTGATCTTTTGCGCCTCCGCGGGCGGAGCCGCGAGCCTTGCGCGGAAGGGCGCGGTTTCGCCCGGCGGCAGCGCCTTGATCCCCGAGCTCGCCGTCCAGGTATAAACCGGCCTTCCGGCGCTATCCGCCAAGACCAGGCGCAGGCGCGGCACATCGCGCTCCTCACGCGTGACATTGCGCAAAAGGCCCTCGACCGTGAGGAACCGGCCTTTCCCGGCTTCCTCGACCCGGGCCGCGACATGCTCGAACGCGAGGCCCCGCACATTGACCGGCAGGCCGATGCTTGCGTAAACCTCAGCCATCCGCGGCAGGAGGCGCACGACCATTCCGGGTTTCGCCCAGGCACCGAGCAGCAGGAGGAGGGCCCCGAGCCCGGCGCCAAGGCCAGCGAGCCGGCGCGGGGAGCGCGGCTTCGCGATAGCTTGCCGCGATCCGGCAAGCGCCTCACCCCTTGGCCTTAGCCTTGCGGCATAATGTCCGAGCGCGTCATAAGTGAGACTCAACCTCGAGCTCCTCGACGGTCCAAGCCGCGCCGGCCTTGCATCTACCTTGCAATCCGGCAATGCCGATCGCGAAGCCGGGCGCGGCGATGAATGCTTTCCGGCGGATGATGAATGGTCGTCGAGCATGGTTAACAGCCGATGAATGACGCACGCGATGCCGCGCCGATGATCCGCTTCGCGCATGTCGGCATGCGCTACGGGATCGGGCCCGAGATCTTGCGCGATCTCACGTTCGCGATCGCGCCTTGCTCCTTCCAATTCCTGACCGGACCCTCGGGCGCCGGCAAATCGACCTTGCTCAAGCTGATCATGCTTTCGCTGCGCCCGACGCGCGGCGTCATCGAGATGTACGGCTCCAATGTGGCGCGCATGTCGGAGACGGAGCTGACCATGGTGCGCCGCAAGACCGGCGTGGTGTTCCAGGAGTTCCGCCTCCTCGACCACCTCACGACCTTCGAGAATGTCGCGCTCCCCATGCGGGTCCAAGGACGGTCCGAGGCGAGCTACCGTCCCGAGGTGGTTGAGCTCTTGCAATGGGTCGGCCTCGGCGACCGCATGCACGTGCTGCCGCCGGTGCTCTCCGGCGGCGAGAAGCAGCGCGCCGCGATTGCGCGCGCCTTGATTGCCAAGCCGGAATTCCTGATTGCCGACGAGCCGACCGGCAATGTGGATCCGACGTTGGCTCGCAGGCTCTTGCGCCTTTTCGTGGAATTGCATCGCCTGGGCACCGCGATCATCATCGCCACGCATGACTACTCGCTGATGGAGCAGTTCGAGGCACGGCGCATGGTGCTAGGCGGCGGCCGTTTGAACATTGAGGAGCCGCGTCCATGAGAGGAGGCGTTCGCGAGGCCGCCCCCTCCGAGGCCAGCGGCGCCGCCGGCCAGGCGCGCGGAGCGGCTCCCGCCCCGGCGACGGCCGGTCTTCTGCGCCGTCAAGGGTCGCTCGTCCCGCAACGCTCGATCGCCGGGCGCTCGCTCGTGATGGTCATCGCCATCATGACCTTTCTCGCTTGCCTTGCCGCCGGCGCCGCCTATCTCGTCGCGCGTGCCGTCAACGATTGGACCTCCTCGATCGCGAGCGAAATGACGATCGAGGTTCGGCCCATGCCCGGCCGCGACATCGAGGCCGATGTCGCCGCCGCGGCCGAGGCGGCGCGCAAGACCAGTGGCGTGTCCGAGGTGAAGGTTTACACGCGCGGCGAATCCGAGGCGCTCCTGCAACCATGGATCGGCACCGGGCTCGACGTCACCGACCTGCCGATCCCACGCATGATCACTTTGGCGCAGGAGCCGCATGCGAGGCCGGACACGGCCGATCTCAGCCGCAGGCTCGCCGCGCTTGGCCCCGCGGCCTCGCTCGATGATCATCGCGCCTTCATCTCGCGCCTCTCCACCATGGCGAATGCCCTCATCGTGGTCGCGGTCGGCATCGTCGTCCTCGTGCTCGCGGCAAGCGCGCTCGCCGTCGGCTTCGCCACCCGCTCCGCGGTCGCGCTCAACCATGAAGTCGTCGAGGTCCTGCACCTCGTCGGCGCCGATGACAATTTCGTCGCGCGCGAATTCCAGCGGCGCTTCTTCGCGCTCGGCATCGAGGGCGGTGCCCTCGGCGCGGCAGCCGCGGCGATCTGCTATTTCATCGCGGGAATCCTCTCGACCAAATTCGCATCGAGCGCGGCCGCCGACCAGATGGAAGCGGTGTTCGGCTCCTTCCGGTTCGGCGCGCTCGGCTACGTGCTGATCGCCGCGGTGGCGGTCACGGTCGCTTATTCGACCTCTCTTGTGTCCCGGCTGACGGTGAAGAGGCGCTTGCGGTCGATGGCTTGAGGCATTCCCCCAAGCAACCTGCCACACTCTTGCTATGTTACGCTGTGAAGCAGGCCTTAAGTCCCGTCACGCAAAAGCTTTCGGCCGGTCCAAAAAATGCGCGCTATCCACGGATACTTAAGGCGAGGATATTCGTTACTCATGCATGATCTTAAGAGGGGGATCTGTTCTCCGAAAGAATCATGCTCGGTCAGCGAAATGGAGCATGATGGCGGACCGATCGGCCATCATGTTCGGTTGGCGGTCACGCCTTTAGCGGTTAACCTGGTTAACCTGCCGTGAAGGAATTCGCATGAATTTGCTTCTTGGGCCACGACGGGCGAGCATGAGAGGCGATGTCGTTGACTGAGCGGCGGATGAACGCCGGCGGGGCCGCGCAGGCGCCCGGGTTTTCGCCCTTGGCGGGAGGGGCTCCGTCGCTTTGGGCGCGGTTGCGCTGGAGCCGTCATGCGGGTCGGGCGCTTGTTCTTTCTTGCCTCATCGGCATCGCGCTCTTCGGGGCCGGGCTCGTGCGCTTCGCCAAGGCACTGCCGCGCCCGCAAGTCTCGACCGTGACGGCGGACGCCGTGGTCGTGCTCACGGGAGGCGAGAGCCGCGTCGCCAAGGCGGTGGACCTCATCGCATCCGGGCAAGGGCGGCGCCTCCTGATCAGCGGCGTCAACGGCCACACCTCGGCGGCCGCGATCGCGGAGGCCACCGATCAAAATCAAGCTCTGTTCAGATGCTGCATCGACATCGATCGGCGGGCGCACAACACGGTCGGCAACGCGGCGGAGATTGCGCGCTGGGTGAGGGCGCATGACTATCGCTCGCTCATCGTGGTGACCGGCGCCTATCACATGCCTCGTGCGCTCAACGAATTGCGGAGCAAGCTCCCCGGCGTCCAGCTCTTCCCCGATCCGGTGCTCGCGCCAGGCCTCGACCTCGACAGCTGGTGGACGGACGAACGCACCATTCGCCTCATCATGGTCGAATACGCCAAATACCTCGTCTCGGAGGTGCGCACGCGTCTCTCGCTCTCGACCGAAATCTCCGGCAATCTTTGACGAGCGTGCCCTGCCGGCTCAACCAGAAAAGGCGAGCGCCATGACCGTTCTGCGCAGCGTCGAGGAACTGGAGGAGCTTTACGGCCGCCCGAAGGGCGGTGCCGTCTTCAAGGAGATCCCTTTCCTCAACGCGCATTATCGCGCCTTCATCGAGGCCTCGCCCTTCGTCGTTCTCGCCTCCGCGGGGCCGGGCGGGCTCGACTGCTCGCCCAAGGGCGATGCGCCAGGCTTCGTACGCGTCCTCGACAAAAGCACGCTCGCCATTCCCGACAGGCCGGGCAACAACCGGATCGACACGCTGCGCAACCTCGTGATCGATCCGCGCCTTGCGCTCCTGTTCCTCGTGCCTTCGCGCAGCGAGACCTTGCGGGTCAACGGCCGCGCTGTGGTCTCGACCGACGCCGAGCTCCTGGCCTCCTTCACGGTCGAGGGCAAGGCGCCACGCAGCGTCATTCGCGTCACGGTCGAGTCCGCCTATGTGCATTGCGCCAAAGCCTTCATGCGCTCGAAGCTGTGGGAGAGGGCGGCGAAGGGTGAGCGCCCCGATCTGCCGAGCATGGGCGAGATGATGGCGCTGCTCAGCCAGAACAGCGTCGACGCAGCCGTTTATGACCGCGACGCGCCTGAGCGGCTGAAAGCGACGCTTTATTGAGGCAGTCGCTCGGCGGCGGTGCGATGCGCTTTCGCCGATCTTGCCCGGCGAGGAGCCCGGCCTTAAGGAATGATCCCGCAGCCTGATCGACCGTGGTCGGCGTCATCCGGCCACCCGGCCTCTCGACCGCCGGAAGTGGCCGCGACGACCGAACTGACCGATCGGGAGCGCATCAAGTGTCGATCCCGGAACTCCGTGCTCATGCTCACCTTCAGATCGGCGCTCTACAACACCGCCTTCTATCTCAATCTCCTCCTCTGGATCGTAGTCGCGATTCCCACGCTTTTCCTGCCGAGGCGCTTCTTCATGAGGGTGGCGCGGTTCTGGGGCCTGTCCTCCGTCCGGCTGCTCAAGCTGATCGCCGGAACGGATGTGCATTGGTCAGGCCTCGAGAAGCTGCCGAAAGGGGGTTGTCTCATCGCCGCCAAGCATCAATCGACCTGGGAGACCTTCGCGCTCTTCACCGTGCTCGAGGACCCGGCTTTCGTCCTGAAAAAGGAGTTGATGTTCATCCCCTTCTTCGGCTGGTATTTGATCAAGGGCGCGATGCTTCCCGTGCAGCGCGGCCAAACGGGACGCGACTCGCTGACTTTTCTGAGCCAGCGCGCCAAAGCGGCGATCGCGACGGGACGCCAGCTCATCATCTTTCCAGAAGGCACGCGGCGTCCAGCGGGCGCGCCTCCCGATTACAAATCGGGCGTCGCCCATCTCTACGCTGCGACGGGGGCGGTTTGCGTGCCCATCGCCCTGAATTCAGGTGTCTATTGGTCGAGGCGGGCGCTGACGCGCAGGGCCGGAACCATCAAGGTCGAGATTTTGGACCCGATCGCGCCCGGCATGCGTCCGAAGGCCTTCCTCGCCGAGCTTCGGTCGCGGATCGAAGAAGCCTCGATGCGCCTCTACGACGAGGGGCGCCGCGAGATCTCACGCTGAGCATCGCCTCGAAAGCTCATGGTCGCGAAAGCCTTGGCCACGAAAGCCCGTGACGCTCCCGCGAAACGCCGCGCCGGCGCTAGCGCGAAGCCCGCCGATCTCCCCTCACGCGATCTCCTCCTTGCCAGCAATCTTCTCCTGGCCTGGTACGATCGGCATCGCCGCGCCTTGCCTTGGCGCGCGCCGCGCGGCGAACGTCCGGATCCCTACCGCGTCTGGCTCTCGGAAATCATGCTGCAACAGACGACGGTCGCGACCGTCGGCCCTTATTTCGAGCGCTTCCTTGCGCGCTTCCCGAATCTTCGCGCGCTCGCCGAGGTTCCGCTGGACGCGGTGCTCGCGACCTGGGCCGGGCTTGGCTATTACAGCCGCGCGCGCAATTTGCACGCCTGCGCCAAGGCCGTCGTCGAGAGGCATGGCGGGGAATTGCCGGGAAGCGAAGCTGAGCTTGCCAGCCTGCCGGGCATCGGCGCCTACACGGCGGCCGCGATCGCCTGCATCGCCTTCGAGGAGAAGACGGTTCCGGTCGACGGCAATGTCGAGCGCGTGCTGACGCGCCTCCATCGCATCGAGGATGAGTTGCCGCGCGCCAAGCCCGCGATCCGCAAGCTCGCTCAGGGTCTCGCGCAAAATCTCGCCACCCCATCGCGCTTTGGTGATCTAGCGCAAGCCTTGATGGATCTCGGCGCGACCATCTGCCGGCCGCGACAACCGCGATGCATGCTTTGCCCCTGGCGAGAGGCGTGCCGCGCGCGCGCGCGAGGCGATCAGGAGAGCTTTCCGAAAAAGGGCGCCAAGCGCGAAGGCAAGCTTCGGCGCGGCGCG
This sequence comes from Beijerinckiaceae bacterium, assembly GCA_035949255.1. Lineage (GTDB taxonomy): Bacteria > Pseudomonadota > Alphaproteobacteria > Rhizobiales > Beijerinckiaceae > GAS188. The sequence continues at coordinate 25,957 of DASZIL010000075.1, read as the reverse complement.
GCCTTCGTGGTGCTGCGGCCGAACGGCGCCGTGCTCGTGCGAAAGCGCAAGGAAGCGGGGTTGCTCGGGGGCATGACGGAAGTGCCGGGGACCGAATGGTTCGCCGATTTCGACGAAAGCACCGCGCTCTCAACTGCGCCGCGCCTCTTTGGCGGAAAGAGCCTCACCTGGCGCCGCCTCGATGGCCGGGTGCGCCATGTCTTCACTCATTTCCCGCTCGAGCTCTCGGTTTTCGTCGCGAGTGTCGACAACAGAGTGCGCGCTCCGCACGGCTGCCGCTTCCTCGCGCCCGACGAGATCGCGAGCGCGGCGTTTCCGACACTGATGATCAAGGTGCTGGCGCATGCCGGCGCGCTGCCGCGCCGTGCGTGATTCGCGACGAGGCGTCGTTCAGGCCGCGTCGGCGAGCTCGCGCCTCAGCCTTTCGCGGAGGCGGTCGATCGGCAGGCGGTGCCCTTCCTCCTCGTAATGCCAGAAGACCCAGCCGTTGCAGGCTGGAAGCCCTTGCGCCAAGGCGCCGATCTTGTGGATCGAACCGATCGCGGGGCCAAGCGAGAGGGTGCCGTCGGCGCGCACCAGCGCGCCTCGCGCGCCACGCCCATCGGTCACCGAGACGCCGGGTGTCACGAAACCCCGCTCGACGATGCTGAGAAACGGAATGCGAGGTTCTGCCCGCTTGCTGGGCAAGAGGGAGATCGCCTCCGGAGGCAAAGGGGTGACGGCCGCGATCCGCCGCCGCGCGAGCGCCGCATAACCTTCGTCGCGCTCGATGCCGATGAAGCGTCGGCCGAGCGCCTTCGCGGCGGCGCCCGTCGTGCCCGAGCCGAAGAAGGGATCGAGAATCACATCGCCCGGATTCGAGGAGGCGAGGATGATGCGCCTGAGCAAAGCCTCCGGCTTTTGTGTGGGATGGGCCTTGCGGCCGCGCTCATCCTTCAGGCGCTCTTCGCCCGAGCAGATCGGGAAGAACCAATCCGAGCGCGCTTGCGTGTCGTCATTGCCGGCCTTCAGCGCCTCGTAATGGAAGGTATAGCCCTTGGCCTCAGGCGCGCGCGACGCCCAGATCAGCGTTTCATGGGCATTTGTAAAACGCCGGCCACGAAAATTCGGCATCGGATTGGCCTTGCGCCAAATGATGTCGTTGAGCACCCAGAAGCCGAGGTCCTGCAGCGTCGCGCCGACACGGAAAATGTTGTGATAGGAGCCGATCACCCAGAGCGTGGCGTTGGGCTTCATCACGCGCCGAACTTGCGCAAGCCAGGCGCGCGTGAACGCGTCGTATTCGGCAAAGGAAGTGAAGCGGTCCCAATCATCATCGACCGCGTCGACGAGGCTTTGATCGGGCCGCGACAAGCTTCCCGCAAGCTGGAGATTGTAAGGAGGATCGGCGAAGACGAGATCGACGCTGCTCGAAGGAAGCTTCGCGAGCTCCGCGACGCAATCGCCTTCTTTGACGTGGTCGAGCTGTCGCTCGGAACACAGATCCAGCGTCGCCGACGCGCCCATCCCGGTACGCCATACCCTATTCCGGGATGTGGGGTCGGCGCGCTTGGTACGCACTGCACACATGCCAAGCAACCGTTACGCGACCAACACGACGCACCTTGCCTGATGGCGGTAAAGGCGAGGTTGCGGCGCGGCCTCGCGCCGCGTCCCAATTTGAGATGCCAAGAAAAGCCTCGCGATCGCGCACGGCGCTCAGAGGCGCTCGCGCTCCACTCAGATCGGTCGAGGTGTCGCGGGTCGGCTCACATGCCGGCGGCAAGCCGCACCGGCGTGAAGCTCAGCCGATGCACCGGCGAAGGCCCGAGACGCGCGAGCGCCGCAAGATGCGTCTTCGTGCTGTAGCCCTTGTGCGCCGCGAAGCCATAGCCGGGATGGCACCCTTCGAGGCGGCGCATCAGCCCGTCACGGAAGACCTTCGCGACGATCGAGGCGGCGGCGATCGAGAGCGAGCGCGCGTCCCCTCCGATGATGGCGTGCGTCGCGCAAGAAAGCACAGGCGGATCATCGCCGTCGATCAAGGCGACGCAAGGGCGGCGCGGCAAGGCCGAGATCGCGCGGCGCATGGCGAGCAAGCTCGCCTGACGGATGTTGATCCGGTCGATCTCGGCGGCGCTCACCGTCGCGATGCCGACCTCGGCGCAATCGAGGATCTTGTCGAAGAGATCGGACCTTTGCTCGGGGGTGAGCGCCTTCGAGTCGTCGATGCCTTTCGGCACGCGGCGCGTATCGAAGACGACGGCCGCGGCGACGACGGGACCCGCGAGCGGGCCGCGCCCCACTTCGTCGACGCCCGCGACGAGGTGATGGCCTTGTCGCAGCATCGAATTTTCGAAATGGCGGGTCGGAGCCATCGGGCCTCGAGCGTTGCGCCAGCTATTGGCTGATTCGCGCGGTTGGCGTATGAGAAAGTCCTGCGGGCTTGGGGTCAAGGGCCTCGGCGGGGCAATCAAGCGAATTTTGCAAGGGGATCCCCATGCCGGATGTACCAGCGAAAGCGCAGGATGATCCGACCAGTCTTCCCGGTGCGGGGGCCGGCACCGCCGATGAAAAATCCTCTCCACGGCCAAGCGTCGAGACAGCGACATTGGCGGCCGGCGGCGAGCCCGATTCCGCTCGCGCGCGCCGCAATCCGATTTTCAGTGACCTCGTGCAAGGCGAAGAGGACCTTCCCGGCCTCGTGGGCTATGCGCTCTACAAGCTGAGCAAGCGCGACTGGCTCGCCGCTTTCGCCGAGACCCACCGACGCGAGCCGACGCAGGACGAGATCGACTCTTACATCCTGGGCGAGCACACGCAGCGCAGGATCGCGACCTATCGGCGGCTCGCCGAGGAGCTCATCACCCGCAAGACTGCTGTCGCGGAGAAACAGGTGCCGCCGGCGGCCGCAGACATTTCGGAGGCGCCGCCGCGCCCCGTCACGGCGGTGAAGGGCAATTCGCTTCGGTCCTCACTGGGCCGCGAGGCGTCAAACGGCGCCGATGCGAGGTCTTCGTCCAGCAAACCCGTGGCGAATGGCGGCCGGCGCCGCTCGGGCGCGACGACCTTGATCTTCTGGCTCCTCGTGCTTCTCGTGCTGGTCGGCTTGGCTTGGGTTTACATGAATTACCCCTCGCTCCTTCACGCGTTCACCGGATGAATCGGATCTCTGCGTGACAAGCCGTCAGCGCCTGCATCTCTTCGACACGACGCTGCGCGATGGCGCGCAGATGACAGGCGTCGATTTCTCGCTCGAGGACAAGCGCCAGGTCGCTTCTCTTCTCGACAAGCTTGGCGTCGGTTATGTCGAGGGTGGCTATCCTGGCGCCAATCCGCAGGACACCGAATTCTTCAAGGAGAAGCGCACGAAGAATGCGCGTTTCGCCGCCTTCGGCATGACGCGGCGCACGGGTCGTTCGGCCGCCAATGATCCCGGCCTCGCGGCCCTCCTCGACAGTGCCGCCGATGCCATCGTGCTCGTCGCCAAGGCTTCCGATTACCAGGTGCGCGTGGCGCTCGGGACCTCGCTCGAGGACAATCTCGCCGCGATCACCGAAAGCGTCGGCATGATCGTCGCGAAGGGGCGAGAGGCGATCATCGACTGCGAGCATTATTTCGATGGCTACAAGGAGAACCCAGCCTACGCGCTTGCCTGTGCCAAGGCGGCCCATGACGCCGGCGCACGCTGGGTCGTGCTATGCGACACCAATGGCGGCACCTTGCCCGACGAGGTGCGCCGCATCGTCGCCGAGACCGTGAAAATCGTGCCGGGCGATCGGCTCGGCATTCACGCGCATGACGATTGCGGGTGCGCGGTCGCAAATTCACTGGCGGCGGTCGATGCCGGCGCACGCCAGATTCAAGGCACGCTGAACGGTCTCGGCGAGCGTTGCGGCAACGCCAATCTCGTGACCTTGATCGGTGCCTTGAAGCTGAAGCCCGCCTTTGCCGAACGCTTCGACATCGGCGTCGACGAGGAGGGGCTCGGCGAGCTCACGCATGTTTCGCGAGCGCTCGACGAGATCTTGAACCGTGCGCCGAACCGCCACGCGCCCTTCGTCGGCGCGTCTGCCTTCGCCACCAAGGCGGGCATTCACGCTTCCGCCGTGCTGAAGGACCCGCGCACTTACGAGCATGTGACGCCGGAAAGCGTCGGCAATCGGCGCCGCGTGCTGGTTTCCGATCAGGCGGGCAAGTCGAATGTGCTTGCCGAGCTCGAGCGCGTCGGCATCCGCCTCGACAAGGGGGACCCGCGTCTTTCGCGTCTTCTCGAGGAAATCAAGCACAAGGAGGCCGAAGGCTATGCGTTCGAAGGGGCGGATGCGTCTTTCTTCCTGCTCGCGAAGCGCGTGCTCGGTGAAGCGCGCGAGTTCTTCGCGGTCGAACGCTTCTCGGTGAGCGTCGAGCGCCGGCACAACGCCATGGGCGAGCTCGTGACCTTTTCCGAAGCGATCGTCCGGGTGAAGGTCGCCGATGAGACCGTGATCTCGGCGGCGGAAGGCAATGGCCCCTTGAACGCGCTCGACCTCGCGCTGCGCAAGGACCTCGGCGTCTATCAGCGTTTCATCGAGGATCTCGAGCTCCTCGATTACAAGGTGCGCATTTTCCAGGGCGGCTCGGATGCCGTCACGCGGGTGCTCATCGAGTTTGGCGACAAGCATGGCGATCGCTGGACCACGGTCGGCGTCTCGGGAAATCTCGTGGACGCCTCCTTCCAGGCGCTCGTCGACGCGATCACCTATAAGCTCATGAAGGAGCACGGGCTCGCGTGATCTCGGCGATGCGGGTAACCTCGCTTTTGACGCCAAGCGTGAGAAGTGAATAGTGAGTAGTGAGTAGTGAGGAAGAGGTCACGCCTCACTCTTCACTTCTCACTACGCCCTACGCGGCGCCAAGACGGCTCATTCGTCGAACATATAGCGCAGCCCGAGGCGGAACTGATGCGCGCCGAGCGACTTGAGCCTCGGCGCGATGCCGAAATTGTCGGTCGCAAAGCGCGCGTCCGAAACATTGAGATAGCGGTATCCGAAGTCGAGCTTGGTGCTCGGCGCGACGTCGATCGCGGCGCCCGCCATCAAGGCCCAGGCGAAGCGGCCCGTGGTATGCGCCGGGAAGGCGTTGAAGATCGGCAGGCCGGTTGTCGGATCGATGAGCGGCACGAAGCTGCCCGTTATGGTTTGCGTGAACTCCTCATTGACGATCTTCGACACCTCCGTGAAGGCGTAGCCGACGCCACCGCCCACATAGGGCGTGATGGCGGACCAGGTCCCGAGATCCACATAGCCGTTGGCGAGGACGGCCCAGCCCGCGACCCCCGACTTGTCGGTGGCGAGGCAACAATTCGGCACGAGATAGCTCGCCTGCATATTGCCGGCGAAGGTGTAGTCCGCGGTCACATCGGCGCGAAACCAATTGCTGATCTTGTAGCCGACGCCGCCGCCGACCACCGCCGAGCCCACCACGCTCAAATGCTCGAAGGGCACGCCATTGTAGTTGCCGCTCGGCCCCTGCGGGCGCGAGTAGCCGACGTCGCCGCGAATGTACCAGCCGGTCCCGAGGTAGGTGGCGTAATCGGTGCGCGGAGCCAGAAGCGGGGCGGGCGGAAGGCTGTCGAGATCCGCGGCCGCCGCGCTTGTCGCCAAGGGGGTGCCCGAGAGAAGCAGGAAGGCAAGTATCTTGCGAATCATCGAGACCTCTCCAAGAATACTCGTCGGGACCATCATTGTCCGTTAACCTTAACGAGCATTTAATGGGGCTCATCCCCATGAGTATTTCTTCAGGAATGAGAGTAAGAAGCTTGGTTAATATTCGATAAGGATCAGCGAATTCTGTCCTCGAAAGGCTCAGGGATGCTTGGCCGCAAGCGTCCAAGAAGGGGCTCAAGCAGGATCGAAGAGGGGCTTTCCATCGCGGCGAGTTGCTCGACGCCCCGCATCCGGCGCGCCGGGTCGTTTGGACGGGTCAAGCCAGCGCATGATCGGGAAAAGTCGAAGCTACTTTTCCGAAAAGATCATGCTCCAACTCATAATTCAGAGCACGATGGCCATTCTATTTTAGGCCGGCATGCTCTAGCCAGGCCGTCATCATCGGCGAGGGCTACCGAGGAACCTCGGGCAGGTCATCGGCCGCGCCGAGCGCAGGACCCACCTCGCCGAAGAGCCAGCGCACGCCTAAGCGAATTTCATTCGAGGCGACGCCTCCTGCCTTGAAGCCGGGGGAACTCTCACGGCAAAGGCAATTGATCGCGCCCGATTGGATGGAGCCGAGATTGAGATGGCGGAAGCCGAGATCGAGCTTCAGATTGGACGAGATGCTGTAGGAAAGCCCGGCCATGACCGACCATGCGAGATTGGTTCTCGTCTTATCCGGAATGGCGCTGAAGGCGATGGGCACCGAGGCGCCGTTCGGCGCGTTGGTCGAAGTGAAACCGGTCCCGGTGATGGCAAAGCCCGTGCCTGTGACGCCGCCGAGCTCATGCCGAGCAAGGCCGATGCCGGCGCCGAGATAAGGTGTGAAGCCATACCAGGTGCCGATGTCCGCATAGGCGTTCGCCATCACGACGGTCGTTTGCAGCGAGCCCGCAAACGCGGTCTGCCCGAGGAAGGCCAGCGGCATGGAGGGGTTGAACACCCGCTCTTGAAACACGCCACGCAAGCCCGCCGACGCGCGGTATTCCGCGGTGATGTCGGCCCTGATCCAGGGATGAAGCTCATAGCCGAGACCCGCGCCGATGAAGGCGGAATCGCGGATGGATTTCGTGGCGAACCCCCCCGAGAGAAGTTGGTCGCCTGATGCCAAGCCGCTGAGCGCTTGCGTCCACCGGCTCGTCGAATAGGGGCCGACGCCGAGATCGCCGCGCACGTACCAGTTGCCGGCGGATTGCGCGGGCGGCAGGGGAGGGGCTTCAGGCAAGGGGGGGAGCTCGGCTCCCTCGGCGGCCACGCCGCCGCACAGCGAGAGGACGCCCGCCGCGATCACTTGCTTCACCCACCCCATACTGACACGGCCCTTCCGACCTGCGTGGGGCCGCGCCTCGGTCCCCGGCGAATTCACGCCGGTACGATCTCAATGAATATTTAAGGAGCGATTAACCCTAAGCGTTAACCTCAACGAAGGGTTAACCGCGTGCTCGTTGAACCTCCCCGCTCGTCCGCGCGAAGGTGACGCGAAGGCGGAGACCCAGGTCTGCTCGCTGCTGTCTTACGAGTCTGGCTTCCCGCTTTCGCGGGAAAGAGCGGCGTTGAGGGCTCGGCTGACTAAAACGAGACCTCACGCGGCCTTGGTGAGCGCCTCGACGATGTCGTTCACCACGCGCTCGACGAGATCGCGATCATCCCCCTCGCCCATCACGCGGATCACGGGCTCCGTGCCGGACGGGCGGACGACGAGACGCCCTTGCTTGCCGAGGCGGCCGCGGCCGCTCTCGATCGCCGTCACGACATTTTGTTCGGCGAGCGGCTCGCCTTTCTTGTAGCGCACATTCTTGAGGATCTGCGGCAGAGGCTCGAAGCAATGGCAAACCTCGCTCACGGGCCGCTCGGTGCGCTTCACCACGGCAAGGAGCTGCAACGCCGCGACGAGCCCGTCGCCTGTCGTCGTGTAATCCGACATGATGATGTGGCCGGATTGCTCGCCGCCCAGATTATAGCCATGCTGGCGCATGTGCTCGAGCACATAGCGATCCCCGACCGCGGTGCGCGCCAACAGCAATCCGATGCCGTTGAGATAGCGCTCGAGGCCGAGATTGGACATCACGGTCGCGACGATCCCGGGCTGCGATAAGAGCTTGTCGTCGTGCCAGCGCGTCGCCACAACCCCCATGAGCTGGTCGCCGTCGACGAGATGGCCGCGCTCATCGACGATCAGCACGCGATCGGCGTCTCCGTCGAGCGCGATGCCGACGTCGGCGCGCATCTCCTTCACCTTGGTGATCAGCGCCTGCGGCTCCGTCGAGCCGCATTCCTTGTTGATGTTGAAGCCGTCCGGATCGACCCCGATGGCGATGACCTCGGCGCCAAGCTCCCAAAGCGCTTCCGGCGCGACCTTATAGGCGGCGCCATGAGCGCAATCGACGACGACGCGCATGCCGTCAAGGCTCAAGCCGCGCGGCAAGGTCCGCTTGGCAAATTCGATGTAGCGCGCATGCACGCTCTCGATGCGCTTGGCGCGGCCGAGATCGCGCGAGCCCGAAAGTCGCGACGCGAGATCTCGATCGAGAAGCGCGCCGATCTCGGCTTCGATCTCGTCGGAAAGCTTGTAGCCGTCGGGCCCGAAGAGCTTGATGCCGTTGTCCTCGAAGCCATTATGCGACGCCGAGATCATGACGCCGAGATCGCAGCGCATCGAGCGCGTCAGCATGGCCACGGCGGGCGTCGGCATCGGGCCGAGGAGGAGCACATCGAGCCCGACCGAGGTGAAGCCCGCCACCATGGCGTTCTCGATCATGTAGCCCGAGAGCCGCGTGTCCTTGCCGATCACGACGCGATGGCGGTATTCGCCACGTTGAAAGGCGAGGCCCGCCGCCTGGCCGACCCTCAAAGCGAGCTCCGGTGTGATGATCGCGTTCGCCTTGCCGCGAATACCATCCGTGCCGAAATATTTACGCCCCATCACGAACGCCTTGATCAGATCCGCTCCGAATGGGCGATTGATTTACGCCCGCAAGCTTGCGGATTGCTTACGATTATAGGCGAGGAACCCGCCAAAATCATTCACTTTTCGCGACTCGACATTACGGCCGCCGCGGTGACGCGACGAACGTGCCACGAAAGTTGGATTTGCCCGTCCTGTTACACGCTTTCGCGCGAGGGCGGAAGCACCGGTCCGAAGCGGTGCCGGGTAGCGGCCGATCCCCCTTTGACGCGCCTTCCCGACAGTATATGAGGGGCGTCCCGAGCGGGCGTGGCGGAACTGGTAGACGCGCGGGACTCAAAATCCCGTTCCCCCTAAAGGAGTGTCGGTTCGATTCCGACCGCCCGCACCAGCGCTCCCTTTCTCCTTACGCGGTATGGGCCTGACTCTTGAAGCTTGGATTCATTTCGAGTGGGGCGAGCCTGATGAGAGCACGAGCGAAGCGAGCACGCGAACGGCGTTTCAGGAAAACGGTCCAGCGCTCATGTCCCCTCCCCCCGCGACGAACGTCGCGGCGGGGACGGCACGGGTGGGGGACGGTCGAGATACGCGCGAAGGCCGTCTTGCTGGCGCCGGCGTCGTGTCGTGGCCAAGGACCATCGTTGTCGAAGCGGCTTTGCCCCCCACCCGTACCCTCCCCACCACTTCGTGGGGGGAGGGGGCGGCCGGCGCGGGCGCGTTACTTAGCGGGTGGGCGCGAGCGAAGCGAGCGGGCGGGCGAGGGTGCCTCGCCATGCACGGCAAAGTGAAGAACGCTCCCCGCGAAAAAATGCGATAGCTTGGCACGGAAGAGAACCCTGATTCGATCCACGAGTGAGGGTTTGTTCCGTCGCGAAGGCCGTCGTGCCGGTCTCATGGCTGTCGTTTGTGCTTCTGCCGCCGCCGTGAACCGCCCGGCGCAGGACGAAAAAAGCTCCATCGGGGAAGAATTGCTCGACCAAGGCGCGCCTTATGATGTGCTGATCGTCGGCGGCGGCAATGCCGCGCTCTGCGCCGCGATCAGCGCGCGCCGCGCGGGCGCGCGCGTCCTCGTCCTCGAGGCGGCGCCCAAATTCTATCGCGGCGGCAATACGCGCCACACGCGCAACATGCGTTGCGCGCATGACGCCGCGACCGCGATCCTCACCGGCCCCTACACCGAGGCGGAATTCTTCGACGACCTCTTGCGCGTGACGGAAGGCGAGACGGATGAGGTGCTCGCGCGCCATATGATCCATGAATCCAAGGCTGTTCTCGATTGGCTCGTCGAGCAGGGGGTGCGCTGGCAGCCCTCGCTCGGCGGCACGCTCTCGCTTGGCCGGACGAACTCCTTCTTCCTCGGCGGCGGGCGCGCGATGCTGAACGCGCTTTACGAGACGGCCGAGAGACTCGGCGTCGAGGTCGCCTATGACAGCGAGGTCGTCGATCTAGCGATCGAGGACGGCATGTTCCTCTCGGCTACCGTGGCGCGAGGCGGCGAGCGCGTGGAGGTGCGCGCCGCGACGCTCGTCGCCGCTTCCGGCGGGTTCGAGGCCAACCTCGAATGGATGAAGGAATATTGGGGCGAGAAGGCGGATAATTTTCTCATCCGCGGCACGCCTTACAATCGCGGTTCGCTTCTCAAGCTCCTCCTGGCGAAGGGCGTGCAGCAGGTCGGCGATCCGACGCAGTGCCACGCGGTCGCGATCGATGCGCGCGCGCCCAAATTCGACGGCGGCATCATCACGCGGCTCGATTGCGTGATTTTCGGTATCGTGGTGAACAAAGACGCGCGCCGCTTCTACGATGAAGGCGAGGACATCTGGCCGAAACGCTACGCGATCTGGGGGCGCCTCATCGCCGGCCAAAAGGACCAGATCGCCTATATCGTCTTCGATGCCTCCTCGCGCGACCTGTTCATGCCCTCGCTCTACCCGCCGTTCGAGGCGCAAACATTGGGCGAGCTCGCGACGCGGCTCGAGCTCGATACCCTGGCCTTCGAGCACACAGTGAGCGAGTTCAACGCGGCGGTGCGGCCGGGCACATTCGATCACAGCATTCTCGATGATTGCCGCACCGAAGGGCTCGTGCCGCCGAAATCCCATTGGGCGCGGCGCATCGAGCGCGCCCCCTTCTACGCCTATCCGGTGCGCCCCGGCATCACCTTCACCTATCTCGGGACGCGGGTGAACAAGGAGGCGCGCCTCATCATGCGCGACGGCAGGCCTTCGGCCAATATGTTCGCGGCGGGCGAGATCATGGCCGGCAATGTGCTCGGGCGCGGCTACGCCGCCGGCATCGGCATGACCATCGGCAGCGTCTTCGGGCGCATCGCGGGGCGGGAGGCCGCCGATAATGCAACGAACTGAGCTTCGCGCCGCATCGCCGCACGCGAGCGAGGATCTCGCCGAGGCTGATCGCCTCATGACGATCTGCAATTCCTGCCGCTATTGCGAGGGGCTCTGCGCGGTGTTTCCGGCAATGGAGATGCGCCGCGCCTTCGCTGACGGCGATCTCAATTATCTCGCCAACCTCTGCCATGGCTGCGGCGCCTGCTACCACGATTGCCAATTCTCCCCGCCGCACGAATTCAACGTCAATGTGCCGCTGACCTTGGCGCGCGTGCGGGCGCAATCCTATGCGCGCTATGCGTGGCCCGGCGCGCTCTCCGGCCTCTTCGCGCGAAACGGGCTTGCGATCGGCCTCGTCCTGGCGCTCGCCGTCGCGGGTTTCCTCATCGGCTTTGCGCGTCTCGACGACCGCGCGACCCTCTTCGGCATCCATGAAGGGCGAGGCGCCTTCTATGATGTGATGCCGCATGGCGCCATGGTTCTCCTCTTCGGGATCGCCCTTCTTTATGCGCTTCTTGCATTGTGGATGGGCGCGCGGCGCTTCTGGCGCGATCTCGGCGAGGAACCATCGGCGCTCGCGAACCGGCCATCGCTTGCGCAGGCGATGCGGGATGCGCTCGCGCTTCGTTATCTCGACGGCGGCGGGGTCGGCTGCATGAACGAAGGGGAGCGCCCGACGGACCGGCGCCGCTTCTACCATCACCTCACCTTTTACGGTTTCCTCGCCTGTTTTGCCGCGACCTCGGTCGCCACGCTCTACCATTACCTTCTCGGCCGCGAAGCGCCTTATCCGATCTACGATCTGCCGGTCGTTCTCGGGACGCTCGGCGGGATCGGCCTCGTGATCGGCCCCGCCGGCCTTCTTATGGCGCGCTTGAGGCGAGATCGCGCGCTTGCGGATGAAGAGCGCTTCGGCATGGATTTAGCCTTCATCGCCATGCTGTTTCTCGCCGGCGCCACGGGCCTCGCGCTTCTGGCGCTGCGCGCGACGAGCCTCATGGGGCTCGTTCTCGCGATCCATCTCGGCGTCGTTTTCGCACTCTTCATCACCATGCCCTATGGCAAGTTCGTGCACGGCATCTATCGCTTCCTCGCGCTCCTGCGCTACGCGAAGGAAAGACGGAACTTGGCTTGAGCGAGGTCGTCGCGATGCAAAATATCGAGCCTGTCTGGCGCCTTGTCGAGGCGAAGGAAGCGCGCTTCGTCGAGCTGAGCGACGAGGTCTGGGGTTCACCGGAGCTCAACTACCAGGAACACCGTTCGGCCGCCGCCCATGTCGCGAGGCTCGAGCAGGAGGGCTTCAAGGTCACGAAGGGGATCGCCGGCCTGCCGACCGCGATGGTCGGGGAGGCGGGCGAGGGCGGCCCCGTCATCGCGATCCTCGGGGAATATGACGCGCTTCCGGGCCTGAGTCAGGCGGCGGGCGTCGCCGAGCGGCGGCCTCTGCCGCAAAGCCGCAACGGTCATGGCTGCGGGCACAATATGCTGGGCTCGGCCTCGCTTCTCGCGGCGACGGCCGTCAAGGATTGGCTTGCCGCCTCGGGCCTCGAAGGGCGCGTGCGTTACTATGGCTGTCCGGCGGAGGAAGGCGGCTCGGGCAAAGGCTTCATGGTGCGCGCCGGCGCCTTCGACGATGTGGACGTCGCGATCTGTTGGCACCCTTCCGCCTTCACCGGCGTCAACCGGCCATTCTCGCTCGCCTGCGTCGAGATCGATTTTTCCTTCCTTGGGCGTTCCGCGCATGCCGCCGGCGCGCCGCATCTCGGACGAAGCGCGCTCGACGCCGTCGAGCTCATGAATGTCGGCGTGAACTATATGCGCGAGCACATGCCCTCGACGGCGCGCATCCATTACGCCCTGATCGATTCAGGCGGCATCGCGCCCAATGTCGTCCAGGCCAAGGCCGTGGTGCGCTATCTCATCCGCGCCCAGACGCTCGGCGAGATGTGGGTGCTCGTCGAGCGCGTGAAGAAAATCGCCGAAGGCGCCGCCTTGATGACCGAGACGAAGGTCGCTGCGACGCAACTCAGCGGCGACGCCAACCTCGTCGGCAATGTGCCGCTCGAGGAGGCGATGTTCGCCAATATGATGCGCCTTGGCCCGCCCCGCTTCGATGCCGCCGACAAGGCCTTCGCGGCCGAAATCCAGAAGACCTTGCGCCGCGAGGACATCGTCGCAGCCTATGGCCGCTTCGGCCTCAAGGTGAAAGAGGGCGAGGCGCTGAGCGAGGAGATCTATCCGCTCGGCGCCGGCGTCGACACTGCGGTCGGCTCGACCGATGTGGGGACGGTGAGCTGGGTGGTGCCGACGGTGCAATGCCGCGTCGCCTGCTACGCCATCGGCACACCGGGCCATTCCTGGCAGCTCGTGGCGCAAGGCCTCTCGGGCGCCGCGCACAAAGGGCTCGCCTATGCGGCGAAAGTGATGGCGGGCACGGCGATCGACGCCCTGAAGGACACCAACCTCCTCGCCCGCGCCACGGCGGCGCATCGCGAATTCCGGGCCGAGAACTCCTTCACCAACCCGATCGCGGATGATCTCGCGCCGCCGCTCGACATGGCGGCGCATTAGGAAAGGGCATTTCCTCGTTTTGCTGCAGGCGAGGAGCGGGTGAGGGAAGCAGTGATCGCCTTTCCAAGTTGGCGCTGCCTCCCTCACCCGGATCGCCGCTTCGCGGCGCTCCGACCTCTCCCCGGAGAGGTTAATCGGCTAACGATCGGCGGTTTCTCCTTCCGGCTCTCTTGAAGCGCGAGGCGCAAATTGCCTCCGTGGTGGGCGAGCCGCGCTTTCGCCTCGTCCCGTGAGATGCCGAGCGCGACGAGGGCAGCGAGCTTCACCTCGCCTTCGGCTTCGATGAGCGCCTCTCTGGCGCGCGCGGCGTCGCAATTCGCGATCTTCGCCACCATCGCTTCGCTGCGCCGTCGCAGCTTCGCGTTGGTGGCGCGAAAATCGACCATCATGCCCTTGTAGACGCGGCCAAGGCGCACCATCACGGCGGTCGAGAACAGGTTGAGCACGATCTTCTGCGCCGTGCCGGCCTTCATCCGGGTCGAGCCGCCGATCACCTCCTCGCCGGTCTCGACGAGGATCGGATGCTCGCTCGCCGCGAGAAGCGGCGCGCCCGCGTTGTTGGCGATGGCGACGGTGAGCGCGCCGCGATGCCTCCCTTCGGCGAGGGCCGCGACCGTGTAGGGCGTCGTGCCGCTCGCCGCGACGCCGATCATCACGTCGAGCTCTCCGACCTCGAGATGCCGGACGCGCGATCTCGCGTCCTCGACGGAATCCTCCGCGCCCTCGATCGCGCACCATAGGACTTCATGGCCTCCCGCGACGGCGAAATCGATGCGCGCCCGTGGCCAGCCGAAAGTGGGCGGCAATTCCGCTGCGTCCTGCACCGCGATGCGAGCCGAAGTCCCGGCGCCCGCATAGATGAGGCGCCCCTCACCGCGCCCGAGAAGCGCCGCCGCCGCCTCGACCGCGCCGGCGAGCGCCGGCAAGGCGGAGGTGACGGCCGCGACCGCCGCGAGCTGCCCTTCATGGAGCGCCTTCAACACGTCGAGCGTCGGCCATTCGTCGAGGCCGGCGAAGCGGCGGCTGAGGCCTTCGGTTCCGCTGGTCACCACCGTCTCCGACGGTTGAGAAAACACGCTCCGGCGCGAGCTTAAGCACCGCGCCGCCATCTGCTATATGGGGTGCTCGCCTCCGAAGAGGAAATCGATGTCCGTTAATCTGCGATGCGCCGGGCTCATCGCGCTCGCAACGCTCACGATCGCTTGGGGACGGGTTGAAAAAGGCTTCGCCGAGGCGGATTCGGGCGCGCCTTTGCAGATCGCGATCGATTCATCGCCCGCCGGGCTCGATCCGCACATCGTTACCGCGTTCAACAGCGTCGCGATTGTGAGCGGCACGATTTACGAGGGCCTTACCGCGATCGACAAGGAGCTTCAGGTGACGCCCGGCCTTGCCGAAAGCTGGACCGTCTCCGCCGACGGCTTGAGCTATCGGTTCAAGCTCATGTCGGGCGTGACCTTTCACGATGGCTCGGCCATGACGGCGCAGGATGTGGTCTCGAGCCTGATGCGCGTCCAATCGAAGGAGATCGCCTCGCCGCTCGCGAGCCGCCTCATCGCCGTAAGCGAGGTCAATGCTGTCGATCCGCTCGATGTGGAGGTGAAGCTCAAGGAGCCTTCGGCGCCGCTCCTCGCCGCGCTTGCCGGCATCGCCATCGTGCCGCACGCGATGGAATCGAACAAGGAGGCGCTGCAGAAGACGCCGATCGGGACCGGTCCCTTCAAATTTGAGGCTTGGCAGCCGAACGGCTTCATCCTTCTTTCCCGCAATCCGCATTACCGCGAGGCTGGCAAGCCCAAGCTCGCCGGCTTGAAGTTCAACATCGTTCCGGAAGCCGCGACACGCGCGCTCGGTCTCGAGAGCGGGCAATACGCCTTGCTGCCGCAGCTCGATGCCGCGACCGCGCTCGAGCTCAAGGACAGGCCGGGCATCAACCTCGCCCAAACGCTCGAGCTTTCCGACACGGTGATCGGGCTCAACGCGACGCGCGCGCCCTTCAATGATGCACGCATGCGCGAAGCTGTGAATTATGCGCTCGACCGGCAGGCGATCATCGATGCGGCGCTCTTCGGCGCCGGCGTGCCGGCGGGGCCCCTCTCTCCGGTGCTCAAGCCCTGGGCGCGCCCGGTCGCCGATTTCCCCTGCTACCGCCATGATCCACAAAAGGCGCGCGCGCTTTTGCGGGAGGCGGGCTTCGCGAAAGGCGCAAAGCTCGTGCTGCGCGTTCTCGCCTCGCGTCAGGACATCAAGGATATCGCGCAAGTCGTGCAGGCCGAGCTTGCGGAGGTCGGCATCGATGTCGAGCTCGCGAATGAGGAGACGGGCCAATTCGTGCAGGATTGGCGAAACGGCAATTTCGACCTCTTTGCCTCCGCCAATGCCGGGGGAGCCGATCCCGACGAGTTCCTCTATCGTACGTTTCACACGGGCGGCTCGACCAATGTCTTCAAATATGCAGACGCGATGGTCGATCGCGATCTCGACGAGGCGCGCCGTCTCTCGGACGCCGCTGAACGCAAGGCGATCTACGATCGTTTGCAGATAAAGCTCGCCTGCTCGGGGCCGATCGCCGCGATCGCTTATGGCACCTTGTTCAGCGCCGCTCGCGCCGAGCTCAGGGGATATGAGATCATGGCGAACCGCTCGCTCGTCTCGCTTCGTGATGCCTGGCTTTCACCTTGAACCGCGACGCCATGCGCCATGCCGGCGGCGCCTCGCGGCTTGGCGCGGAGACGAGCCGTTGACGGCGGGCGCCAGAAGTTCGAGCGCGGAGGCTGCGGCGCCGATGCGGGCTTCGATGCACCCTATCCTGCTCAAGGCAACGCCTCGATGCTGAGGCGCCTACTTCTGCCGCGGCTCATCGACCTCGTGCTGGTCGTCGCCGGCGTATCGGTGATCGTTTTCCTGATGATCCGCCTCGTTCCGGGCGACGCGGTCGCCATCATGCTCGGCGCCAACAGCGAAGTAACGCCACAAGCGCTTTCCGAGCTGCGCGCAAGGATCGGCCTCGATGAGCCTTTCCTCGTCCAATATCTGCGCTGGGCCTTCGCGGCGCTTCACGGCGACTTCGGCGCCTCGCTTTGGACCGGACGTCCCGTCGCCGAGGAGATCCTGGCCAATATCTGGCCGACGCTCGAGCTCACCTTCCTCGCGCTCGTGATCGGCGCAGGCGCCGCGGTGCCGCTCGGCTGCATCATGGCGAGCCGACGAGGGCGAAGCGCCGACATGGTGCTGCGCATCGGCGCGGTGCTCGGCCTCACCGTCCCGTCCTTCTGGCTCGGCATCGTGCTCATCCTCGCCGCCTCACGCCTCCTGCCCGGCTTTGCCTTGCTGGGCTATGTGCCCTTCGCCGAGAATCCGCTCGGCAATCTCGCGCGCATGGCCATGCCAGCCTTCGCGCTGGCGTTGCCGATCCTCGCCAGCCTCTCGCGCCTCATCCGCTCCGCCATGCTGGACAGTCTCGGCCAGGACTATATCCGTACCGCCCGCGCCAAGGGCGCGCCCGAGCGCGTGATCCTTTACAAGCACGCGCTTCGCAACGCGCTCATCCCTTTCGTCACCAACCTCGGCATCACCACGGGCTATCTCCTCGGCGGCGCGATCGTCGTGGAAGAGGTCTTCGCCATTCCCGGCCTCGGGCGCCTGATCCTCGGCGCCGTCTCCGAACGCAATTACCCGCTGGTGCAGGCGACCATCCTCATGGTCACGATCGGCTTCGTCCTGTTGAATTTCGCGATCGACCTGATCTACGGCTTCATCGATCCGCGCCTGAGGCGCTGAGCGCTTGAAACTTTTCCATGACCGTGTCCTTGCCTTGGCCGTCCTCATGGTCGCGGTCACGCTTGCGCTTGCGCTTTTCGCGCCCTGGATTGCCCCTTACGACCCCTTGGCTCAGAGCATCGCGGCCAGGCTCAAAGGGCCAAGCGCCGCGCATTGGCTCGGCACCGATCAACTCGGCCGCGACGTCTTGGCGCGTATCCTCTTCGGCACCCGGGCCACACTCGTCGATTGCGGGCTCGCGGTCGGCTTCGCGCTTGGTGTCGGCGGCGCGATCGGTGTCGCGGCCGCTTTTCTTCAGGGGTGGTTCGAGCGCCTCGCGATGCGGATCATGGATGTGATCTTCGCCTTTCCCGTGATGCTGCTCGCGATCGGCATCATCGCCATGCTCGGTCCGCGCGCCACGAGCTCCACCATCGCCATCACGATCATCTACACGCCCATCTTCGCACGGCTTTTGCGTGGGCCGGCGCTCGTGATCTGCGAGGCCGAATATGTGAAGGCCGCTCGCGCCATCGGTGCTTCGCCCTTGGCGATCCTCGTCCGCCATGTGGTGCCGAACCTTGCCTCCGTGATCCTGGTGCAGACGAGCCTTTTGCTCTCTTCCGCCATCCTGGTCGAAGCGTCGCTTTCCTTCCTCGGGCTGGGCGCGCAGCCGCCCACGCCTTCGCTTGGCCTCATGCTCGCCGAAGGGCGCAACTTCCTCATGCTCTCGCCCTGGAGCGCGGTCTTCGCGGGCTTAGCCGTTCTCCTTCTCGCCTTCGGCTTAAACCTCCTCGGAGATGCGCTTCGCGACAGGCTCGACCCGCGGTTGGCGAAGGCTTGAGGACGGGCTCAAAACCTGCCGGGAAAGATCATAGGCTTTGACCTAAAGGGAACCTATTGCTGGTAGCCTCCTCCGAATGCCCAAGGCTATCGGCAAGGCTATGGGAACAGCGCATCTTCCGCCGTGCTGGCATACAGAGGGAGAGCGGTCATGTCCGTGGTGAACCGGACTTCGTTACGCGTTGGCGCCAAACACAAAACGAAGCACAGCAAGGTGCTGCGTAGGCGCGTCGACGGGCGAAGAGGTCGAACACTCCGCCTTCATCAAAAGGGCTATCAAGCGTTATCCGAAAACGCTAGCGCGCCCTTGCAAAATGAACCAGCCTGGTTGGGTCTCTCTGTCGTCATAGAGGCAAACCTACAAGTGGTTTCAATTACCAACGAAACGCATCACCTTCGCGACTCTTGGTTATTGGAAAGCGCTCTGGCAAAGCCCCGAAACCGTTTTCTCTACGGCGGCGGTCTTTCGCGCAGGGATTTGGAGCCGCTGATCGGAACGCGCACGCGCGTGGCCGAGGTGCTGAATCGCTGAGCGCAGCCTATCGATCGGCAGGATCCGGCGCTTGCGCGAGCATCTCGGTATTTCGGCCGAGGTGCTGATCCGGGCACCCACCAAGAAAAAAGCGGCGTGATCGGGCTCGACCGCCGCCGGCTATCTTTCGGGCAACGGCCTCTTGACCGCGACCGTCTTGGGGCGAAAGGCCGGAGAGCAAGCCGCGTTTTTGTTAGCGGGTTGAACGATGGATTTACGCGAAGCGGCCGCGGCTCAACGCGCGTTCCGGCTAATCGCGCGCGAAGATCCCGCGGAGCGAGCGCATGTTGCTGATCAAGATCATGGCGGGCAGGCGCAACGCGTGGAAGGGATAATGGGCCGGCGGCAAAGTCGCGATCGGCAGATCGTCGTGGCGCAAGCCCCGCATACGTTCCGCGGCGAGCTTGCCCATCAGTGTTTGCAGCGCCACGCCGCGTCCATTGCAGCCATAGGCGGCGTGCAGCCCGGGCTCGAGCGTCACGAGGCGAGGCAGATGGTCGAAGGTGAGCGCGAGCTTGCCGCCCCAGCGCATCGGAAACTCCACCTCGCGGAGCGCCGGAAATAATTTGCGCGCATGGGCGCGAATGCGGTCGAAAAGGTCGGGCCGCTCGCGCTCCGTGAAGCTGCCGCGCCCCCCGATGATGAAGCGGCCTTCGTCGTCACGCCGAAAATAGACGCCAAGCTGCATCAGGTCCGAGACGGGAAGGCGCGCCGGCAAGATGGCGCGGTCGAGCTCGGGCGGCAGCGGATCGGTCGCGAGTTGATAGCTCGCGACGGGGATCATCGCGGTCTTCAAGGCCGGGTGAAGGTCGCCGAGATAGGCGTTGGTGGCGAGCAGAACCTCTCTCGCGGTCACGCTGCCATTCGCAGTCTCGAGACGCCAATGATCGCCCTCGCGCCTGAGCCGTTTCACGCGCGAATTGCCGAAGAGCATCGCCCCCGAGGCGGCGGCGGCACGCGCGAGGCCACGCGCATAGCTGAAGGGCTGCACCATGCCGGAACGCCGATCGAGCATGCCGCCGCGATAGAAATCCGTGCCCATGAGCTCGGCCATGCGGGCCTTGTCGAGGTGCTCGACGTTCTCGCCGCGTGCCTTGAGCTCGCCCGCCCGGCGCTCGATCGCGGCGTTGACCTTGGGCGCATAGGCCGCCTGAATCCAGCCGTCGCGATGGGCCTCGCATTGGATCTGGAAGCGCTCGACAAGCGAAAAGACGACGTCGGCTGTGCCGGCACTGAAGCGGTGCAAGGCGTCGCCGCGTTCGCGGCCGAATTTCGCGACCATCTCGCCGGGATCGAGCTTCAACCCGGCAATCACCTGCCCGCCGTTGCGGCCCGAGGCGCCGAAGCCCGGCTCCTCGGCTTCGAGAAGCACGGGCTGGGTCCCGCTTTCCGCAAGATGGAGCGCCGCGGAGAGGCCGCAATATCCGCCTCCGATGACCGCCATCTCCGCGGTGAAATCATCGCGCAGCTCGGGAAAGCTCGGCTGCGGCGCGGCCGTCTCGTTCCACAGGCCGAATGAGCTCGGCTTTGCCGCTTCGGAAAAATCGTTCACGGGCGACCTCACGCGCAAGTTGTCGCGGGGCGCCCGGTGCTCTTCGGTGAAGATCGGCGTTCAAGCGACAGCGGGCGCACAGTGCCGCCAGGGCACGGACGGCGTCAAGGAAGGGGCCGTGTGGCCTCGCGCAAATGTTGGCGATGGTGTTTGAAAGCTTGCGCACGAGGTTCGGCATTGTTCGGCTTGCCGATTCGCAAATTCCCGCCGCTTATCCCATTTGAGATGTCTTGCCCGCCGGCGACGCAAAGCCGGCAAAAGCGCAACTCCCGGACGTTGAGGGCGTTTGGTTTCAGGAATGAGGCGAGACGGAGCGGAAGGTGGCATCTCTCGAAGGACAGATTGTTCCAAGCGAGCTTGCGGCGGAGGACCTCGAAGCGCTGCGCGTGGCGGTGCGGCGCCTCGAGCGGGAGAGCCTGGCGACGCGTTTTGCGCAGCTCGCCGGCAAATCGGCGGGCCTCTTCGATCGCCTTCTCCCGCGCGCGATCGGCGATGCGGCTTCTTTCGCGACGCAATCGGCTCTGCGCGCCTCCCTCAAATTGGCGCTGAGCTCAAGCCTTTCGCGCTGGCGAGACAAGAGCGGACGCTGGCACAAGGCGTTGGCGACGCTCGCCGGCGCGACCGGAGGCGCCTTGGGCCTGCCGGCGCTCGTCGCCGAATTGCCGGTCACGACGAGCCTTTTGATGCATGCCATCGCGGATATCGCGCGGGCGGAGGGGGAAGATTTATCGACTCCCGAAGGCGTCCTCGCCTGCGTCGAGGTTCTGGCGCTCGGCGGGAGCACGGGCACGGAAAAGCCCGGTGAAGGCTATTACGCGGTGAAGGCCACGCTTGCCCATTCCCTTGCCAGTCTCGGCCGCTATTTCGCGGAACGCGGCTTCGTCGAGGAGGGCGCTCCGGTCTTCGCGCGTGTGATGTCGAGCATCGCGCGGCGCTTCGGCGTCGCCGTCTCGCAGAAATTCGCGGCGCAAGCCGTTCCGGTCGTGGGTGCGATCGCCGGGGCGGCGATAAACGCGGCCTTCATGTCGCATTTCCAGGCGATGGCGAAGGGCCATTTCGTCGTTCGCAGGCTTCAGCGCCTTTACGGCAACGACCTGGTCGCCGCGAGCTACGCGCGCATCAAGCTCTCCGAAGGCCTTTAGGCACGCGACAGGCGACCGACCACATAAGCGAGGATGCGTCCGGCCGTGAGCGCGCCTAAGCCCGACACGTCCCGCGTCGGCATGAGCTCGACAAGATCGAAAGCAGCGATCCGCGCCCGTTGGGCGACGGCGTCGATGAGCTCGATCGCTTGCCAATAGCTCAAGCCGCCCGGCGCGCGGCCGATGACGGAAGGCATGATCGAAGGGTCGAGCACATCGCAATCGAAGGTCACCAGCACATCGGTGGCGGGCACGATGAGATCGAGCACCGGCTTTAAGCCCTTCGCGTGGATTTCGCGCGCCGAGATGAAATTGACGCCGCGCGCCAGGGCCTCCTCGCGGTCGGTGGGCCGTGCCGAGCCGACGCCCCTTTGCCCGACCGCGATGATGCGGTCGATGAAGGGGAGCTCGGAGGCACGCCGCATGGTGCTCGAGAGGCCGAGGCGTTCGCCGTCGACCTCGTCGCGAAAGTCGATATGGGCGTCGAGCTGGAGGATGGTGAAGCGGCCGCGCCCCTCGAAGGCCTGGAACATGGGAATCGGCACGGAATCATCCCCGCCGATCACCACGGGCGTGGCGCCGCGGTCAACGAGGGTCGAGATCGCCGCCTTGATGTTGCGACGATTTCCGGCAGCGTCGGCTTCGTCGACATCCAGGTCGCCGCAATCGACCACGGGTTTGTGAGACGGGCCGAGCAGAGGCCCGTCGAGGTCGAAATCATAATGCGACGCCATCGCCGAATAGCGCGACATGGCGGCGCGGACCGCGGCCGGTGCTTCGGCGCAATAGGCGCCGACACTTGGATAGGGCGTGGCGCATCCGATGCCCAGGATGGCGATGCCAGCCTCGACCGAGTTGAGGTCGCCACAAGCGGGAAGGCCAACGAAGGTGCCGGTGTCGCGGCTGCCGAACATTGTTCCGATATCCTGTTCCTGGCTGGGCATGTCTGGCTCCTATGGGGCGATCCCGATTTTCCAAGGTCGCACGACACGACGCAATATCACGTGAGCCATGCTTGACGCTTTGGAACTTCGGTCACGGCCTCGCCGTTCTTTAGACATCGGTCATCCGAGAAAAGCCGGCGCATGCGAGTCCGAGCGTTCCACTCTCTTCTCTTCTGCGCGACCGCGTCCTTGGTCGCGTTCTCCATCGGCACTTGGGTTGCCCGGGGTGGAGCGCAGGAGAAGCTCGGGCCAGGGGGCGACGAGCAGGGCATCGCCCATCCGAGAGCGGTTCGAGTGATCTTGCCGGATACACTCGACGGGCAATCGATCCCGGGGCGTGGAAGCGGTTTGCCGGATCGTCATCGGGATCTTTCGCCGATCTATCCCACCTCGCCCGGGCCTCACGAGGGCGGATCGAATTCGATGATAGCCGCCGGGACGATGCCGAGCCCGCGAGCTCGGGATGGCGATGATGTGAGCCCGGTGACAGCTTCGGTCTTGGCGAATGACACGGCGCAATCAGAGGCGCGGGACGAGGAAGGCTTCCGTGATCCATCCACCGACGCCGATGTCCCCACCCCGAGCGATCCGCGGTTCTTCCGCCATGTCCCTTCGGGATCACGACATGCGAGGGGCGGCTACTATCGGCATTTCTACCTTGCGGCGCGCCGCGCGCGCCCCCTTTATCCTTATGGTGCCTTTGCGCGGCTTTCGGCCTCTGATCACGGTCGATGAACCGAGCTGGCGGAGCGCCGGGCGGTGACCGGATTCGCGTCGCGGGGGTCAGCGTGTCATTGTTCGAGCCATGGCGAGGTCGGCAAATAGGCGGGCCCGGCCCGTTTCTTCGGCGCGATCGCGGGGCGCCGCGTTTCCATCCTTCGTCGCGCCCCAGCTCGCCCTCGCGGTGAAAAGCCCTCCGCGCGGCAGTTCCTGGGTGCATGAGCTCAAGCTCGACGGCTACCGTATCCACGCACGCCTTCAGGATGGAGAGGCGCGGCTTCTGACGCGCACCGGGCTCGATTGGACCGGGCGCTATGCGGCGACCGCAAAGGCGCTTCGAAAGCTGCCGGCGAGACGCGCCTATCTCGATGGCGAGCTCTGCGCGGTAGGCCCGGACGGCCTGACCTCGTTCGCCGGGATGCAAGCGGCCACGGATGGGCGCAGCGCCGGCCTCGTCTATTTTGCCTTCGACCTGATCTACCTCGATGGCGAGGATTGGCGTGCCGAGCCGCTTGTCGCGCGAAAATCGAGGCTAGAGGCCTTGCTTGAGGGCGCCGATCCCGCGATCCGTTACAACGAGCATCTCGCGGGCGATGGCGAGGCGATCCTTCGCGCCGCTTGCGAGCTCAATGTCGAGGGCATCGTCTCGAAGCGTGCGGAAAGCGCTTATGTGCCAGGCAACCGGGGGCTTTGGGCCAAGTGCAAATGCCTCAACCGCGAAGAATTCGTCATCGTGGGTTGGACCGATCCCAAGGGTACGCGGCCTCATCTCGGCTCGCTGCTGCTCGGTTATTACACGCAAGACGGCCGCCTCCTTTATGCCGGCAGGGCCGGAACCGGAATGACCGAGCCTGTGCTCGCGAGCCTCTACGAGCGGCTGCGGCCGCTCGCGGTGAAGCGCATGGCGCTCGCCGCGCCACCGCCCAAGGAAAATCGCTTCGGCGCGCCGCTCGAGCTCAAGCGCGTGCATTGGGTTCGCCCTGAGCTCGTCGCCGAGGTCACCTACCTCACCTGGACGAAAGACGGGTTGCTGCGCGCCGTCGTCTATCAGGGGCTGAGGGAGGACAAGCGCGCTTCGGATGTGCGTCGCTGAAGGAGGAGGCGTGGTGGACCGCAAGAGGCTGGAGCGGGATCTCGCGCTTGTCGATCACGAGATCACCCTCAACGAGCGGCAAATGCATCGCCAGCGCGAGTTGATCGCGAAACTCGAAAACGGCGGGCGGGACGCCAATGCCGCGCGCGAACGGCTAGTCGCCATTGAAGCCTTTCAGGCCCTGCGCTTTGCCGATCGCGAGCTTTTCCGGCAAGAGCTCGCGCTCTTTCGCCAGAGGCAGAAGAAGATCTGGTAAACTCTTCTCGAGCCGCCTCGCCGAAGACGCCCGGAGCTTGCGGCCTCACCAAGCCAGGCCAGACCGGCTTCGAGCCCGCACGACCTTTCCCTTGATTTACGTAATGGCGCACGCGATGATCGCCCGCCCGACGCTCGCGGAGCCGGTGCTCGTCAAGCGCCACTCACAAGAGCTCACCGACGCGGGATGACGGATCAGAGGGGGATGTTCCGCGGGAGGAATTCCGATGGATGTCGATCGGCGGGCCGTTGCGGCGCCCGACTCGAGCCAGGAATCGCGTGAAGACACGCCGCGTGAAGACGCGCCGCCGGACGGCGCTGTGGCAGGCACCGACCTTCTGATCGTGCGGGGCGTATCGAAGCAATTCGGCGGGACCCAGGCGCTCAACGATGTGGGCATGCGCCTGAACGCGGGCGAGATCCTCGCGCTCCTCGGTGAGAACGGAGCGGGCAAGTCGACCTTGATCAAGATCCTCGCAGGCGTCCATGCGCTCGACGCCGGAACCGTGGTTTTCCGGGGCGTCGACGTGACGACGACGCTCAGAAAACTTCCCATCGCCTTCATCCATCAGGATCTCGGCTTGATCGATTGGATGACCGTCGCCGAGAACATCTGCCTCACTCTCGGTTTCCCAAAGCGCCGCGGCCTCGTCGATTGGGAGGCGGCGCGAGGGCGCGCGGCCTCAGCGCTCGAAAGGGTGGGTGCCGAGATCGATCCCGACCTGCGCATCCAGGATCTCAGCCGAACCGAGAAGTCGCTCGTCGCGATCGCGCGGGCGCTTGCTGCCGACGCCGAGATCCTGGTGCTCGACGAGCCGACGGCGAGCCTGCCGGCCGATGAGGTGGCGCGCCTGTTCGAGGCCTTGCGCCGGCTGCGAGCGCGCGGTGTCGGCATGGTCTATGTTTCGCACCGGCTCGACGAAGTGTTCGAGATCGCCGATCGGATGGTGGTGCTGCGCGACGGGCGCGTCGCGGGTGAGCGCATCGTGGCCGAGACCACTCCCGACCAGGCGATCATGCTGATCGTCGGACGCGAGCCCTCACAGGTCTTTCGCCGCCCCGCTGAGCGCCGCGGTTCGCCGCGGCTGGTGCTCGATCGTCTCATGGTCGATGCGGTCGGCCCGGTCGATTGCGAAATCCACGCGGGCGAGATCGTGGGTTTTGTCGGCCTGCGCGGCGCGGGACAGGAGAGCGTTGGTCGGGCACTCTTCGGTGTTCTTCCCATCACAAGCGGAAGCATTCACCTCGATGGCAAAGGAATGGCCCCGACCTCGCCGCGCGAGGCGATGAGCGTGGGCGTCAACCTCGTCTGCGCCGATCGGGCAGGCGAATCCATCATGTCCAATTTGACGGTGCGCGAGAACCTGTTCCTCAACCCGGTCGCCGCGGGATTGGGTTTTTTTTCCCTGCTCGGATCAGGGCGCGAAAACCGAGCTTCGCTGGAATTGGGGCAGCGGGTCGGCCTGCGGCCGAACGACCCCAACCTTCCGATCGAGCTCTTGTCGGGCGGCAATCAGCAGAAGGCGGTGGTCGGGCGCTGGTTGCACCTTGCCGGGAAGCTCTACGTCTTCGAGGATCCGACCGCGGGCGTCGATGTCGGCGCCAAGGCGGAAATCTATCTCCT
>DASZIL010000074.1:0-6594 GCA_035949255.1 Beijerinckiaceae bacterium | reverse complement strand
AACCATCGTCTGTTCCTTGAAGCCTCGAGCCGCCTCTGCCCTGTCGAACGGGAGGCGGTGATATCGATATGGTGCCTTGACGGCCTTTTACGAAATTGCGCTTAACGTAACCTGCCCGCAAACGCCTTCCGATCGGTCTGCAGGGCTGGTCAGTTTCCCCGCCTGGCTGCCACTCGCCAAAGGCTCATCAGCCCTTCAAGACCTCGACCAAGGTTTTTCCGAGGCGCGCGGGCGAGGGCGAGACCTTGATGGCCGCCGCCTCCATCGCCTCGGTCTTGCTCTTCGCGTCGCCCTTGCCGCCGGAAATGATCGCGCCGGCATGGCCCATGCGGCGCCCGGGCGGCGCGGTGCGCCCGGCAATGAAGCCGACCATCGGCTTCCTACGGCCTCTTTTCGCCTCGTCGCGCAGGAATTGCGCCGCATCCTCCTCGGCCGAACCGCCGATCTCGCCGATCATCACGATGGAATGGGTGTCGGGGTCGGCGAGGAACATCTCGAGGATGTCGATGAACTCCGTTCCCTTGACCGGGTCGCCGCCGATCCCGACGGCGGAGGTCTGGCCGAGGCCTTCGCGCGTCGTCTGGTAGACGGCCTCGTAGGTGAGCGTGCCCGAGCGCGAGACGATGCCGACCGAGCCCCGCTTGAAGATCTGGCCCGGCATGATGCCGATCTTGCATTCGCCCGCCGTCATCACGCCCGGGCAATTCGGCCCGATCAGGCGAGATTTCGAGCCTGAGAGCGCGCGCTTGGCGCGGATCATATCGGCGACCGGAATGCCCTCGGTGATGCAGATGATGAGCGGCACCTCTGCATCGATCGCTTCGCAAATCGCATCCGCGGCTCCTGCCGGCGGCACATAGATCACGCTCGCATCAGCCCCCGTCGCCTCGCGCGCCTCGAGCACCGTGTCGAAGACGGGCAAGTTCAGATGTTGCGCCCCGCCTTTCCCGGGTGCCACGCCGCCCACCATCCGCGTGCCATAAGCGATCGCCTGCTCGGAATGGAAGGTGCCGTTCTTGCCGGTGAAGCCTTGGCAGATGACCTTGGTGTCGGCGTCGATGAGGATGGACATGCTCGTTCTCACTAAGGACCCTGAAGGAGGGTCAGGTAGAATCCAGATTGATTTCGCGAAGAGCCGTCGGCGCGGCCAATCAGGCCATCTTCCTCACCGCGTCCACGATCTTCCTCGCGGCGTCGTCGAGATCGTCCGCCGAGATCACGTTCAAGCCTGATTTATCGAGGATCGCCTTGCCGAGCTCGACATTCGTGCCTTCGAGCCGCACCACGAGGGGCACCTTGAGGCCGACTTCCTTCACCGCCGCGATCACGCCTTCGGCGATGATGTCGCATTTCATGATGCCGCCGAAGATGTTCACCAATATGCCTTTGACCTTCGGGTCGGCGGTGATGATCTTGAAAGCGGCGGCGACCTTCTCCTTGGTGGCGCCGCCTCCGACATCGAGGAAATTCGCGGGCTCCTCGCCGTAGAGCTTGATGATGTCCATGGTGGCCATGGCGAGGCCAGCCCCGTTCACCATGCAGCCGATCGTGCCGTCGAGCGCCACATAGGAGAGGTCGTGCTTGGAGGCTTCGATCTCCTTGGCGTCCTCTTCGCTCGTGTCGCGCAGCGCCACGATATCGGCATGGCGATAGAGCGCGTTGTCGTCGAAGGAGATCTTGGCGTCGAGGCAGATGAGCCGATTGTCCTTGGTGATGATGAGCGGGTTGATCTCGAGGAGACTCATGTCCTTGGCGAGGAAGGCCGCGTAGAGCTGCGCGACGAGCCGTTCGGCCTGCTTGGCGAGATCGCCCGTGAGCTCCAAGGCTTTCGCGACCTTGCGGCCGTGATAGCCGATGACGCCCGTGGCGGGATCGATCGAGAATGAGACGATCTTCTCGGGCGCGTCATGCGCCACTTTCTCGATGTCCATGCCCCCTTCGGTCGAAGCGACGAAGGCGACACGCGAGGTCTCGCGATCGACGAGCATCGAAAGGTAAAGCTCGCGCGCGATTGCCGAGCCGTCCTCGACATAGAGCCGGTTCACCTGCTTTCCGGAGGGGCCGGTCTGCACCGTGACGAGGGTGTTGCCGAGCATCTCCTTGGCGAAGCGCTTCACCTCCTCGACGGATTTGGCGAGCCGAACGCCGCCCTTGTCGCCGGCGGCTGTTTCATTGAACCTGCCCTTGCCGCGGCCGCCCGCGTGGATCTGGCTCTTCACGACGAAGAGCGGTCCGCCGAGCTCCTTTGCGGCAGCTTCCGCCTCCTCGGGGGTGAAGGCCGGCTTGCCGCGCGACACCGGCACGCCGAATTCCCTGAGCACCGCCTTGGCCTGGTATTCATGGATGTTCATGGAGGGGTTCCTGGAGGCGTTCTCTGGAGGAGTTCCTGGCGTCGCGGCGAATGAGCGCTCGCCAGCCTGGGCGACGACGCGCGTTGCCCTGAAGGGGCCTGATGCTTCACCCCTTCAGGGCCGCATTGATGCCTTGGCAGGCGTCGATGAGGCTCTTCACCGAAGCGACGGACTTCTCGAACATCACTCTTTCCTCTTTGTTCAGCTCGATCTCGACGACGTGCTCGACGCCGGCTGCGCCGATGACGACCGGCACGCCGAGGAACAGGCCCTTTTGCCCATATTGCCCGTCGAGATAGGTGGCGCAGGGCAGGACGCGCTTCTTGTCCCTGAGATAGCTCTCCGCCATCGCGATCGCAGAGGCGGCGGGAGCATAGAAGGCCGAGCCCGTCTTCAGAAGATTGACGATCTCGCCGCCTCCCTTGCGGGTGCGCTCGACGATGGCGTCGATCTTGGCTTGCGTGGTCCAGCCCATCTTCACGAGATCGGGGAGGGGGATGCCGGCGACCGTCGAGTAGCGCACGAGCGGCACCATGTCGTCTCCATGGCCGCCGAGCACGAAAGCGGAGACATCCTCGACCGAGACGCCGAGCTCCTCGCTGAGGAAGAAGCGGAAACGCGCCGAATCGAGCACGCCAGCCATGCCGACGATCTTCTTCGCCGATAACCCTGAGAATTTCTGCAAGGCCCAGACCATCGCGTCCAGCGGGTTGGTGATGCAGACGACGAAAGCCTTCGGGCAATATTGCTTGATCCCGGCGCCGACCGCCTCCATCACCTTGAGGTTGATGCCCAGAAGATCGTCGCGGCTCATTCCGGGCTTGCGCGGCACGCCTGCGGTCACGATCACGACATCGCAGCCCGCGAGATCGGCATAGGATTGGGTGCCCTTGTAACGGGCGTCGAAGCCCTCGACGGGGGATGACTCGGCGATGTCGAGGCCCTTGCCCTGGGGAAGCCCCTCGGCAATGTCGAACATGACCACGTCGCCGAGCTCCTTGAGTCCGACGAGATGAGCGAGCGTGCCCCCGATCTGGCCGGCACCGATCAGGCCTATCTTGCTGCGCGCCATGGAATTTTCCCAAATTGCGGAATCGAGCATGGGGACGCCTGCGGGGCAGGCGCGTCTCGACCCGGTGATTCCAGGAATGCGGGCAGGCCGGACGCGGCCCTTCTAGCGAGGGGGGCGGGCTCGTTCAAGCGCGCTTCACCCCCGTCGTCGACAAAGTCAGGACATCTCCGAATGCTCGATCGGAATAAGGAGCGAGAAGGCTTTTAGCGTCTATGAGCGTTCCGGACGGAGGGTCCGTACTCGATTTGGTGAAAACGAAGGGATTGACTGCCCGGCCCTCGCCCCTAATGCCTGGGGCAGGGGGATGACCTTGAATCTAACGGAAGGGATATCGATGCGTAAGACGATGATTTCGGCCGCCGCCGCGCTTCTGGTGGCCAGTGTCGCTCCTCAGGGTGCAAGCGCATTCCCCCTCGCGGCGCCCTCCTCCGGGAACGCCAGCATCACTCTTGTGGCAGACGGCTGCGGACCTGCCTTCCATCGCAATCCATTTGGATTTTGCGTGCGCAACGCGTGGGGCCCTGGCCCCTATGCTTACGGCTGGCATCGCTGCTGGGTGAGGGAAACCCCATGGGGGCCGCGTCGCGTCTGCCGCTGATGAATTATGGCATTTGGGACTTAGCCGCGGAAGGTCAGATCGGCCTTCCGCGAGGCCTAAAATGCGGGATTTCCGGGATTTGCGGCGCGTCCGGGGAAGCCGTGCACGAAAAATGGGCAGGATTTGCCAGTATTTTTGCTGGAAATTCTTCCCCTGACCCCTTGGCAAAGCGAAGCCGACCGTCTAAGAGACGCGCTTCCGTGAAGACTCCTCAAAGGGCCTTTTCGGGCGTGTCGCCTTGGCGGCTTGCCTTGACGATGCGGTTGCCCGCTTCATTCCAGCGCCAATGGCGCTCCTATTTTCCTGCTTCTGTCAAGTGCTAGTGGCCTTGGCGGCGCGAGAAGATCGGGGAGAGGCGGGTCGATACCTGTCCGAGACCGCAGGCGCCGGCTCCGCCGGCTTAAAATCGCTTCGCCTGCGCAGATGGGATGAGCCATGAGCCGTGGCGGATCAAGGTCCGGGCGCGGCTTTGTGCTTTGACCGACTGGACCGAGGTCGCGGGGTCTCCCGCTCGGCCGGACAGGCACTGGGAACCGCCGCGGGATGCCAAAGGGCGTCTTGCCGGCTTTAAGTGCAACCGGCGGGCAGGGAGCGAAAGTTCCTTGACCGCCCTCGTCGATGAAGAGAGCCCACGTGGAACGTGCGGAAAAGCAAGACTTCGTGACGGCGCTTCGTTCGACCTTTCAGGCGAACGCGTCCGTGATCGTCGCGCATTACGCCGGCCTTACCGTCTCCGACATGCAGGCTCTGCGCAAGCAGGCCAAGCAGGCCGGCGTTTCGGTTAAGGTGGCGAAGAACCGCCTTGCCAAGATCGCGCTCGACGGAACCGAGGTCGCCTCGATCGCCTCTCTGCTCAAGGGGCCGACGCTTCTCGCCTACTCGAGCGACCCGGTCGCCGCGGCAAAGGTCGCGATCGACTATGCCAAGGTGAACGAGAAGCTCGTCGTCCTCGGCGGCGC
Organism: Beijerinckiaceae bacterium; assembly: GCA_035949255.1. GTDB lineage: Bacteria > Pseudomonadota > Alphaproteobacteria > Rhizobiales > Beijerinckiaceae > GAS188. Next base: position 1,614 of record DASZIL010000074.1, on the reverse strand, counting down.
GATGGGCGCGACGTCTCTCGACCCCAGCGGGGTGAAGACGCTGGCCAGCATGCCTTCGCTCGACGAATTGAGAGCCAAGCTTATCGGCCTCCTGACAGCGCCGGCGACCAAGCTTGCACAACTCGCCAACGCGCCCGCGAGCAAGCTCGCCCGCGTTGTCGCCGCCTATGCCGAGAAGAACGAGGCGGCGTGAGGCCGCCGGCGTCATTGATCTTTTAAGTCGACCGAACCGCTTGGAATTCCACCAAACCGACCTAAATAAGGAACGTCTCCCATGGCTGATCTTTCCAAACTCGTGACCGAACTTTCGGGCCTCACCGTCCTCGAGGCGGCCGAACTCGCCAAGATGCTCGAGGAAAAATGGGGCGTTTCGGCCGCCGCCGCCATTGCGGTCGCCGCGGCTCCCGGCGCCGGCGGGGCTGCCGCCCCTGCGGCCGAGGAGAAGACGGAATTCACCGTGGTTCTCGCCACCGTCGGAGACAAGAAGATCGAGGTCATCAAAGAGGTGCGCGCCATCACCGGCCTAGGCCTCAAGGAGGCCAAGGACCTCGTCGAGGCCGCTCCGAAGCCCGTGAAGGAAGGCGTGGCTAAGGAAGAGGCCGACAAGCTCAAGGCTCAGCTCGAGAAGGCGGGTGCGAAGGTCGAGCTGAAGTGAATTTCGAGCCGGCTTTGGCCGGCGCTGCATGGTTTGAGCGGCACCGGGAGCGGTGCCGCGCGCGTCATGCGGGGCGTCGCGGGAACGCCTCTTTTCGTTAGCCCCGAAGCCGTTCGGCTCCGGGGTTTTCGTGTTGGATCGCGTCGTTTCGTGAAGACGGATCGACCATGGCGGGCAAGGCCGGCCGCCGAAGAGCAGGAACGAGAAGGGACTTTGATTTCTTGGACCTTGATGTCTTGCACCATGCCGAAAATCGCGCGCCGGATCTCCGGCCGCCCGGTGCCCGGCAAAACGATCAGCAGGGCCAATGGGATGGCCCCGGCCGATCAGGCCATTGAGTTCACGAGGGTAAGCGTATTCGCCGTCCGGCGTCGACCCCGGACCATGGGAAGGCAAGAGGAGCGACATGGCTCACACGTTCACAGCCCGCAAGCGTATCCGGAAATATTTCGGCAAAGTCCGCGAAGGCGCGGTGATGCCGAACCTCATCGAGGTGCAGAAGGCTTCCTATGACCAATTCCTCCAGATCCATGAGGTCGGCGCCAAGCGGACCAACGATGGTCTGCAGGCGGTCTTCAAATCGATCTTCCCGATCTCGGATTTCGCCAAGACGGCCCAGCTCGATTTCGTGAAATACGAGTTCGAGCCGCCGAAATTCGATGTCGACGAATGCCGCCAGCGCGGGATCACATATGCGGCGCCTCTCAAGGTGACGCTTCGCCTCATCGTGTTCGATGTCGATCCCGATACCCAGGCGAAATCCGTCAAGGATATCAAAGAGCAAGACGTTTACATGGGCGATATGCCGCTCATGACCTTGAACGGCACCTTCATCGTCAACGGCACCGAGCGCGTGATCGTCTCGCAAATGCATCGCTCGCCGGGCGTGTTTTTCGATCACGACAAGGGCAAGACGCATTCCTCGGGCAAGCTGCTTTTCGCCGCGCGCATCATTCCCT
>DASZIL010000073.1:0-17841 GCA_035949255.1 Beijerinckiaceae bacterium | reverse complement strand
CGACACGAACACCAACACGGCGAGCAACACCACGAGCTTCACCAGCACGCTCGACACGATCCACAAGCCGCCGGTGGTGACGGCCGGCGCGACCATCACCTACACCGAAGGCAGCGCGCCGATGCTTGCCGACAGCACGCTGGCGCTGTCGGATTCCGACACGATCAAGAGCGCGACGGTGGCGATCACCGGCGGCTTCATCGCCGGCGACACGCTCGACTTCAACAACGGCACCGAGAACTTCGAGACTTTCGCGGATAACGGCACGATCAGCGCGTCGTTCAACGCGGCGAGCGGGGTGCTCACCTTGACGGCGGTGGGCGGCTCGGCCTCGTTCACGGATTTCCAGACGGCGCTCGATCGTGTGCGCTTCGTGAACCCGGGCGACCCGACGGGCGGCGGCACGGATCCGACGCGCACGCTCACCTGGACGGTGGTCGACACCAACCAGACGGCGAACACCACGGGCTCGTCGACGAGCACGATCAACACCGTGCACACGCCGGTGAGCGTGACGGCGGGCGGGACCGGCGTGCTCGTCACCTACACGGAAGGCCAGACGACGACGACCCTCCTCGACAGCGGGGTGACGCTCTCGGATTCCGATCCGATCGCCTCGGCGACGGTGAGCGTCTCCGGCTACCAGAACGGCGATATCCTGGACTTCACCGGCAACACCGCGACCGAGACCTTCGCGGACGGCGCCACGATCAGCGCCTCGTTCAACGCGGCGAACGGCGTGCTCACCCTCACCACCACGAGCGCGGCAACGGCGAGCGCGGCGGATTACGCGCAGGCGCTTGCCAGCGTCGAGTTCCGCGAGACGGCGGGCGACGACCCGACGCATGGCGGCGCCGGCTCCGAGACGGCGCGCACCGTCACCTGGACGGTGACGGACACGAACACCAATACGGCAAGCAACACCACGAGCTTCACCAGCACGCTCGACACGATCCACAAGCCGCCGGTGGTGACGGCCGGCGTGAACATCACCTACACCGAGGGCAGCGGTCCGACGCTCGCCGACAGCACGCTGGCGCTTTCGGATTCCGACACGATCAAGAGCGCGACGGTCGCGATCACGGGCGGCTTCCTCGCCGGCGACACGCTCGACTTCAACAACGGCTCGGAGAACTTCGAGACCTTCGCGGATAACGGCACGATCAGCGCGTCGTTCAACGCGGCGAGCGGCGTGCTCACCTTGACGGCGGTGGGCGGCTCGGCCTCGTTCACGGATTTCCAGACGGCGCTCGATCATGTGCGCTTCGTGAACACCGGCGATCCGACGGGCGGCGGCACGGATCCGACGCGCACGCTCACCTGGACGGTTGTCGACACCAACCAGACGGCGAACAACACGGGCTCGTCGACGAGCACGATCAACACCACGCACACGCCGGTGAGCGTGACGGCGGGCGGGACGGGCGTGCTCGTCACCTACACGGAAGGCCAACGGCACGCTGGTCTTGACGGGCACTGCGTCCGCGGCCGTCTATCAAACGGCGTTGGAGTCGATCACCTTCGACGAGACGCCGGGCATCGATCCGACGCATGGCGGCGCGGACCCGGTTCGCGCCGTGACCTGGAGCATCACCGACAGCAACACCACGGTGAACCACAGCGCGACCGCCATGAGCACGCTCGACACGACGCCCTTCCCGAGCCTATCGGGCGCGGGCGGCGTCACCGTGACTTACATCGAGGGCCAAACGCCTGTCGTTCTCGACAGCGGCATCACGCTGAGCGGCTCGAATACGGTGACGAGCGCGACGGTAGCGGTGAGCGGCTTCCAGGACGGCGATATCCTCAGCGTCGGCAATCTCGATGGGCTCACGCTCGCGAGCGACGCCAACGGCGTGATCGTGCTCAGTGGCGCCGCCTCCAATCTGCAATATCAAACCGCGCTGGATTCGATCACCTTCAGCGAGGCGGCTGGCGTCGACCCGACGCATGGCGGCGGCGATGCGGTCCGCAGCGTGACCTGGACCATCAACAGCGGCACCCAGAGCTCGAGCAGCGGCACGAGCACGCTCGACACGGTTCATACGCTGAGCCTGACGGGCGCCGCGACGGCGACCTTCACGCAAAATCAAACGTCGGCGGTCCTGCTCGATAGCGGGCTGCAGGTGCACGACTCGGATATGATCACCAGCGCGACGGTGGCGGTGAGCGGCTTCCAGAATGGCGACATCCTCAACGTCGGCAATCTCGACGGGCTCACGATTGCCTCCAACGCGAACGGCATCTTGGTCCTGACGGGAACGGCAAGCGCGGCCGTCTATCAGACCGCGCTTGAATCGGTCAGCTTCAGCGAGGCTGCCAACGGCGATCCGACGCATGGCGGCAGCGATGTCGCGCGGACGGTGACGTGGAGCATCACCGATGCCAATACCACGCCAAATCACATGGCGAGCATCACCACCAAGCTCGATGCCGTCGGCACAAACGCTTTTATCGAAGACTCACTCTTGGGTAACGGGCTGCCGCCGAATGGCGATGGTTTCGGCAGTCAAAAATTTGCCGCCCTCGTCACCAATGTGCGAGCTGCAGTGCTCGGTGAAGATGCGGCTGACGGATCAGGTAATGGGTCAGGTGACGAATCAGACAATGGGTCAGCTGACGGAGGCTCCGGCGGCAGGCGAGGTAATGGGGCAGGTGACGGAGGCGCCGGCGGTGGCCGACACGGGATTTTCCCGCGCGTATACGTGGTCGACCGCAATTTCGAAGTGAGCATGGATTCCGAATATGCGTTCGAGGTCGATGTCCCGATCCAAGGCCTGAGGGCGCCGCTCGGTGCCGAGGGCATCTTCATCGCCGCCAAGCTGGCGGACGGCTCACCCTTGCCGAGCTGGATCCATTTCGACAAGGAGACCGGCAAGTTGACCGGCCGCCTGCCGCAGAACATCGTCTCGATCGCCCTGGCGTCCAACGACAACGGATCTCCGGGAGAGGCTTGGGCCAAGGACAGCGGAAAATTGGCGGTCGATGTGGTCGGGCACAATGCGAAGGGCCAGATCGCGATCATGACCGTCATGGTCGATCTCTCGGCCGAGGCCAGCCGCAGCTTCCAACGCGCCGAAGGCCATTCGGCCCCGGACACGCATTCCCAGAACGATGTCAATCCGGGAGCGCCGAAGCCGCTCGATCATGAAACGAGGAACGATGGGGAGGCGGGGGCCGCGAAAGCCTTGGGCGCGAAGCCCTTGGGCGACCAGACGAGGAGCGATGGACGGGGCGCAACCTCGGTCGACCCCGAGAGGCACAGCTTCCTCTTCGATCCCAATCGTCAGGGCGATTGGCTCTCCGAAGAACCTTCGGATTCCCATCGTGTAGCCTCGGCCCATGGCAGCTTCAGCTTCGCGTCGACCTCGACCGATTTCAGCGCGCCTGCCGGCCGCGTGGGGTTGAGCGACCAGCTCAGGGGGCTTGGTTGGCGAGGTGCGGCGGGTGAGCGCACGCAGTTGCTCAACAGCCTGCGCCTGGGCGCCGGCTTCCGTTGGTGGTGACATGATGGAAGCTTGCGAGGCGATGTCGGCCGCATGACCCGAGAGACGTGATATTCGGCGCGACGCAGATATTTGGCCCGGCGCATTTTGCCGCGCCGGAGGTTCGCGCGGTGGCGACGATAGAGCACTCGATTGAAGCCTCCATCCCGGCTCACGAGCGACGCGCTCTGGACGGACTTGCCGGTGCTCACCTGTCTCGGGAAAACCTTTGCCGGACGTGTCGCGGCGAGCCTCGTCAATGCGTCGGTTTGCCTGAGCTCGTGACGCAAAGCCTCGAGGAGTACGAGGCGCCGGCGCTCAAGCTCGCGCGCGAGTCTGCGTTCCTTTCCGCGTACCGGGAGCGCCTCGAGGAAAACCGCCCGACGGCGCCGCTCTTCGACACGGTCCCGTTTTGCGCCCATCTCGAGCTCATGCGACCATGCTTGATATTCACGAGCGAGGGGAGGCTCCGCGAAGCTTCAAGGTCGAGGTGGAAAAGGGAAACGTCACGGCCGGCTCGCGCAACATGAACCGCGGCGCTCGAAAGGCGGCGGCGCCTTCACAGACGCCGCCACCCGAGTTTTGTGACTTGCCCTATTCCTTGGCGCTCACGGCAGAGCGTGCCTTCGCCCACCAGCCGGCACGCTTCGCTCGCGCCGGATCATAGGTGGAGGTCAAGACGGGCTCGGCCGGTTTCTCGGCCGGGGGAGCGGCAGCTTGAGCCTGGCCGGCCTCGTCCGCGCTTGCCGTCGGCCTTTCGCCGGTGGATGCGGGCGCCGCCTCTTCGTCTTGCGGCGCTCTGTCTCGCGGTTCGGTTTCGGTGCCGTTCGAGGATTCTCCGCCCGCGTGCGGCGGCTCGAGAGCGGTAGCTTGCGTCGTCTCCTCGCGCCCGAACCCCTGCGCCACCTGCGGGCCACCGTCAGCCTCTCTCTCCTCTGGCGAGGAGAAGGCGGGCGCGTGGCGTTCGCTCAGCGCGCTCGAGCTTGGCACTCGAGCCTCCGGCGAGGCATCAAAATCGCCGTCCTCGCGACGAGCCCGGCCGCCGCGGCGACCGCGACGACGCTTGCGCGGTGGCTCAGCGTCGTTCGCCGGCCGGACTATACCGGCCTCGGCCTCCGTCACGTCCGAGGCCTCGTGATCGCTCTCCCCCTCGTCGGGGACGTGCATGCGATGGGAAGGCGCACTCGCCGCGTGGGGCTGCCCGCCCTCCGCCTCGCGCTCGGCCCCGCCACGGCGGCGGCGACGACGGCGACGGCGACGCTGGGAGCCTTCGCCATCCGCGGACGAACGTTCCTCGCCCGCATCGCGAACGGCGGTATCGGCGTCGGCGGTTTCGTCGGCATCCTCCTCCGCATCGACCCGCGGGGCTGCGAGCTGGCGAGGCTGCGCCTCGAAGCTTGATCCCTCCACCAGCGGCAATACGGGCTCTCCCCATTCGATCGCAAAGAAATCGACGCCATTGTGCTTGTCGTCGGCCACGAAGTTTACCGAGATGCCGAAACGGTCCTCGATCTGGCGCAAATGGCGGCGCTTCTGATTGAGGATGTAAAGAGCAATGTCGGTGCGCGTCTTGACCGCGAGATTGCGCGAAGCGTTCTTCACGAGAGCGTCCTCGACATGGCGCAGCACATGAAGCGCCACCGATGGCGTCGAGCGGATGCGGCCCGCGCCGGCGCAATGCGGGCAGAGGGTCGAAGAGCCTTCGACCACGCCCGAACGAATGCGCTGGCGCGACATTTCGAGAAGGCCGAAGGGGGAGATGCTTCCGATCTGGATGCGAGCGCGGTCGTTCTTCAGGCAATCCTTGAGACGCTTCTCGACCGAACGATTGTTGCGCTTCTCGTCCATGTCGATGAAGTCGATCACGATCAGCCCCGCAAGATCGCGCAGGCGCAACTGGCGGGCCACTTCCTCGGCCGCCTCGAGGTTGGTCTTGAGCGCGGTGTCCTCGATATTGTGCTCGCGCGTCGCGCGGCCCGAGTTCACGTCGATCGCGACGAGCGCCTCGGTCTGGTTGATGACGATGTAGCCGCCCGAACGCAGCGTCACGATGTTCGAGAACATGGCATCGAGCTGCCGCTCGACCCCGAAGCGCGCGAACACCGGCTCCGTCTCCTTGTCGAGTTTGACCGCCTTGGCATGGCTCGGCGCGAGCATGCGCATGAAGTCCTTGGCTTCCTTGTAGCCATCGTCGCCGGCCACGAGGATCTCGTCGATATCCTTGTTGTAGAGATCGCGGATGGCGCGCTTGATGAGGGAGCCTTCCTCATGAACGAGCGCCGGAGCCGAAGATTTCAGCGTGAGCTCGCGGACATTCTCCCATAGCCGCAGGAGATATTCGAAATCGCGTTTGATCTCGACCTTGGTGCGGGCCGCACCCGCGGTGCGCACGATGACGCCCATCCCATTCGGCACGTCGAGCTCTTGCGCCACCGATTTCAGCCGCTTGCGATCGGGCGCATTGGTGATCTTGCGCGAGATGCCTCCGCCGCGCGCCGTGTTCGGCATCAGCACGGAGTAGCGTCCGGCAAGCGACAGATAGGTCGTGAGCGCCGCGCCCTTGTTGCCACGCTCCTCCTTGACCACCTGGACGAGGAGGATCTGACGGCGCTTGATCACCTCCTGGATCTTGTAGTTGCGCCTCACCGGACGGCGCCGCTCGGGCACTTCCTCGAGCCCGTCTCCGGCGCCGAGCTGCTCGATCACGGGCTCTGCGGCAGGCTCCGAGGATTCGGCGGATTCGGCCGGGTCGTTCCCAAAAGCCTCACGATCGCCCGCGCCGGCATCCGGGACGCTGGTGATGGCGGACGCGGCTTCATCTGAAGCCACCGCAGCCTGCGCCCCCTCATCAGCCTCCGCTTGCCGGGCTGGCGCGACCTCGTCGCTCGCCGCGAAGGGCGCGCCTTCGACGGGGTCCTCGCGTTCCGGCGGGGCCGTTTCGGCTTCGACGGTCGCGTCGCTTCGCGGCGCCACCTCGCCCGAGGCCTCCTCGGCGGGGGCCGCTTCAAAGGCCGGGGCCCGTCCCTCGGCCTCAAGCTCTTCGGCAACGGGCGTCTCGGTCGAGCTCTCCTCGGACGCCGAGATTTGGGAAGTCGAGACAGAATCCACGCCATCGTGGCGGGCGGCCGAGGCGGCCCCGCGGCGGCCTCTGTTGCGCCTCGGGCCCGGCTCGTCATCGTCCGATTCGCGTGCCGACCTTGCCTCCTCGGCGATCAGCGCCTCGCGATCGGCGACGGGGATTTGATAGTAATCGGGATGGATTTCGCTGAACGCCAGGAAACCGTGCCGGTTGCCGCCGTAATCGACGAAGGCCGCCTGAAGCGACGGCTCGACCCGCATCACCTTCGCAAGATAAATGTTTCCCCGCAAGGGTTTGCGCTGGGCGGATTCAAAATCGAATTCTTCGACGCGCTGCCCGCGAACGACGACGACACGCGTCTCCTCGGGATGGGCGGCATCGATGAGCATCTTGTTGGCCATTGAGTGCATCTTTCTCGTGAGCGCCGGATGTTTCCGGCGCGATGTTGTCCCGCTCGCGGCAAAGAGGCGCGCCGATCGCGCCACGCTGCGAGCTGCAAGGCAGTCAAGCGATGGAAGGATAAGGCCGCCCGGCCTTCCCCCGATCTCGGAAGAGCTCGAGGCAGGATCGGGGCGGGTCCGGATACGATCGGCGCCCGACGCGTGGCGAACGAAGACGGGATCGCCGAAACGATCCCCTCTCCCAATCTGTCACGCAACGCCGACATCATGTCATTGTCCCAAGCCGCGCCGATCAGGGGCGGCCAAATCATCCAATGTCGCCCCAGGAGGGCGGCTGAGCTGTCGTCCGGCGTCCCAGCGGTCTGGCGATGCGGAAAAAATCGACATTTCGCCGAAGGCGGCCACTTCACGCCATCGGGCCGCGACCACCTCCCGCCCACGGATTCGCTCGAACCCGGCGACGTCGGAGAATCGACAGTCCGTTCCTGCTTAAACTTAGGTAGGGGCTTTTGGCAAGCTTCGCCAGATGTGGCGTCGAGGCCACAAAGATGAGGGAAACGCGTAATTAACGAGATTGGAACGTTATTCCTTGTTGAAGAAGCACTAGTTAATCCTCTAGGGCTTGATCGGGCCACATCGCAGGCGGAAGGATGGCCGCTTCGAGGCCCTCGCTGATGAAGGGAGCCATTTTGGTATCGTCCCTCGCAATCTTGCTTCGCAAAGCCGGGAAGCTCTCGACGCAAGGCTTTCTGGCGGCCCAAGCCTTTCTGGCGCTCATCTTCTTGCTGGCCATCGGCGTGGTGTCCGCATTCATGGCGCTTCCCGCGGCCGCGGCCGAACCGACAGGGGTGCCGGCCCGCCCGGTCGTTGTCGGGGCGAAGCTCGAGCAGACCGCTTCCGGGACGCGGCTCATCCTCATCTCGTCCCAGCCGCTCAGCGCCACGCCCTTCGCGCTCGAGAAGCCGGACCGTCTGGTGCTCGATCTGCCGGAGGTGAATTTTCAACTGCCCGCCCATACGGGAGAAAACGGAACGGGACTCATCAAATCCTTCCGCTTCGGCCTTTTTGGCTTCGGGCGCTCGCGCATGGTCATCGATCTCGCGGGGCCGGCGCATGTCGCCTCCGTGGTGAACACGCCGCTTCTCAAGGACTTGGGGACGACAGTGACCATCGAGCTCGAGCGGCTCGATCGCGAGGCCTTCCACGAGCTTGCCGGCATTTCGCGGGCATCGACGGCGGTGGCTGGGGCGGCGAATAATGCGGCTGCGTCGTCACCAACCGCATCGCCGCCGAAGGATACGCGCCCGCTCGTGGTCATCGACCCGGGCCACGGCGGATTCGATCCGGGCGCGATGGGCGGCAATGGCGAAGTCGAGAAGACGATCACGCTCGAATTTGCAACGACCCTTGCGGCCGAGCTCGAGCGTCGCGGTCACGTTCGCGTGGCGCTCACGCGCAGCACCGATACTTTCGTCTCGCTGCCCGACAGGGTGCGTTTCGCGCGTGACCAGAACGCCGCGCTTTTCGTGTCGATTCACGCCGACACGCTCACCGGCCCCGCCAATGTGCAGGGCGCGACGGTCTATACCTTGGCCGATCATGCAAGCGATGCCGAGGCCGCGCGCGTCGCCGAGAAGGAGAACCGCGTCGATCAGCAGGCAGGTCTCGATTCGGGCGAAAACGATGAAGAGGTGGTGTCGATCCTCGATGACCTGATGCGAAGGGAAACGAAGATCCTTTCCGTCGCCTTCGCGCAAAAGCTCGTGCAAGCGCTCGAGCCCCATGTGCGGCTGAACAAGAACCCGCTGCGTTCCGCGGCCTTCCTGGTCTTGCGCGCGCCCGATGTGCCCTCCGCGCTCGTGGAGCTCGGCTATCTCTCGAGCGATGCCGATCGGGCTTCATTTTCCTCCCCGCAATGGCGGGAGGAAGCCGCACGCGCCATCGCCAGCGCGATCGAAGTGCGCTTGCCCGACCGGCCGGGCGCCGCCGCGCAGGCGAACTGAACCGGCTCGGCTCGAGGCCAAACGATCCCGATCGCGATGCTCGCCGCCCGCCTCACAAAAGCCCCACCCGCACACGAGACTGTTGCAGAAGGGCCACGGATTTTTCACCGTCCCTCGGTTATGAGGTCGGGGCGGCTGAGAGCGTGCTCGGCAAGCCCCGGCGGCATCAGGAAGTTCTTGCGGCACGGACAAGCTTTTCCCGAATGGACGCGGCGGGGTCGAAAATCGCGCGCCAGATGAGTGGCTGAACGTTCAACGCATGCGATCATTGATCAGATTCTTCGGATTTCTCTTCGCCGCCGCGACGGTCGTCTTCGTCGTCGGAGCGGGGGCCGCCGCCTTCCTGATCTGGCATTACTCCCAGGATCTTCCCGATTACACGCAGCTTCGCGATTACGAGCCGCCGGTGATGACGCGCGTGCACGCGGCCGACGGCAGCCTGATCGGCGAATATGCGAAGGAGCGGCGCCTCTATCTGCCTGTCCAGGACGTGCCGAAGCTCGTGATCGATGCCTTCATCTCGGCGGAGGACAAGAATTTCTTCAGCCATAACGGCGTCGATCCCGAGGGCATCACGCGCGCCATCATCGCGAACTTCACCCGGCAGGGGCGTCGCCAGCAGGGCGCCTCCACGATCACGCAGCAGGTGGCGAAGAATTTCCTGCTCTCCTCGGAGCAGACTTATGACCGCAAATTCAAGGAGATGCTGCTCGCGCTGCGTATCGAGGCGACTTATACGAAAGAGAAGATTCTCGAGCTCTATCTCAACCAGATCTATCTCGGCTTCGGCAATTACGGCATCGCCGCGGCCGCGCTCAATTATTACGGCAAATCCGTGCATGAGCTGACGCTTGGGGAAGCGGCTTATCTCGCGGCCCTGCCGAAGGCGCCCAGCAATTACAATCCGTTCGAGAGGCACGACGCGGCGATCGACCGCCGCAATTGGGTGCTCGATCGCATGGCGGAGAACGGCTTTGCCTCGAAGGCGGATGTCGAGAAGGCGAAGGCCGAGGACATTCATCTCAACTTGCGCAACGTCTCGCCTAACAACGTCGCCGCGGGCTTCTTCACCGAGGAGGTGCGTCGCGAGCTTGCCGACCGCTATGGCTCGACGCAGCTCTACGAAGGCGGGCTTTCGGTGCGCACGACGCTCGATCCGGCGATGCAGCTCATCGCGCGCAAGGCGCTCGTCGATGGGCTCGTGCGCTATGACGAATCGCATGGCTGGCACGGGGTGATCCAGAAGATCGACCTCGGACGCGATTGGGGAGACGCGCTCGCGCAGGTTCCGGTGCTCACCGATGTGAAGCCGTGGCAGCTCGCCGTCGTGCTCGACGCCAATGATCTTTCCGCCAAAATCGGCCTGCAGCCGGGCAAGCTCGCGAGCGGCGCCGTATCCGCCGAACGGGAGACTGGCACGATCACGAGCGACAATGTGAGATGGTCGCGCAAGGGCAAGCTGCGCGAGGTCCTCTCGGACGGCGATGTCGTCTATGTCGAGCCGATCGACGGCAAGCCCGGCCAATACCGCTTGCGGCAAATCCCTGAGATCTCCGGCGGGCTTGTGGTGATGGACCCTTGGACCGGTCGCGTCTTCGCGATGGTGGGTGGGTTCTCCTTCAGCCAAAGCGAGTTCAACCGAGCCACCCAGGCGTTGCGCCAGCCGGGCTCCGCCTTCAAGCCTTTCGTCTACGCCACGGCCCTCGACAATGGCTACACGCCTTCGACCGTGATCGTCGATGGCCCGATCGAAATCGATCAGGGACCAGGCCTGCCGCCTTGGCGCCCTGAGAATTTCGAGCCGACCTTCGCCGGCCCGAAGCCGATGCGCTATGGCCTCGAGCATTCGAAGAACTTGATGACGGTGCGGCTCGCCAAGGACATCGGCATGCCGCTCATCGTGGAATACGCCAAGAAATTCGGCATCTATGATGATCTCAAGGCCTACCTGCCGATGGCGCTCGGCGCGGGGGAAACCACGGTACTGCGGCTGACGACCGCCTATTCGATGCTCGCCAATGGCGGCCGACGCATCAAGCCGACCTTGATCGACCGCATCCAGGACCGCTGGGGCCACACGATCTTCAAGCATGACGAGCGCATCTGCTCGGCTTGCGATGCCGATGATTGGCACGACCAGGCGGAGCCCAAGCTCATCGACAAGCGCGAGCAGGTCATCGATCCCATGACCGCCTATCAGATCACATCGATGATGCAGGGCGTCATTCAGCGCGGCACGGGCGTCTCGATCAAGGCGCTCGGGCGTACCTACATCGCGGGCAAGACGGGCACCACGAACGAAGCGAAGGATCTTTGGTTCGTGGGGTTCACGGCCAATCTGGCGATGGGCGTGTATATAGGCTTCGATCAGCCGCGTTCGCTGGGCGACGGCGAGAACGCCCAGGCCGCGACCTATGCAGCCCCGATCTTTCGCGACTTCATGGGAATGGCTCTGAAGGACAAGCCGGACACGCCCTTCCGTGTGCCCGAAGGCATCAAGCTCATCCGCGTCAGCGTGGCGACGGGGTTGCGCGCCAATGCGAGCGACGCCGGCACGCTGATGGAGGCGTTCAAGCCGGGCCAGGCACCTCCCGACTTCTTTGCTGGCGGCGGGGTCGGCACGAAGTCGGCCGGCGTATCGCCTGAAGCCGACAGGGCCGTGGGCGCGGGCACGGGCGGGCTTTATTGAGACGCTGAGGCTCGGGTTTACATCGGCTTGGCGCCTCACTATCTCCGCTTCCTCCCTGGCGTTCCCCAAAGCATCAAATCTTCAAGGCCCCTTCATGCGTGCCGAGACCGAGAATCAGCTCGAAGCCGCCAAGCAGTCCATCGGACTGCTGAGGAGGCATCTTTGACTGGGACAAAGCGCAAAAGCGTCTCGCTGAGCTGAACACGCTCGCCGAGACCGGCTCGCTTTGGGACGATCCGGCAAAAGCGCAGCAAGTGATGCGCGAGCGCACGGACCTCGACACGCGTATTCAAGCCATCTCGACGCTCGAACGCGAGCTCGATGATGCCGGCGTGCTGATCGAGCTCGGCGAAGGGGAGGGCGACGAGGGGTCGATCGTCGAGGGCGAGAAGGCCATCGCCTCCGTCATGCATCGCGCCCAGCGCCAGCAGGTCGAGACGCTCCTCTCCGGCGAGGCAGACGGCAACGACAGCTTTCTCGAGGTCCATTCGGGTGCAGGCGGCACCGAGAGCCAGGATTGGGCCAATATGCTCATGCGCATGTACACGCGCTGGGCCGAGCGCCACAAATGCAAGGTCGAGATCGTCGACCTCGCCGACGGCGAGGAGGCGGGCATCAAGGGCGCCACGCTGCAAATCAAGGGCAAGAACGCCTATGGCTGGCTAAAGACCGAATCGGGCGTTCACCGCCTCGTGCGCATCTCGCCCTTCGATTCGAATGCGAGGCGACACACGAGCTTCGCCTCGATCTGGGTCTATCCCGTGGTCGACGACAAGATCGACATCAAGGTGAATGAATCCGATTGCCGGATCGACACCTACCGTTCCTCAGGCGCGGGCGGCCAGCACGTGAACACCACGGATTCGGCAGTACGCATCACCCATATCCCGACCGGAATCGTGGTCGCTTGCCAATCCGAGCGATCGCAGCACAAGAACCGGGCGACCGCCTGGTCGATGCTGCGCGCGCGCCTTTACGAAGCCGAGCTGCAGAAACGCGAGGAAAAGGCCAGTGCGGATGCCGCCTCCAAGACCGATATCGGCTGGGGACATCAGATTCGCTCTTATGTCTTGCAGCCCTATCAGCTCGTGAAGGACCTTCGGACGGGCGTGACCTCGACCTCACCTTCCGACGTGCTCGACGGCGATCTCGATCCCTTCATGGAAGCAGCGCTTGCCCAACGCGTCTACGGCACGACGGCGGAGGTGGAGGATTTAGAGTAGCGCATAGCGAGTAGAGTGAACAGTGAACAGTGAAGTGGAGTGGAGACTTTACTATTCGCTACTCTCTACTCGCTATTCGCCTTGATTTATTCACTCCTCACTCTTCACTTTTCACCCCTCAAATCACTCTTCACTTTTCACCCCTCAAATTCGACGCGCCGGGTTGGTCCAGGCGAGCACCAGCGCGCTCGTCGTGAACAGGGCGACCGTGAGGAAGGCCGCGCGGAAGGCGTGAGCGATTTCTAGCTCGATCACGGCACGATGGGCGGCATCGAAGCTCGCGAGCACCTCCGGCCCACGCTCGACCATCGTGCCCAGCAAACCCGCCGCCTCGCGATCGGTGATCGCGAGCGAAAGGAAGAGCACGGCCCCGACAAGCGCCGTTCCGATCGAGGCGCCGACCGAGCGCGAGAATTGGACCGAGCCCGCGGCCGCGCCGAGCATCCTCGGGCCGGCGGCCGATTGCACCGTCACATTCACGACCCCCATCACTGTCCCCATGAACAGGGCGTTCACGCCGAGCAAGCCCGATATTTGCGGTGGACTAAGGAAGGGCGAAGCGAGCGCAAGCGCGATGATCGCCGCAAGCGAGATGATGAGCCCGAAGGAGGGAAAGACGAAGGTGCGCCCCGTCTTGGAGACGAGGCGCCCCGTGACGAGCGAGCCGAAACCTATTCCCGCCGTGAGCGGCAAGAGCAACAAGCCGCTTTCGGAAGCCGAGGCGCCACGCACCACGCGCAGATAAAGGGGCAGGAAGGTGATGAGCGACACGAGGGCCGCGCCGTGGCAGGCCGCGAGCGCGTCGCTCCGCCAGATCGCGGGCTTGCTCAAGAGCGAGACCGGAAGGAGAGGCGACACTGTCCGCTTTTCGTGTCGGATGAGCAGGATGAGCGCGCCGATGGCGCAGAGCGCAAGGCCGATGAGCTCAGGCGCAAGCGCCGCGTCGAAGCGCTGCGACAGCTCGATCGCGAGCAGCGTCGGACCGACGAAGAGGATGAACAAGGAAAGCCCCTTGGCATCGAAATGCCAATCCTCGTCGGAACCCTTCCGAGCGGGTAAGCGCAGCATGAGGAGGCCGGCCAAGGCGCCGATCGGCAGATTGACGAGAAACACGGATTGCCAGCCGAAATGCTGGGTGAGGTAACCTCCGGCGACCGGCCCGAAAGTCGAGGAGGAGACGACGACCGCCGCGAGATATCCTTGATAGCGCCCGCGTTCGCGCGGCGGAATCGTCTCGCCGATCAGCGCCTGGGACGAGGTCATCAGACCGCCTCCACCGAGGCCTTGCAGCAGGCGCGCAAGCGAAAGGAGGATGATGCTCGGCGCCAAGGCGCAGAGCAGGGATGCGGCGATGAAGATCGCGAGCCCCACATACATCACGCGGCGGCGCCCGAAGGCATCGCCGAAGCGTCCGTAGACGGGCGCCGCGATCGTCGCCGCGACGAGATAGGAGATCACCACCCAGGAGATTTGCTCGACATTTCCGAGCGAGCCCGCGATTGCCGGAAGCGCGGTCGCCACGATCGTCTGATCCGCCACCGCCAGAAACATCGGCAGCATGATCGACGGGAAGATCGTGAAGAAAAGCCTGGTCGTCGAGGGCGTGCGCGGCGCGGTGGTGGCGTCACTGTGAGATGGGGCGGACAAACCTGTTCCTTGCGGATGATGCGCCGATGAGCCTATATCCGGCGATGAAGCCCATATCCAGAAGGATCAAGCTTTAGCGAAGGCTTCAAGCGGCCATGACGAAGGGTTCGGGTTGACGTTGAACTCAATCGCGCCGCGTCCTCACCGCTTTCATCGCCCTGGCTTCGCGGGGGATCAAGCTTTTGAAGAGCGCGTCCCGCTCAGCTCGCCTTGAGCGCGAGGAGCGCGAGAAGAATCACGAGGGCAAGCGCCACGCCCGTCGTGATGACCCATTTGGCTCCCTCTCCCTCGCTCCCTTGGTCGCTCCGATTGGCCTCGATCTTGGTCCAAGGGTCAGGCATCCTGACCTCCTCTCGATGGCCGGAAGTCGATGCGGCGTTGGAAAGCGGCATCCCGGCGGCTTTACCGCGTGATAGGGAAGTCGCCCTATTCGTGCACCCGAAAGACGCCGCGCGCAATGCTTTCCGACAGAGCCGGAGCATGATTGGCCCAGGCCCGGTCTCCCTCACGCTCTCAATTCAGCTTGGGTATGAGATTTTCTGAAAGGTTTGTTTCCACCGTTCCAGATCACGCTCGAGGCCTGCGCCTCTCCCTCTTCCCTTAAGCGAAGACTTCGGATAGGAACGGGTTCGCAATGCCTCGGCCGGAGGCTGAACGGGAGGCTTTCCCGCAATCTGTTTTCTTGGGATGGATTGTGGGCGCGAGTAGGAGCATATCGCTCCGTCTCCCCGTGTCTCCGCCTTCGTGTGGACATCGAGCTTTAAGCCTTTCCAGGAAGGTTGCTCGAAGGGCTTCGCGCCGTGGCAGCGGGTCGAGCCGCCGGATCGTCCGGCGGCGCTTCAGGAAAGGCAATCATGGCGCTCTACGAGCATATCTTCATGTCGCGCCCCGACGTGACCGCCCAGCAGGTCGAGGCGCTGATCGAGCAGTATAAATCCGTCATCGAAGCCGCCGGCGGCAAGGTGGCGAAGCAAGAGTATTGGGGCGTGAAATCGCTCGCCTACAAGATTCGCAAGAATCGCAAGGCGCATTTCACGCTTCTCAACCTCGACGCGCCGCACGCGGCTGTCGCCGAGATGGAGCGTCAGATGCGGCTCAGCGAGGATGTGATCCGCTTTATCACCGTGCGGGTGGAGGAGCATGAGGAAGGCCCCTCGATCATGATGCAGAAGCGCGACGATCGGCGTGACCGCGAGGATCGCTTTGGAGACCGCGGCTATGGCGGCGGCGGAGGCGGTTTCCGCGACCGCGGGCCGCGCCGCGAGCGCGATTCCGACGGTGCGCATGCCCCGCATGTCGCAACCGAGGGGAGGGTTGAGGCATGACGATGTCGACCTCTCGCCGGCCCTTCTTCCGCCGCCGCAAGAGCTGCCCCTTCTCGGGAGCCAATGCGCCGAAGATCGACTATAAGGACGTGAAGCTTTTGTCGCGCTACGTCTCCGAACGCGGCAAGATCGTGCCTTCGCGCATCACGGCCGTCTCGCAGAAGAAGCAGCGCGAGCTGGCAAGCGCGATCAAGCGGGCGCGTTTCCTCGGGCTGATGCCTTACGTCATTCGCTGAACGACCGGAGCATGACCCGGAAACGTGGAAGCCACTTTTCCAAAAAGATCATGCTGGACTTCGAATTTAGGGCACGATGGCGACACGAGCCCATCATGCTCCAAGGGAAGCGCGGCGCGCCTCCCTTACCCTTCTCAACCCGGCGGTGAAACCCCTCCGGATCGGCTGAGGCGAAAGCCTCTAACCCTGCCGAGAGCAGCGGGACAACGTAATGAAGCGTAGCGATATCCTCATGGGCGTCGGGGCCGGGCTCGTCTCGGCCGTGCTGTTCGCGACCGTGATCCGCGCCTCGCTTTTGGGCGTGCTCTTGTTCTATTTGACGCCGCTGCCTGTCGCCATCGTGGCGCTCGGCTGGAACCATCGCGCCGGGCTCGTCGCGAGCGCGGCAGGCGCGCTCGCCGTCGCCTTCGTGTTCAGGCCACTCACAGGCGTTCTCTTCGCCGTGAGCTTCGCCTTGCCGTCCTGGTGGCTCGCCTATCTGTCGCTCCTCGCGCGCGCGGCACCCGCGCACGTTGTCGCCAAAGGGGACGAACCCGCGCGACAGTGGTATCCGCTCGGCGGCTTGGCGATTTGGGCGGCGGGCCTCTCGGTCATGCTGACCTTCGGTCTCGCGCTCACGCTCGGCCCCGAATATGACGCCTACCGCGCGGCCATCGAGGAATTGGTGCAAGGGGCGCTGAAAATCGGGCTTGGCGACAGCATCGATGAGCTCTCGGGGATCGGTGCGAATACGCTCTCCGTCGAGAGCATCGCGAGCTTGATGGCGAATTATTTCATCCCGGCCATCGCGGCGGCGGCATCCACCTTGTTGTCGCTCCTCATTCTCCTCGTCGCGGCGAAGCTCGTTTCCTTGTCCGGCCGCTTGTCGCGCCCCCTGCCGCGCATCGCGCGCGAATTCGTTCTGCCCGCGCCAACGCTGATCGGTCTTGCCGTGAGCTTTGTGCTTGTCCCCTTTGCCGGATGGTCGCGCTTCGTCGGGATCGCGGTCGCGGGCGCCGTCCTCATGCTCTTGGCCATGCAGGGTCTCGCAACCGCGCATGTGCTCATCGGACGCATCGCGATCCGCCCCCTCGTCCTCGGCGTCGGTTACGCCATGATCCTGATCGCCGAACCCTGGACGCTTCTTTCTCTCGCGCTTCTCGGCCTTGCGGACATGGTGTTGTCGCTGCGCATCCGCTCGCTCGCCCGTTCCGCGCCCCGCGGCCTTTCTTGAGATGCCTGCTTGAACCTTAAAGCTTCGAAGGAGAAACAACATGGAAGTCATTTTGCTCGAACGTGTCGCCAAGCTCGGCCAGATCGGCGATGTGGTCCGCGTCAAGGACGGGTTCGCCCGCAATTTCCTTTTGCCGCGCAAGAAGGCGTTGCGCGCGACCGATGCCAATCGCAAGCGCTTCGAGACGCAACGCGCCGACATCGAGGCCCGCAATCTCGAGCTGAAGCAAGAGGCCAAGGCGGTCGCCGAGAAGCTCGACGGACAGGCCATCGTGCTCATCCGCCAAGCCGGCGAGAGCGGCCAGCTCTACGGCTCGGTCTCGCCGCGCGACATTGCCGAAACCCTCGCCCAATCGCGCTTCAAGGTCTCGCGCGAGCAGGTGGTCTTGAACACTCCCATCAAGGCGCTCGGCCTGCACGCGGTCCCGGTCCATCTGCATCCGGAAGTCGACGTCAAGATCACGGTGAACGTGGCACGCAGCGCCGAGGAGGCCGAGCGCCAGGCGCGCGGCGAGGTCATCGCCACGCGCGAGGAGACGAG
>DASZIL010000072.1:0-4240 GCA_035949255.1 Beijerinckiaceae bacterium | reverse complement strand
CGCGACTTTCCTCGAGGCCCTCGCCTCCGGCACGCCGCTCGGCGGGGCCGTCGAGGCCGCGATGTCGCAGAGCGCCGAGTTCGACCTTGCGGCGAATCTCGCCGGAGCGATGAATGCGGGCGCCTTCACGAGCTTTCACCTCAAATCATAAGCCACGCCATGTCATCATCAGCGACTATGCCATCAAGTGCGCCCTTGCCCGCCAAAGGGCTCGCCGGGATGGCGCAGCGCCTCATTGGCGTCCTTGATCTGTTCCCCCATTCTGTCTTGGCCTTGGCCGCTCGCATTTTTCCCGCTGCCGTCTTTTGGCAATCGGGTGAAACCAAAGTCAATGGCTGGCAGCTTTCGGACAGTGCGGTCGACCTTTTCCGCGACGAGTACAAGCTGCCGCTGATCGATCCCTCGATCGCCGCCCATCTTGCCGCATTCGCCGAGCATTTCTTTCCGGTCCTGCTCGTGCTTGGCCTTGCGAGCCGTTTCGCGGCGCTCGCGCTTCTCTTCATGACGCTCGTCATCGAGGTCTTCGTGTATCCCGACGCGTGGCCTACGCACGGCGTGTGGGCGACGTGCTTTCTCGTCGTGATCGCGCGCGGGCCAGGCGTCTTCAGCCTGGACCACCTCATCGCACGCCGTTTGGGGCGATAAACGTCGCGTTGATGCGAATTTCAAAAAATGAGGACAATGACCCATGTTGAATAAGCGTCATCTCATGATCTTAGGCTTCGTCGGTATGGCGAGCTTCGCGGCAACGGCGCCCGCAATCGCGGCGGGCCCCCAGATCAATGCCACCATCACCGGCCTTGCGCTGCGCGGCTACGATCCCGTCGCGTATTTCACCGACGGCAAGCCGGTGCTCGGGGATTTCAGCATCACCGCTCAATATGAGGGCGCGACCTACAGATTCGCTTCCGAGGAGCACAAGGCGCTTTTCGTGAAGGAACCGGCCAAATACATTCCGCAATTCGGGGGCTTCTGCGCTTATGGCGCCGCGGCGGGCTACAAGGTCGATGGCGATCCCACTCTCTGGAAGATCGTCGACAACAAGCTCTATCTCAACATTGCTCCGCCTGTCGCTGCGCGCTGGAAACAGGATATCCCTGGCTACATAAAGGCGGCGAATGAGAAATGGGCAACGATCAAGGACAAGGCGCCGGGCGATCTGCAGTAACTCGCCAGGCTCCACTTGAATCGACGGCGTCGCGGAGCAATCGTCAAAATTCAGCGAGGCTTCGGCACCCTTAAAAAATAAAACCGCTTCGGCGCACTTGCCACGGATAGGCCTTTTTCGGTCGCAAGTTCGGGTGCCGGTGTGCGCGAAGCGGCGACATCGCTGAATGGCGGATTGGACGGGCATGGGCTATCAAGCCCCCATGCATCGTTTCCGCCGCGTCCTGTGGACGCTCGTCGCGTTGATCTTCCTTGGCCTTTCCTGGCTTTGGGATCATCTGCATCCGATCATCACCTTCCTCATAAGGCTCATTCCGCTCGAGGGGGTGAAGGAGGCCGTGCGGCGCTTCATGGAGCGCCTGCCGCCCTATCCCACGCTTATCGTGTTCCTGATCCCGGCGATCGTCCACGAGCTGATGAAGGTCGGGGCCTTCTTCCTGTTCCACAGGCATCAATGGATGGCGGGCGTGCTCACCTATGTCGCGGCCGATATCATGGGCATCGCGCTCGTCGCCTTCCTGTTCGAGACCTGCAAGGAGAAATTGCTCTCCATCCCCTGGTTCGCCTGGTGCTACGCAAGGTTCGAGGCCGCACATGTCTGGGCGCGTGCGCAGGTCGCCCCGATCAAGGCGCATATTCATCAAGCGCTGGTCGAGGCCGGCCTCGTCGGGCGGCGCGCAGGCATCATTGCCAAGCTTGTGGCCTTGTGGCGCTACGAGCGGCGACGGCGACGCGGTCCCACCGCTGCTTGAGCCGCCGGCTTTCGCCCATCGATCGCGTGATGCCCTCGCCCATCGTGGCCGGCGCGCTCCGGCGCTAGTAGCCCCACTGTGTCATTCCGGGCCTCGCGCACCGCAAGGGCGCGAGGGGAAGAGAAACCATTTCGCTACCGTTTCTGGACCCCCTTCCCTCGGCTCGCTTCGCTCACCTCGCCGGGGTGACACGCGGTGGGGCGCGGCACAACGGTGTCATTCCCGGCCTCGCGCCCTGCAAGGGCACGAGGGGAAGGGAAACCATTCACTACCGTTTCTGGACCCCCTTCCCTCGGCTCGCTTCGCTCACCTCGCCGGGGGTGACACGCGGTGGGGCGCGGCACAACGGTGTCATTCCCAGCCTCGCGCCCTGCAAGGGCGCGAGGGGAAGGGAAACCATTTCACTACCGTTTCTGGGGGCTCACCTCGCCGGGGGTGCGGGGGTGACACAGTGGGGCTAGGCACGCGGATGAGCATTGCGATAGGCCTCGAGCAGACGATGCGTGTCGACGGCGGTGTAGACCTGCGTCGTCGAGAGTGAGGCATGGCCAAGGAGTTCCTGGATCGCGCGCAAATCCCCGCCGCGCGCCAGAAGATGGGTGGCGAAGGCGTGGCGCAACGCATGCGGCGTCGCACTCGCGGGAAGGCCGAGCGCGCCGCGCAGGCGCGCGACCGTGCCCTGTATGACGCGCGGCGAAAGCGGCCCGCCTCGCGCGCCGCGAAAGATCGGGGCGTCGGGCTTCATGGCATAGGGGCATTGGGCGAGGTATTCGCGCACGCGCTCGCGGACTTGCGGCAGAGCCGGAACGGCGCGCATGCGTCCGCCCTTGCCGAGGACGGTGAGGCTGCCCTCTTCGAGCGTCGCCAGATCGCGACCGCTGAGCGACAGGGCCTCCGAGATGCGCAAGCCGCATCCATAGAGAAGCGCGAGGACCGCCGCGTCGCGCGACGCGATCCAGGGCGCGCGCACGCCATCCTCGACGAGTTCGGGATCGCACAAGGCGCGCGCGGGCGCAGGCGCGACGGGGCGCGGCAAGGAGCGCGGCGCCTTGGGTGCCCGGATCGCGAAAAGCGCTTCGCAGCGAACGCCGGTTTCGCGCTCGAGGAAGCGCGCAAAGCCGCGCAAGGCCGCGATCTGCCGGGCGAGCGAACGGTTGGCGACGCCTGATTCTCGCCGCATGGCAAGGAAGCCGCGGATATCGGCGGGGGACAATTCCGAAAAATCCGCGCACGCGCGCGCGACGCCGCAGCTCGCACAAAAGTCCAGGAACTGGCGCAGGTCCCGTCCATAGGCCTCGACCGTCTTCGGCGAAGCTCGCCGCTCTTTCGAGAGCGCATCGAGCCAACGTCCCAGGAGGGTCGAAGCACCCTCGGTTGAACGCTCCTTTGCGCCTTGCGCAGCGATCATGACGGTCTCCGAGCCTTTGCGCCCGCTAGTGTGCGCCCATAATGCCTAATGCAAGCTTGCCGCCGCACCCATCCCCTCTGCTTGTTCCCGCGGAACAGGCTGTGTGAAAAAGTCCCGCCGCACTCCGCTCATTCCCGCGAATGCGGGAACCCAGAAATTGCAAGAGGAACCCGAAATATCCCGGCTCCCCCCGGCCTTCGCGGAGATGAGCCGAAAGGTTGTGCCCTATGGCCTCAGCTCGTTTCCAGATAGCGCCGGACTCATAACTCAATTGGCTAATTATCGTTCTTAGAGAAAAGCTTTACTTGCTTCGCGACTCTAAGCTAAGTTCGTGTTAGCATTTTTCACACTTCGATTCACAATTCTTTCCGTGACGGCCGGAAAAGGGGGACATGTCGAATGGCCACTTTCGAGCTGCGCAAGATCGGCCTCGCTTTCGCTCTCGCTTTCCCGACCTTGGTGCTGACGGCCGCGAGCGCCTTCGCGCAATGCTCCCCCGCGGCGCCGGTCAACAACACGACCGTCACCTGCACCGGGACGGTCACCAACCAGAATTCCCCCAACGGCTACGGCACGGGTGCCGAGAACAATCTGACGATCAATGTCCAGGCCGGCGCAACCGTGACGGGAACGACAAGCCCTGGGAACGGCATCTCCGTCGCCAATGGCGATCCTCGACCGCTTGAACGAGACGGTCGCGGCGCCCGTGCTCGGCGCGGCCACGACCACGACCGGCGCCTATGCGTCCGATCTGCCTTCGGGCAAAGGGCCGCGCGTCGCGGCGGTCGCGGTGCAGTTGTACCAGCCACGCATCTTCGACGTCTGGGGCCAGGGCTTCGGCGATTGGGGGCACATCAAGAGTGATGGCAACGCCGCCTCCCTTTCGCGCTCGACGGGCGGCTTCGTGCTCGGC
>DASZIL010000071.1:0-8739 GCA_035949255.1 Beijerinckiaceae bacterium | reverse complement strand
GGGCTTCCGGAACATCATGAAATTGGGGTCGCTTCATGACTTGAGACTTCACGTAGAGTCTTATCGTCTATGACGATGCTGATCGTAACCGAGGAAGATCCTAGCTGGCAGAGTTAGTCGCGCTTGCACAGCTGAAGCATGAGCCCTGAGCAGTTTCGCCTTCGGGAATACTTAATGCGCCCCATACGGATCCCGCGCCCCTCACAACGCCGCATCCTTTCCCGAAAGCGCCGCCGCCCTCTCGTTATAAAGCTCCGGATAAATCCGCTTCAGATTCGCGATCTTCGGCAGGTCGTTGATGACGATGTAGAGCGAATTGGGGTGATGGATGAGATAGTCCTGATGCTCGGCCTCCGCTGGATAGAAGCCGGCGAGCGGCTCGATGCGGGTGACGATCGGCTGGCTGAAGGCGTGCTCAGTTTCGAGTTGCGCCACATAGGCGCGCGCGATGCGCTCTTGTTCCGGGCTCGTGAAGAAGATTTCGGAGCGGTAGCTCGTGCCGAAATCGGGGCCTTGGCGATTGAGCTCGGTCGGGTCATGCGCCACGGAGAAAAACACCCGGAGGAGCTGACCGTAAGAGAGCTGCGTCGGATCGAAGGTGATCTCGACGGATTCGGCGTGACCCGTGGTCTCGGTGCTCACCTGGTCATAGGTCGCCGTGCCCTTCTCGCCGCCCGAATAGCCGGCGACCACCCGGCGCACGCCCTTGAGATGCTCGAACACGCCCTGCTGGCCCCAGAAGCACCCGCCCGCGAGGACGGCGGTCTCGGTGCCTGCTGGCGGAGCCGACGCATCGACCGCCGGCTTCGGCAAAGGCCTCGGCGCCTCCTCGCCGCGCGCCGCTCCGTAGACGGCGGCGGCGATCACGCCGAGCGACAGAAAGGCAAAGCGCATCGAACGTCTTGCCGTGAACGCCATCTTCGCCTCCATTTCGTCATCCGCTGGGGGAGATTTGGTGCGCGATTGTCGGCGGATCAATCGTCCCGCCAGCCGAATTGTCAAATCCCAAAAGCGAGAGCTTCGGGCTTTTTTTCACGAAAGCCGCTCAGAGCGAAGCGCCTGCCCTTCGCCTTCCGCATTTCTCCCAATGATAGGGCTTGTCGGGGCAGTAGCCGAGCTTGCTCAGAAGATCCGTGACCTTCTGGCTTGCGTTACAGGCGTCGTCGGAATGGGGGTCATCCGCCCGCATTCCCTGGCACATCTCCAAAAGGTCGAGTTGGATGCCGATCAAATTCTGGACCGGAATGGATTGGGCGCGCGCTTGCGTCCCCACGGCGGCAAGCGCAAAGCCGGCGACGATCAACAGGCGTGTCATATCCGCCTCCATGCTGATGCTTCCCTCACGCCGCGCGGCTCGCGGCCTGAAGTCGCGCAGGATCGCGAGCGGGGCCGATCCTGATCGACCGGACGAACCTGCAGCGTCCGAGCGGCGAAATCATCCTTCGTGATCTCGCCCGTGAACAAGTATAAGGTTTACGGGGCTCGTGGATAGGGAGGAAGCCATGAGACGCTTCTGCCTTGCCGCTTCCTTCGTCACCGCGATGGTGCTCGTCTCGAACGAGGCCCAGGCCTTCGCCCTGAGCTTTCGCTGGTGCGGCGCTTCGCCGGAATTCCAGTTGCGCGACGTGCCGAAGGAAACCGCGACGCTCGATTTTCACATGCAGGATTTGATGGTGCCGAGCTACCCGCACGGCGGGGGCAGCGTCCCCTATCGCGGCGAGGCGAGCGTCCCTTGCGGCAGCTTGAGCGGCTCTTATCGCGGCCCTTCCCCGCCGCCTCCGCAAATCCATACCTATCGCTGGACCGTGAAGGCGCTCGATGCCTCGGGCAAGACGCTCGCGACGGCGACCAGCGAGCGGAAATTTCCGGAATGAGCCGCCACGGCCGCAAGGCGTGCCCGGTTGCGCTTACGCGAAGCTTCGCCTCCGCGCTGCTCCTCCTCTCGGCCTTAACCGCGCTCGCGCTCACCTCCTTGCCGCGCGCCGCGGCGGCGAATGACGATCTCCCCGCGCTTTGCGCGAGCTTGGGCAATGACGACACTTTGCGCGATTACCAGCCTTCGCTCAGGGGCGGCACGGTGAAAGCCTTCCGCGCCATGTTTCCCGGCGCGAAGATGCCGCCCGATGACGCCATCCTCCAGGCGCAGGCGAAGTTCCGCTGCATGAACGGCAAAGCTCATGTCTGCTTCGTCGGCGCCAATCTCCCTTGCGGCAAGCTCAACACCTCACGCCAGAATGAGGGGGCGGAGAATTTTTGCCGGAGCGATCCCGAAGCCGATTTCGTGCCGATGGCCGCGACCGGGCATGACTCGGTTTATTCCTATCGTTGCCATGACGGAAAGGCGGAAGTGCTGCGCGCCACTTACGAGCTCGACGAGCGCGGCTTTGCCAAGAGCCTGTGGATGGCGCTGCCGGAGGGGCCGTGAGGTTTCGCGGTGTCTTTCCCGGCTGAGCGCTCCGAAGGAGTGCGAGGGGAAGGGACTCCAACTTCCTTCCTCGCTTCCTGGGCCCCCTTCCCTCGGCTCGCTTCGCTCGCCTCGCCGGGGGTGACACTGGTCATGAAGCGTCGCGCTCAGATCCCGAGATAGGCCGTTTGCACCTGCTTGTTGTTGGCAAGCTCGGCGCTCTTTCCGTGCATGATTACGCTGCCGCTTTCGAGCACATAGGCACGCTCGACGAGCGTCAAGGCGCGGCTCACGTTCTGCTCGACGAGAAGGATCGCCGTGCCGAGCTTGTGGATCTCCTGGATCTTCTCGAAGGTGACGTCGGTCATCACCGGCGCGAGGCCAAGCGAGGGCTCGTCGAGCATGAGGAGGCGCGGTTTCAGCATGAGGCCGCGTCCGACGGCGAGCATCTGTTGCTCGCCGCCGCTCATCGTGCCGGCAAGCTGGCGCCGCCGCTCGGCGAGGCGCGGGAAGATGGCGTAGACGAGGTCGAGCGAGCGGGCGCGCTCAGATTTCGCGCGCGGCGCATAAGAGCCGATCTCGAGGTTCTCCTGCACGCTCATTTCCGGGAAGACCTGGCGGCCCTCCGGCACATGCGCGATGCCGAGCTCGGTGATCTTGTGCGGCGGCAAGGCCGCGAGGTCGGTGCCGTCGAAGGTGATCGCGCCCGAGGTGAGGCGCACGAGGCCCGAGATCGCGCGCAAGGTCGTGCTCTTGCCGGCACCGTTCGCGCCGAGAAGCCCAACCGCCTCCCCTTCGCCGACCGTGATGCTGACGCCGCCGATCGCCGGCACGGAGCCATAGCTTGCGCTCGCCTGCGACAGCTCGAGAAGCATCAGCGGGCCTCCGGAGGTGGCACATGCGTATAGCCCGAGCCGAGATAGGCGCGGATGACTTCCGGGTTCTCGACGATCTCGCGCGGTGAACCTTCGGCGATCTTCTGCCCATGATCGAGCACGATGATGTGACGCGCGACCGCCATGATGGCGCGCATCACATGCTCGACGATGACGATGGTGAGGCCGCGCTTCGAGAGCTTGCCGACGAGCGCCACGGCTTGATCGATCTCGGACGGGTTGAGCCCCGCCATCACCTCATCGAGAAGGAGAAGGCGCGGCTCGGTCGCCAGCGCGCGCGCCATCTCGAGCCGGCGCTGGTCGATCGTGGTGAGATCGCGCGCCGGCGTGTTCTCCTTCGCCGAGAGGCCGACGAATTCGATGGCCTCGCGCGCCTTCGCGCGGGCGACCTCGATCCTTTTGTCGCGCAAAAAAGCGCCGGTCATGACGTTGGCGAGCACCGACATCGCGCCGAAGGGCTTCGCCACCTGAAAGGTTCGCGCGAGGCCGTGCGCGCAAATATCGTGCGGGCGAAGCCCGACGATCTCGCGGCCGAAGGCGGTGATCGAGCCGGTGTCGGGCCGAAAGAAGCCGGTGATCAGGTTGAAGCTCGTCGTCTTCCCGGCGCCATTCGGCCCGATGAGCGCGAGCGTCTCACCCTCGCGAACCGAGAAGCTCACGTCCTGCACGGCGCGCAAGCCGCCGAAGCGCTTGCTGAGGTTTTGTATGACGAGCGCTTCAGCCATCGCTGGCATCCATCCTCCCTCTGCAAGGGGGAGGAATGAGGTGCGGGTCACGCAAACGCTTCTCCATCAGCCCGGCACCGCGCGTGCCGGCCGGGCACGGAAGCGGCGTCCCCAGATCTCGCTGATGAAGCCCATGATCCCGGTCGGCCGCCATAAGATCACCGCCATGAGGATGAGGCTGTACACCGTCAATTGAATGCCCCCGATCGAGCTGCCGAGCCAGCTTTGCAGCAAGGCCGAGGTCGTCTCGAGAAGCACGGTGCCGATCACGGGCCCCCACAAGGTGCCGATCCCGCCGACGATCGACACGAGCGCCGCCTCGATCGAGATGCTGAAGTTGAAGGCGGTCGCCGGGTCGATGAAGTAGATGTACTGAATGTAGAAGGTGCCGGCGAGGGCGGTGAGAAAAGCGCTCATCATATAGATGTCGCGCTTCATGCGAGGCGCGTCGACGCCGATCGCTTCGGCCGCCTCCTCATTCTCGCCGATGGCGACGAGGTAATAGCCGATGAAGGAGCGCTCGACGAGAAAGGTGACCGCAAGCCCGACCACGAGCAAGCCGAGCGCGACGTAGTAATAGGCGGATTTCGCCTCGAACTGCATCATCAGCGGCGCGTTGCCGAGGTTCGGGATCGTCGTGCCTTCGGCGCCCCAGGCAAAGTCGCGGAACTTGAGGAAGATCAGCATCAGCACCTGCGCCGTCGCGATGGTCGCGATGGTGAAATAGGGGCCGCGCAGGCGAAAGCAGAGCCAGCCGATCGGCAGGCTCGCGAGTGCTGCGACGACGCCGCCGGCCAACATGCCGATCCAGGGCGAGATGTCGAAATCGATCTGAAGAAGCGTCGAGGTGTAGGCGCCAAGCCCGAAATAGGCGACATGGCCCAAGGAGAGCTGCTTGGCGTAGCCGCCCATGAGGTTCCAGGCGGTGCCGATGAAGGCGAAGAGCAAGATGCGGATAAAGATATCGAGCGTGAACGCGCTCTTCACGAGGAACGGCAAGCCGAGAAGGACGATCGCGAGCGCGAAAAGCGCGAGCGGAATGAAGCCTCCCCGTTTCATCGCGCGCGCCCTCCGGCAAGCCCGCTCGGCCGCACCGCGAGCGTGAGGAGGAGCATGAGGAAAACGACGATGAGGCCAGAATCCGCGCCGATGAATTGAATGCCGAGCGATTCGGCAACCCCCATCATCAAGCTCGCGACGAGCGCGCCCAGGATGTTGCCGAGCGTTCCCAGCACCACGGCGACGAAGGCCATGAGCACGAAGACCTGCCCGACCAGCGGATAGGCCGGGTAGAAGGGCATCAGCAGCGAGCCTGCGGCGCCCGCAAGCGCGAGCGCCACGCCGAGCGCCACGCAAAACACGCGGTTCGGGTTGATGCCCATGAGCATCGCGACCTCACGGTTCTGCGCCGCGGCGCGCATGGCCTTGCCGAGATCGGTCGCGTGCAGGAACACCCAGAGCGCCGCACTGAGCACCATCGCGAGCGCGAAGGCAAAGAGCTTCGCGAGCGGGATGTAGAGCCCGTTGAAATGAAGCGCCTCGTCCGAATACCAGGTGTGGACGGTCCGATAATTCGCCGTGAACAGCAGAAGCGAAAGATTCACGAGGAGGAGCGAGAGCGCGAAGGTGAGGAAGATCTGGGGCATGTCGTTTTGCCCCAGCACCCGCCTGATGAGGAAATGCTGGATCGCCACGCCCATGACGAAGAGAACGGGCATGGTGACGACGAGCGAGAGGACGGGATCGATGCCGAATTGCGTCGCCAGGAAGAAGCTCAAATACATCCCGATCATCACGAATTCGCCCTGGGCGAAATTGACGATCTTCACGACGCCGAAGATCAGCGTCACGCCGATGCTGACGAGCGCGTAGATGCCGCCGATCAGCAGGCCGTTGATGACGGCCTGGACGAGGGTTTCGAGCATCGGCTTTTCGGCTTCTTCAGGTCTTGATCAGCGGCGCACGCGCGTCCGCCTGCGGGAAGACGCTCGCGAGATCGCCGTTCTGCCATTGCACGCCGACCGGATGGGCGTAAATGTTCTTGCCATCGGGGCCGAACTTCACCTTCCCGCCCGGGCACATCGCCGCGTAGCCGCTCGAGACGTCGAGCGCCGCGATGGCGTCGCGAACCTTTTGCGGATCGGTCGAGCCCGTGCGCTCGAGCGCCTCCGCGATCATGAAGGTTTGCGCGACGAGCCCGCCCGCGTATTCGAAGAGGAACTCGCCGGTGCGCTTCTTGTATTCGGCGTTCACCTTCTGCGCATCGTCGTCCATGTCGTGGTTCCAATGCGCCACGCCTTGCAGACCTTCGGCGAGCTTGCCGACATTCTTGTAGAAGTCCGGAATGACGAAGCCGCCGGAGCCGCCGTTGATGGCGATGGTGAGGCCGACTTGCTTCACCGTCCGCACGATGAGGATGAGGTCGTTGAGGTAAGAGACCGAGAAGAGCGCATTGGCGCCCGAGGCCTTCACCTTGTTGATGAGCGGGCTCGCGTCGGTAAAGCCAGCCGAATAAGGCTCGAACAACACGATCTCGACGCCCTGGGCCGGCGCGAGCTCGCGCAAGCCGTTCGAGGTCGAGGTGCCGAAGGCCGTGTTCTCGAAGACCACCGCCACTTTCGGCTTTTCGTCCACGAGCTTCGCCATCTGCAATTGCGCCTCGGCGAATTGGGAAGCGCGCGCGAAAGGCGTGAAGGTGAAGCGGCGGCCCTTGTTGAGCTGGTCCGAGCTCGAGCCCGTGAGAAGCGGCACCTTGGCGCGTTCCGCGACCTCGCTCGCGATCAAGGTCAAGGCGCTCGCGAAGCAGCCGTGGATGGCCGAAAGCTTGTTGTCCGAGATCAGGCGATCGGTCTCGGTGCGCGTGACCGTCGTGTCGCTCTGCACGTCCGAGATGATGAGGTTGAGCTTGGCGCCGCCGAGCGACTTGATCCCACCTGCGTCATTCACCATCTCGACCGCGAGTTTTGCCGCATTGACGCAGCCGACACCGATCTGGGCGAGGTTTCCCGTGACAGGATAAAGCCCGCCGATGTTCACGGGATCGGCCGCGTAGCCGCGCATCGGATAGGCGCCGAAGGCGCCGGCGGCGAGCGCTCCGCCCGCCGTTTTGATGAGGAATTCCCTGCGGGTCTTGCGCTTCGACTTCGGATCGCGGGTGTTTCTCATCGTCTACCTCCCTGAGCCAGCGTGATCGCGCATCGGCGCGCCCCCGGCGAGTTTTGCAAGCTTTGCCCGAACAAGCTTAGCGCCTGTTTTCGCCCACGGCGAGGGCGCGACAAATTGTATACAAGATTATAGGCAAAGTTGCAAACTTCGTAAACTTGGATTATTCGGCTCGTGACAGCGTGATGTCCCCTTCGAGGGACCACCGAAGAGGAGCCGCCGAAAAAAGATGAGTGCTCGCGGCCCGCTAAGAGGCAAGCCGGCGATGCTCGCGGCTCCGCGCCGATGAAGCGCGCGCCCGGCAAGCCGGCCGCGAAACGCGGCGCGCGCGGCTCCACGCTCGCGGAGCTCATCGCCACGAGACTCGAGGAGGAGATCGTGCTCGGGCGGCGCCATCCTCGCGAGCGCCTCATCGAGCAGGAGCTTTGCGACGCCTTCCACACGCACCGTGCCGATGTGCGCCTTGCCCTCTTCGAACTCGAGAAGAAGGGGATCATCCAACGCATTCCGAACCGCGGCGCCATGGTGCGCGATCTCACGCCACGGGAAGTGACGGAAATCTACGCCGTGCGCGAAAAATTGGAGGTGATGGCGGTCGGCATCATGCCGCTGCCCGTCGACCGACGGGATGTCGAGAAGCTGGAGCACATTCAAAAAGGGCACAGCGCCGCGATCGACAAGGGCGATCTCTTGACCGTCTTCTATCGCAACCTCAATTTCCACCGGACCCTCTACGCCTTGTGCGGCAACACATGCCTTATCGAGACGATCGAGCAATTGGCGCAGAAGGTCTACGGCATCAGGTCCTACGCGAACGCCCATCCCGGCGCGCTCGATCGGGCGCGCCACGACCATGTCGCCATGATCTCGGCCTTGCGCAACTCCGATCGTGCCGGGCTCATCGCGCTCACGCGACGCCATCTCGAACCCTCGCCGCAAGCCTATATCCGCGCCTACCAGCGCCGCTTCGGGGATGGCGGCATCGGCACGGTCGAGAGGCTCGAACGATAGTCGCGGCGTGATGGCCACGAGCGACGAAGTGTCGACAGCGATCATGCTAGAAAGCGGTCACTCGGAAAGGCCGTATTTGTCATATAAAAAGTCTTGGCTGCGAGCGGCGATGGGGCCGCCCTTTGCCTTTCGCGCGCCTGAGGCACGGACAGATTCGAGGAGCGCCCGCTTTTCCTGGGCGCTCGGTCGCGCCTGCACAGGCACAAGCCGGACGGCCGCGTGACCATGGCGAGTGAGGATAATCTCAGCGCCCTCCTCGGCGCGGCGCACCGAGTAGGTCAGCTGTGCCTTGGCGTCCGTAACCGATACGCGCATGACAAAATTCTTCGAACTGTTCATGCAAGATAGACCAGCAACGGTCCGTTTCGACCCAAACCCGCTACGCCGTTAGAGGTCGGGTGCATTTGCAGTGCCCCTGGCGAGGCTAATTTTCAGCTGCTAAGCTCCCTCCCCTACGTGGGGTGGCGTACCAGACGGGACCTTTCATGAAACGCCGCACTTTCCTCAAGGCGCTCAGCGCCATGGGCGCGATCGCGCCGCT
>DASZIL010000070.1:0-11521 GCA_035949255.1 Beijerinckiaceae bacterium | reverse complement strand
GCGTCTTCGTTCAGCGCCCAGCGGAAGGAACGCTCGTTGAGCGACATCCGCGCGATGCGCTGGCGCGCCGCCTGCTCGGGTTCGAGCGCCCGCTTCAAGGGGCTCATGTCCTTCGAGAGCGCTTCGAGGAGCGAAGGCGAGATGGTGAGCGCGTCGCAGCCGGCGAGCGCCTCGATCTGGCCGACATTGCGGAAGGAGGCGCCCATCACGGTCGTCTTGTGGCCGTGGCGTTTGGCGTAACCGTAGATGCGCTTCACCGAGAGCACGCCCGGATCGTCCGAGGCTTTGAACTCATGTCCCTCATGCTTCACATACCAATCGTAGATACGGCCGACGAAAGGCGAGACGAGCGTCACGCCCGCCCTGAAGCAGGCGACCGCCTGAGGCAGCGAGAAGAGCAGCGTCAAATTGCAATGGATGCCCTCCTTCTCGAGAAGGTTCGCGGCTTTCGCGCCTTCCCAGGTCGAGGCGAGCTTGATCAGGATCTTTTCCTTGTCGATGCCGCGTTCCTTATAGGCGGCGATGATCTCGTGCGCCCGGCCGATCGAGCCCTTCACGTCGAAGGAGAGATCGGCATCGACCTCGGTCGAGACGCGCCCCGGCACGATGCGCGCGAGCTCGGCGCCGATCTCGATCGGCAAGCGGCCCGCCACCTCCTTGACGATCGCCTCGCGCTTGCCGGATTGGCTCTTTCCCCAGGCGATGGCGTCCTTGAAGAGGTGCTCATAGGTCGAAAGCTCCATCGCTTTCAGAACCAGGGATGGATTGGTCGTGCAATCGACGGGCTGATATTTCTTGATCGCGTCCATGTCGCCGGTATCGGCGACGACCTTGGTCATCTCCTTGAGCTGATCGAGCTTCGAATGGGTAGCCTCGGCCGCGCGCGGCGCCTCGTGCACTGTCTCGATGTTCATGGTAGCTCCTTCCTCGAAATTTCATTCTTGAGCCTGGATCGGCGCCGCGCAATGGCGTGAGCGCGGCCTTCTCTTGCGTCGTCTCACCGCCTATCTGGCGTGGCATGCACCCCGTCGACCTCTTGACCTCGACGCCGAACGGCCTCTTCTCGCCGCTCGGCGGGTTTTTCATCGATCCTATGCGGCCAGTCGAGCGCGCTCTCGTCACGCATGCCCATTCCGATCACGCTCGCCCCGGCCATCAAGCCGTCATGGCAACACGCGAAACGCTCGAAATCATGGCGGTGCGGTGCGGGGAGGGCTTCGCAGGCGCCACCCAAGCCGCGGTGCCGGGCCAGCGCCAGGAGATCAACGGTGTCGCCGTGACCTTCGTTCCCGCCGGTCACGTGCTCGGTTCGGCGCAAATCGTCGTCGAGGCGCGGGGCACGCGCATCGTCGTCTCGGGCGATTACAAGCGCGCTCGCGACCCGACTTGCGCCCCCTTCGAGGTCGTCCCCTGCGACATTTTCATCACGGAGGCGACCTTCGGCCTTCCGGTATTCCGCCACCCGGATGCCAAGAGCGAGATTCAAAGGCTCCTCGCGAGCTTGCGCCTTTTTCCCGAGCGGGCCCATCTCGTCGGCGTCTACGCGCTCGGCAAGGCGCAGCGTGTCATCGCGCTCCTGCGCGAGGCTGGCTATGACCGCCCGATTTACGTGCATGGCGCCTTGGAGCGGCTCTGCGCGCTTTATGCGGCGCATGGCGTCAATCTCGGCGATCTGCGCAAGGTGCCGGCCGGGCGCTCGCGCGGCGCCGATCCTGCTTTCGCGGGCGAGATCGTATTGTGCCCGCCGGGGCAAATCCAGGATCTCTGGACGCGGCGTTTTCCGGAGCCGCTCAGCGCCTTCGCCTCCGGCTGGATGCGTGTTCGGGCGCGCGCCCGGCAGCGCGGGGTCGAGCTGCCGCTCGTGATTTCCGATCATTGCGATTGGGGTGGGCTCACCGAGACCATTCGCGAGACGGGCGCCGGAGAGGTCTGGGTCACGCATGGCGAGGAGGATGCGCTGGTGCATTGGTGCGGCAGCTTGGGGATCAAGGCACGGCCCTTGCGGCTCGTCGGCTATGGCGATGAGGAAGAGGAGGCAGCGCCTCGCCCCGAAGCGCCTCCGGCGACGCCATCACCGTCAGGAGAAGCCGCGGCCGATTGACGCCTCTGCTCATCGCGAAACGCTGTCGTCCTCGCTGTCTTCCGGCGCCTCGACGACGAGACCGGATCCGGGGTCGATCCACACGAGCCTGTCATTCATCTTCTTCACCCCCGGCGTGTTCTCGACGACGACCTTGAGCGCCGCCCGCTGCCGCTCGTCGAAAATCGTGCCGGTGAGCACGACTGCCCCGTCCCTGACCGCGACGGCGACGCTGTTCGACGGCGCCCATTCCTCCTTGGCGATCTCGGCGAGGATGCGCGCCCTGATCGCCTCGTCGGTCATCGTCTCCTCGCGCTTTCGGCTTGCGGCGACGAGCGCGCGCAGAAGATCGGCGCGCGATACCATGCCGATGATCGCATCGCCTCGCATCACCGGCACGCGCTTGATCGCGTGCTTCTCCATCAAGCCGACGATCTCCTCGATCGGCGTGTCCTCGGCAACCGCGATCACCTCTTGCGTCATCACGCCGCGCACGAAGCGGGCATGACTTTTGGTGTAGTCATGGGCGGCCCGGCCGGGCCCGAGAAGGAAGGCGATGAAGCGCGAGCGGTGCTTCTCCGTGCCGAGCTCGGAGCGGCGGATGAGATCGCCCTCGCTCAAGATGCCGATGAGCTTGCCTTCATCGTCGAGGACCGGAAGCCCGCTCAGGTGATGGGCGAGCATCAGCTCGATGGCGTCGCGCGTGCGCGTCGCGGGCGTGACGGATATCACGGGCGTCGTCATCACATCGCGTGCCAGCATCAGGCCCTCCTTGCTCCCCTGGCCAGAGGCGAATTTTCAACCCCCGCATCCCGCACGCCGCATGACGTGCTTTAGACTAAGTTATTAATGGAGCATAATCTTTTCGGAAAAATGGTGTCCATTTTTCCGGATCATGCTCTAGCGCGCCCATCGCAAACCAGGCATCACGGGCCGCGACGGCGGTCAGTGATAGGGGTCGGCGGCGTCGCGCAGCCCGTCTCCGACAAAATTGAACGCGAGGATGACGACGATCACCGGGACCATCGGGGCGAGCAGCCAGGGATAGAGATTGACCGAGGCGAGGTTCTGCGCGTCGTTGAGAAGCACGCCCCAGCTCACGATGGGCGGCCGCAGGCCGAGCCCGAGGAAGGAGAGGGCCGTCTCGCCCAGGATCATCGAGGGAATCGACAGCGTCGCGGAAGCGATCAAATGGCTCATGAAATTCGGGATCAAATGGCGGGCGATGATGCGGAAGCGCGAGGCGCCGATGAGCTCGGCCGCCTTGACGAAATCCTCTTCCCGCAGCGCGAGGAGCTTCGAGCGCACCGCGCGGGCAAGCCCCGGCCAATCGAGCAACCCCAGGATGACCGTGATGCCGAGGAAGACGAGGATCGGGCTCAGGTTTGCCGGCAAGGCTGCCGAAAGCGCGAGCCAGAGCGGCAGCTCGGGCAACGAGCGCAAGATCTCGATGAGGCGCTGCACGGCGGCGTCCACGAAACCGCCGAGATAGCCCGCGAGCCCGCCGAGCGTCAGCCCGACGACGAAGGAGACGATGATTCCGGCGATGCCGACGGTGAGCGAGATGCGCGCGCCGTAGACGATGCGCGAGAAGAGGTCGCGGCCGAGCTTGTCGGTGCCGAGAAGGAACAGCGTGCCGTCTCGGGGCGGGCAGAAGAGGTGAAAATCGGCCGGGATGAGACCCAGCAGCAGATAGGGCGCGCCGCGGCACAGAAAGCGGATCCGCTGCGGCGCCTTCTTGTCGCTCGTGTAATCGCGCGTGAAGGTCGCGGGGTTGAAGCGGAAGCTCTCCGGATAGACGAAGGGTCCCTTGAACTGCCCCTTGTGGAAAAGATGAACCCGTTGCGGCGGGGCGTAGAGGTGGTTGGCGCGCCGCTCGGCCGGGGGGTAGGGGGCGATCACCTCGGCGAAAGGAACCGCGAGATAGGTGATCAGCAAGATCACCGCGGCAATAACCGCGGCCTTGTTGCGCTTGAACTTGCGCCAGGTCAGCGCGAGCGAGGACGCGCGCGCCAGCGCATTCTCGCCGCTCGGACCTGGCGCTTGCGGATCGAAAGGGGCTTGCGAGACGAAGCGCTCCTCGAGCGCCGGAGGCAGGCGCGGCTCCGCGTTCGCGGACATTTCGTTCATGGCGCGCTTCTCATGCGGCGCGTCCGGCGAAACGGATGCGCGGATCGAGCGCGGCGAGCGCGAGGTCCGAGATCAGCATGCCGACAACCGTCAGTATGGCGACGAACATCAAGATGAAGCCGGCGAGATACTGGTCCTGGACGCGCAGCGCCTGCAGCAGGATCGGCCCGACCGTCGGCAAATTGAGCACGAGCGAGACGAGCACCGAGCCGGAGACGAGATGCGGCAGGATGTTGCCGACGTCGGCGATGAAGGGGTTCAGCGACATGCGGAACGGATATTTGAGGAGCAGCCTGCCTTCGGAAAGCCCCTTGGCGCGCGCCGTGACCACATATTGCTTCTGCAGCTCATCGAGGAGGTTCGCCCGCATCCGCCGGATCATGGCGGCGGTCGAGGCGAGCCCGATCACCACGGTCGGCACGATGAGATGGGAGGCGATGGAGTGCATTTTCTCGACGCTCCAGGCCTGGTCAGCATATGCGGGATCCATCAAGCCGCCGATGGAGATGCCGAACCAGCGGTTGAGGTAGTAGAGAAGCACGAGCGCGAGGAGGAAGCTCGGCGTCGCGAGCCCGATATAGCCGATGAAGGTGACGAGGTAATCGCCGATCGAATATTGGCGCACGGCCGAATAGATGGCGATGGGGATCGCGACGATATGGACGAAGATGACCGCGGCGAGGTTGACCACGAGCGTGAGCAGGAGCGCCTGGCCGACCACCGCATTCACCGGCTGGTTATATTCGAAGGACCAGCCCCAATTTCCTTGGAGCAGGCCGGACCAGCCGTTCGGCCCCGGCATCAGCCCCACCCAGACGAGATATTGCTGCCAGACCGGCAGATCGAGCCCGAATTGGTGGCGCAGGAACTGCGCCTTGGCGAGGCTCGACTGATCCCCTTCCGCGGCGAGCTCCGCGATCTGGTTTGTGAGGTAATCGCCGGGCGGCAGCTTGATGATGAAGAACACGAGCGCCGAGATGGCGGCGAGCGTCAGCACCATGGTCACCAATCGGCGCAAGAGGTAGCGCAGCAACGCCATTCCCGATCACTCCGTGAAGAAGAATTCTTCCATGCGGTAGACGCCGAAATATGAGGTCGGCTCGAAGGCGAAAATCGCCTTCTCCGGCACGTTGTGCAGCCGGTTCGAGACCACGACAGGCTGCAGCTCGCGCGTCACCGTGCCGATGCTGAAGACGTTCTTGGCGTTGAGCCGCAGCATTTCCTTCCAGATCCGCGTTTGCGCGCCCACGTCGCTCGTTTCCAGCCATTGGTGATAGAGGTCGAGCAGCCGCTTGGCGTCGGGGAGATCGACGGCCTCGCCATGCTTGCCGCGCGTCTCCTCATATTCGCCCCAGAGCGGCCAGGCGTAGTTCTCGCCGAGCGCGGGCGCGATCTCGTAAGGAGGCATCTCCGCGGTCGGGATGGCGTTGTCGAGGCCGGGGCCGGCCACCATGACGGTGCGCCCCGCGTAAGAGCGGTTTCGCAACACGCCGGGTTCCTGCGGCTTGATGAAGAGCTTCACGCCGACATCGCGCCAGAACTCGGTGATGAGCTGCAGCACATCGATGGTGTCGCGGCTGTCGCCCGCCACTTCGACGACGATCTCGAGCTCGCGCCCATCCGGCAGAAGCCGCACTCCCTCGGCGTTGCGCGCGGTGAGGCCGATGCCGTCGAGAAGATTGTTGGCGAGGTCCGGATTATAGGTCGCGTTCACCGTCCGGTTCGCTTCGTCGTCGAGCGGACTTTCGGGCATGACGGTGTTGTTGCCCTCGAGGCCGAGGCCGAACATCATCGCGTTGTTGATGATACGGCGGTCGATGGCGAGCGAGAGCGCGACGCGGAAGCGCTGATCGCGATTGAGCGCCCGCCAGACCGGATCCTCGGTCGTGAGGTTCGGATAGAGCGCGTAGGATGAGCCGCGCGCGATCGGCCAGAGAAACGTGCGATAATGGTGCTCGGCTTCC
This sequence comes from Beijerinckiaceae bacterium, assembly GCA_035949255.1. Taxonomy (GTDB): domain Bacteria; phylum Pseudomonadota; class Alphaproteobacteria; order Rhizobiales; family Beijerinckiaceae; genus GAS188. Next base: position 5,347 of record DASZIL010000070.1, on the reverse strand, counting down.
CCCTCCTTGAGCACCGGCGCGTCGTACATCGAGAGCCCGCGCGCCAGAAGATCGACCTCGCCGGCGTTCGCCTTGGGCGCGAAGAGGCTCGCGGTCGCGAGATCGATGAAGAGCCGGTCGATATAGGGAAGCTGGCGGCCTTCCGGATCGACGCGGTGAAAATATGGGTTGCGCTCGAAGATGAAGCGATTGGCGGGCGCCCGGGTCACGATCTTCCAGGCATTCAGCGTCGGCATGTCCGGATTGGCGTTGTCGTAAGGGTCGTTGAGGCGGTTGAACAAGGCGGCCCAGCTCCTGAGCTTGGCTTTCGCGGCGAGCTCGGCAAGCTTGGCGGGCTGGGCGTAACGGCTGTGGAAGGGCTTGAGGTAATGGGCGGGCGCGCAAATGAAGACGGGACGTGGCTGCGCCAGCGTGGGGAGGAACAAGGGATTGGGCTTGTCCCAGCTATAGCGCACGTGCCGCTCGTCGAGGACCTCGAAGCGCGCGAGCTTGCCGTCGACATAGAAAATCGGTTCAGGGCCGGCCGGTGAAAGCTCCTTGTTGTTGGCGATGTCCTCGAAATAGAAGCGGAAGTCCTCCGCCGTGAAGGGCTCGCCGTCGGACCAGCGATGGCCCTCGCGCAGCGTGAAGGTGAAGATGCGGTCGTCCTGCGCCTCGACCTTCTCCAATATGTCCGGCCGGAGCTTCAGCTTCTCGTCATAGACGACGAGCCGCGTGTAGGTGTTGACGGTGATGAGGCGAAGGTCGCGCGCCTTGCTCACGAGGCTGCGCAAATCCCCACCATAGCGGCCGATCTCCCGGCCCTTGCCTTTCAGGTCGACGACGAGCGGCGTCTTGGGCAGGCGTTCGGCGACCGGCGGCAGCTTGCCGCTTTCAACGAGGGGCGCGAGCATCGGCGCGTCCTGGTAGCTCGGGGGAAGGGGCGGGGTCGCGTCCGGGCCGATGATGACCAAACCCGTGCCGCCGCCTGCCGGCTCGCTTCCCGATGCCTCGGTTCCGGCCGTGCGTGCGCTCGTCCCGGCAAGACAAAGCGCGATGACGATTGTCGCCGAGGCCAAGCCGCGTCGAAGCGTCTTTTTCATGAGACGAGCTCGGTGAGGCCTTTTGCACCTCCGGCAATGCGCACAAAATGTCCGGGTGCCGCCTCCACCATGTCGGGCCTCGGCCCATCCGCGCGGATGGTGAACGGCATCGGCCAGCTCGACGGCAGGGTGACGCCGTCTCCGGCGATCTTCTCGAAATCGAGCAGGTGATCGAGATCGGCGCTCGGCACGGCCGCGAGCAACGCCTTGGTGTAAGGGTGGCGCGGCGAGGCGAAGACCTCGGCGCTCGGCCCTTGCTCGACCACATGGCCGCGGCACATCACCGCCACATCCTTCGCGAGATAATGAATGACCGCGAGGTTGTGGGAAACGAAAAGAAGCGACAGGCCAAGCTCGGCCTGCAGGTCCTTCAAGAGGTTGAGGATCTGCGCCTGCACCGAGACATCCAGCGCCGAGGTCGGCTCGTCGCAAAGCAGGACCGAGGGCTCGAGAGCGAGCGCCCGGGCGATGCCGATGCGCTGGCGTTGGCCGCCGGAGAAGGAATGGGGATAGCGCGACAACGCTCGCCGATCGATGCCGACGAGGGAGCACAGCTCGATGACGCGCTTGTGGCGCGACGCCGCATCGCCCACGCCGTGCACCACCAGCGGTTCGCTGAGAATGTCGTGCACCGTCATGCGCGGATTGAGGCTCGAGAAGGGATCCTGGAACACGAATTGGACGGCGCGGCGATAGGCGGTGAGCTCCGCCCCCTCGAAGGTGGCGATGTCGCGCGGGCCGGAACCATCGTCATAGAGCACGCGGCCCTCATCGGGCTTCATCGCGCCCATGATGATCTTGGAGAGCGTCGTCTTGCCCGAACCCGATTCGCCGACGATGCCGAGCGTCTCGCCGCGCTCGACCGAGAGGCTCACCTTGGTCAGCGCCGCGACGCGAAAGCCCGCCGAGAACGGCCCTCCGCGTTTGAAGAAGGTCTTCGACACATTTTGAACCTCGAGCACCTTCGTGCCGCGATTTGCCAAGGGTTTCATGGTCTCGGCCGGCGGCTCGCTCGGCACCGCGTCCCGCAGCGGGGTGAGCCGGTCCTCCGGCTTCCCGTCCACCTTCGGCACGCAGCGCATCAGCCCCTTCAGATAAGGGTGGCGCGCATGGCGGAAGATCGCCTCGACATCGCCGCGCTCCATGATCTCGCCGCGATACATCACCGCCACATCATCGGCCACATTGGCCACCACCCCGAGATCATGGGTGATCAGCAAGATCCCCATGTCGAATTGCGACTGGAGGCCTTTCATCAAGGAAAGGATATTGGCCTGCGTCGTCACATCGAGGGCGGTCGTCGGCTCGTCGGCGATGAGGATCGCGGGTTGGCACATCAACGCCATGGCGATCATGGCGCGCTGGCGCATGCCGCCCGAAAGCTCGAACGGATAGGCGACGACCTGCTGTTGCGGGTGCTGGAAGCCGACCTTGGCGAGAAGATCGACCGCCATGTCGCGGGACTGGCGCGCGTCCGCCTGGCGATGGATGCGCGCCGCCTCGGCGATCTGCGACCCGATCGTATGCAACGGGGAGAGCGAGGTCATCGGCTCCTGGAAGATCATGGCGATACGCCCGCCGCGGATGTCTCGCATCTCGTCGCCGTTGCGCGGCAGGGTGGTGATGTCGACGAGGTCCTGGCGCAAGGGATCGCGGAATATGATCTCACCGCGCGTGATGCGGGCATTCTTCGGCAGAAGCCCCATCACGGCCTGAACGGTGACCGATTTTCCGGAACCGGATTCGCCGACGATCGCCAGGGTGCGGCCACGGTAGAGGTCGAAATTCACGTCGCGCAACGCATGCACGATGCCCGCTTCGCCGGTGAAATCGACGGCGAGGTCGCGGACGCTCAAGATGCGATGGTCGCCGGCCACCCGTGCTTCCTCCCGCGCTCAAACACTTTGAAACGAATAACTGCCGGATTGTGACATTTCGTCAAGAGTTGTCACGAAATTCGGTGAAGATCGGGTGACCGCGATTGCTCGCAACGCGAATTGGGGCTCATGCCGGGTGGGTTGACCGCTTTTGTGCCTTACGCGAGGGATGGCGCTTGGAGGTCGGCGCAGGCCGGCGAAGACGCCGCCAAGGACCCTTAACGCCCCTGCCCGATGAACGAAAGAGAAGCCGATGACCGAAATCCTGTGGAACCGCATGACCGCCGAGACCCTGCGCGGCCGTGCCGCCGAAGGGGCGATCGTGCTCTTGCCCGTCGCCTCGACCGAGCAGCATGGCCCTCACCTCGCGACCGGCGTCGATGATTATCTGTGCAGCGAGGCTTGCCGGCGCGCCGCCGCGCTCGTCGTGAAGACGCGCCCGATCGTGGTCGCGCCGACGCTGTGGTGTGGACTCGCCGAGCATCACGTGGCCTTCGGCGGCACCTTCACGTTAAGCTTGTCGACCTATTACGCGCTGTTGCGCGATCTGTGCCAATCGATCCTGCGGGCGGGCTTCGAGAAGATCCTGATCGTCAACGGCCATGGCGGCAATATCGCCGCGCTCAACGCCTTCACCACCGAGCTTGCGCGCGAGCTCAAGGCGCCGATCGCGACGACCACCTACATCATGGGCGGGCTCGAGGAGACGAAGGCGATCCTCGAGGATCAAGAGGGCATCCAGCACGCTTGCGAGGGCGAGACCTCGATGATGATGGCGATGAAGCCCGATCTCGTCGATCATTCGCGCTTGCCCGAGGCGCATGGCGCGAGCCTCAGCATCTCATCGGCGCTGGCGCGGCCGATCCATGTGTGGAAATCCTTCAAGGAGCTCACCCCTTCCGGCGTCATGGGCGATGCGCGGCGCTCGACGCCGGCGAAGGGCGAGGCCATTCTCGACGCCTGCGCCAAGGGTATCGCGGATCGGCTGCTGAAGGGTGAGCCCTGGGCGTAAGGGCGTCCGATTCAGCGCTTCGTCACAAGCGCTTCCTCCCGGGCTTGCCCCGAAGCCGGCGCTCCGGCAGCATGGCGCCCCCTTCGGACGGATCGACCCTCATGCGCATCTTCGCGGCCTCGCTCGGAACCGAGACGAACACCTTCTCGCCCATACCGACCTCCTACGCCAATTTCGAAGCCTCCTTTGCGTATCCGCCCGGGAAACATCCCGATGCGCCCAAGCACACGACGGCGCCGCTTTACGTCGCCCGCAAGCGCGCCGCCGCGGACGGCTTCACCTTGATCGAGGGCTCGTGCTTCTGGGCGGAGCCGTCCGGCACTTGCGGCAAGGCCGATTACGAGATGATGCGCGACCGCATCCTTGCAGAGCTCGAAGCGGCGCTTCCGGTCGACGGCGTGCTGCTCGGCCTGCACGGCGCCATGGTGGCTTACGGCTATGACGATTGCGAAGGCGACCTCATCGAGCGCGTGCGCAAGCTCGCGGGCACGAAGGCGGTGATCGGCTGCGAATATGATCTGCACTGCCATCTCACCGAGAAGCGCGTCTCGAAAGCCGACATCTCGATCCTCTACAAGGAATACCCGCACACCGATTTCCTCGAGCGCGCCGAGGAGTTGGTGACCTTGGTGCTGCGCACCATCAGGGGCGAGATCAAGCCCGTCACCTCGCTCTACGACATGCGCCTCATCAGCTTTTATCCAACGACCGTCGAGCCGATGCGCTCCTTCGTCGACAAGATGGCGGCACTGGAGAAGGCCGAGCCCCATGTGCTCTCCGTCTCCTTCGGTCACGGCTTCCAGCATGCCGACGTGCCCGATATCGGCTCGCGCATGCTCGTCATCACCGATGACCGGAAGGCGGAGGGCGATAAGCTCGCCGCGACGCTTGCGGGAGAGATCATCGAGAAGCTCGACCGGCTCGCGCCGAAGCTCTTGTCGCAGGAAGAAGCGCTCGGCAAGGCGCAGGCGCGCAATGAAGGCACCACCGTCATCGCCGACACTTCCGACAATGCCGGCGGAGGGGCGGCGTCGGACAATACCGACATGATCCGCCTGCTTCTCGAGAAGGGCGTCGCCGATGCGGCGGTCGGCCCGCTTTGGGACCCGGTCGCGGTGCGCTTCTGCTTTACGGTCGGCAAGGGCGCGCGTTTGAAGCTTCGCTTTGGCGGCAAGAGCGGGCCTGAATCGGGCACGCCCATCGACGCCGAGGTCGAGGTGACCGGGCTTTGCCGTGACGCCATGCAATCCTTCGGCGCGGCCAAGACCAAGCTCGGCGATTGCGCGGCGATCCGCATCGATGGCGTCGAGGTGGTGCTCGTCGCCCATCGCAACCAGGCGCTCGGCCGCGAGCTCTTCACCAATGTCGGCATCGAT
>DASZIL010000069.1:0-59690 GCA_035949255.1 Beijerinckiaceae bacterium | reverse complement strand
GGCGCACGGCTCTTTCCCGACATGTTTTCGTTCACCCGGCAGGTGCAGCTCACCTGCGATTTTGCCAAGAACTGCTGCGCCAGGCTATCAGGCGTCGAAGCGCCCAAGCATGAAGACAAGGAAAAGAGCTTTGCGGAATTGAAGGCCCGTGTCGCGGCGACGCTCGCTTTCATCGACGGGTTGAAAGCGAAAGACATCGACGGCACCGAGAACAAGGACATCACGCTCAAGATCGCCGGCAAGGACACCCAGATGAAAGGGCGCGATTACCTCTTGTTTTTCGCCCTGCCGAATTTCTACTTCCACGCCACCGCCGCCTATGCCCTCTTGCGCCACAACGGCGTCGAGCTCGGCAAGCGCGACTTCCTCGGCCTCGCGTGAGAACCTCGCGCCGAAGGAAAAGCAAGGGCGCATTTCATTGCCGAGCGACCCCTCCCCTCCCATCGGCGCACGCGTGAGCCCAATATCGTCGCGGCAACGCCAAGAGGCTGAAGCCTTGCCGCGTTTTGCCGTGCTCGACGCGGCGCGCGGCCTCGCGCTCGCCGCCATGGTCGTCTTCCATTTCTCCTTCGACCTCGACAGCCTGGGCTTGGCGGCGCTCGACGTCGGCGGCGATCCTCGGTGGCGATGGTTCGCGCGCCTGATCGCGGGAAGCTTTCTCGCGCTTTCCGGCATGAGCCTCGTCATCGCGCACGCCAAGGGGATGCGCTGGGAGGCTTATCTGAGGCGCCTCGCGATCCTCGCCGGCGCCGCCCTCGTCGTCACGCTCGCGACCTGGCTCATGATGCCGCGCGAATTCATCTTCTTCGGCATCCTGCATTCGATCGCGGTCGCGAGCGTGATCGGCCTTGCCTTCCTGCGGCTTCCATGGCCGGCGACGATGATCGCGGCGATCCTGGTGCTGCTCGCGCCGGATTTCATCGCCTCTGCGGTTTTTGATGCGCCTTTTCTTCGCTGGCTCGGATTGTCCACCATCACCCCGGCGACGCTCGATTTCGAGCCGGTCTTTCCCTGGCTTTCGCCCTTCCTCGCCGGCATGGCGCTCGCGCGGCTCGCCCTGCCTCGTTTCGCGATAAGCCCCTTGGCGCTCTGGACTCCACGACGCGCGCCCGGCCGCGCCTTCGCCTGGGCGGGACGCCATAGCCTCGCTATCTACCTCATTCACCAGCCTGTGATGTTCGGCACGCTTTCGCTCATCGCCCAGTTGACGCTGGCCGGCGCCTCGGTGCCGGATGAGGATCGCCCCTTCGTCGATGCATGCCGGGCGACCTGCGCCTCGCATCACGGCGAGGAGACAGCCTGCCGTTCCTATTGCGTCTGCACTGCCGCCGAGCTGAAGAAGGAGGGGCTATGGGCGAGCGTGCTCGCCGAGAGCCTCACCGCCGAGGAGCGGGGTCGGCTCGCGACGGCGATGCAGGTCTGTGCGAGGGCGACCCCGGGCGCGGGCCTTGCCGACCATCGAGTGCCTTGACGGTTGCGCGCCCTCCCCGGTCAATGGCAGGCAAGGCAAAACGAGAGGCTTCCCATCTCGGGAGGAGAGACGAACGATGATGTATGTCTGGGTGACGGTCGGGAGCGCGCTCGGAGGTGCTGCGCGCTATTGGTGCTCGGGTTTCGCCGCCGACCATTTCGGCGAGACCTTCCCTTTCGGCACCTTGTCGGTCAACGTCATCGGCTCCTTCATCATCGGATTCTTCGCCACCCTCACCGGCCCAGACGGCCGGTATCTGGTGCGCACCGAAGCCCGCCAGTTCGTGATGACGGGCATTTGCGGCGGCTACACCACCTTCTCGTCCTTCAGCCTGCAAACGCTCAACCTCGTGCGCGACGGCGAGATGAAGCTCGCGGGCGTCAACATCGCGCTCTCCCTCGTCTTGTGCCTCGCGGCGGTCTGGCTCGGACATGTGGCCGCCGCCTCCCTCAACCAACTCAAGGGCGCCTGATCATGCAGATTTCGCGCGACGCCATGCTGCTTCGCATCTTCATCGGCGAGGACGATAAATATCAGGGCCGCCCGCTTTATGAGACGATCGTCCTCCAGGCCCGCGAGTTGCACCTCGCCGGCGCGACGGTGCTGCGCGGACCGATGGGTTTCGGCCACTCGAGCCGGCTGCACACGGCGAAGATCCTCCGGCTCTCCGAGGATCTGCCGATCGTCATCGAGATCGTCGACGAGGAAGCGAAGATCAAGGATTTCCTTCCCGAGCTCGAGAAGATGATAGGGAGCGGCCTCGTTACGCTCGAGAAGGTCCAGGTCCTGCAATATGGGGGAAACGCGAAGAGCTAACCGCCTTCCCTATTCGTTTTTCGCGTGTGAGAAGAAGGGCGCGCCACTTTGCGTGAGTTACCGCCTTCGCCCGCCCCTTCGTCTCGGCGCGCGCGTCTCGGCGCGCTTGAAGGTGACGCCGAGCCTTTCCTCAAGATGCGGGAAGGCGTCGCCCGCATGCGGGATCGCCATCGCCTCGACGAAATGGGCCTGGAAGCCCGGCTCGATCGCCGTCTCGACTTTTTCGATGTTGCGCACCACCTGGCCGATCTCACGCCGTGACGCCGCGTTCAACAAGGCGATGCGCGCGCCCGTTCCGGCGGCGTTGCCGGCCGAGGACACCTTGTCGAGCGGACAATCGGGGATGAGGCCGAGCGCCATGGCGTAGGCGGGATCGATATGGCTGCCGAAGGCGCCGGCGAGCGTGATCCGCTCGACCTTCGCCACGCCGTAGCGCTCCATGAGCAGCTTGACGCCGGCGTAAAGCGCCGCCTTGGCGAGCTGAATGGCGCGAATGTCGCCTTGCGTGATGGCGATGCGCGGCTCCCCCTCGGCGATCACGAAGGCGAAGGTGCGCCCGTCGGTTCTGATGCGTGGCGTGCGCGCCGCCATCGTCCCGTCGATGATGCCATCCGGGCGCAACAGGCCGCAGATCGCCATCTCCGCGACCGTCTCGATGATGCCCGAGCCGCAGATCCCGGTGACGCCGGTCAAGTGGGTGGCCTCGGCAAAGCCTTCTTCGTCCGACCAGAGATCGCAGCCGATCACCTTGAAGCGCGGCTCGAACGTCGCACGGTCGATGCGCAGGCGCTCGATGGCGCCAGGCGCGGCGCGCTGGCCGCAGCTGATCTGCGCGCCCTCGAAGGCGGGCCCGGTCGGGGACGAGCAAGCGAGGAGGCGGTCACGGTTGCCGAGGACGATCTCGGCGTTGGTGCCGACGTCGACGATGAGGCGAATCTCGTCGGAAAGATAAGGGGCTTCGCACAAGACGACGGCCGCCGCGTCCGCCCCCACATGCCCACCGATGCAGGGGAGCGCGTAAGCGAAGGCGCCAGGCGCGATGGCAAGGCCGATCTCGCGCGCCGGGGCGTCGAAACCCGCATCGATGGTGAGCGCGAAGGGTGCGACGCCGAGCTCCGTGGGGTCGAGGCCGAGCGCGAGATGATGCATGATCGGATTGCCGGCGAGCGTCGCCTCGACGATGTCGTCGAGGGCAACGCCCGCCGCTTTCGCGGTCTCCCCCGCAAGCGCCGCGAGCGCCTCGTGCACGGCTTCGGTCAGCTCGCGATCGCCGCCTGGATGCATCATGATGTGCGAGACGCGGCTCATCAGATCCTCGCCGAGCCGGATCTGCGGATTCATGCGGCCGCCCGAAGCGAGGACGTCGCCGCTCCCGAGATCGCAGAGATGGGCCGCGACCGTCGTCGAGCCGATGTCGAAGGCAAGGCCGAAGACGCGCTCCTTCAAGCCGGGATAGACGGCGACGATGTCGCGCCCGTGCCGCACGCATGCCGTCACGGCGAAATCGCCGGCGCGGAGCGTTTTCTGCAAGCGGCGCAGCACGGCGAGATCGGCGCGCACATCCGACAGGCTCCATTGCTCGGCGAGTGCCTCGGCGAGGCGGCGGAAATCGCTCGACGGATCGGCCATGTCGGGCTTTGCGACCTCGACGTAATGGAGGCGCAGCACCGGGTCGATCTTTACCGGCCAGGCCTCGGCGCGCTTGCGCACCACCTGCCGGTGAAGCTGCGATTCCGCCGGCACGTCGACAAGGAGATCGCCGCGAAGGCGCGCCTGGCAGCCCAGCCGCTCGCCGCGCCCGAAGGCGCGCCGCACGCGCTGGTAGCGTTCCTCGACGGCGCCCAACGCCGTCACATGGTCGAACGCGGAGGCGATGGCACGCTTCTGGTCCACGCCTTCGACGATGGCGACCCGGCAACGTCCGCAGATGCCGCGCCCGCCGCACACCGAATCGAGATCGACGCCAAGCCTGCGCGCAGCCTCGAGCACGCTCACCCCTTCGGCAAAGCGCCCGCGCTTGCCGGAGGGAGAGAAGGCAACGGTGAACTCGGTCATGCGTTTGATTCGCCGATTAGGTCCTGGTCGAGCCTCGCCCGGCCATCCATTCCCTATGTCCTGGTCGGGCATGGCCTCGCCATCCATCCCTTACCTTACCAAAGAGGAGACGTGGTTGGCCGTCACGCGCACGGCCATGACGCGATGCACAGGCAAGCGTCATCCCGGTTGCGGCTTCTCCCGGCCGCCGGACGCGACGAGCGCGCGAAGGCGCGCATCGTCGTATTCGCGCTCGAGACGCTCGACCTCGGCGAGCACGGCCGCTTCGAGGTCCTCACCGCACGGCGCGGGTTCGCCCTGCCGCCAGTCGGCGAGATAGGCGTCGGTTCCGGTCGCGCTGCTTCGCATCGCGGCCATGTCGATCGCCTGCGCGAAGCGTGGCGAGAGCTCGCGCTTGACGCGTGCGCTCCTGCGGCCGCCGGGCGGCGATGCGGTGACCTGAGCTGGAATATCGCGCCAATAGGCGATGATGAGTTGTGCCATCGCGCCTATCGGGAGGGGTGCTGGGGGGCTGTCGAGGCAAGCGGCGCCAGCGTTTGGCGTGCAAGGAAGCCTTCGAGACCCCGCAAGCCCGTCACGCGTTTTTCCAAAGGAAGACCGAGCAAAGACGCCGCCGCCTCTGCCCTTCTCTCGAGGTCGGCATCGGGCGCCTGTGCGAGCCAGACCACCTTGGCATAGTTGCCGAAGTAATCGGCGAGCAGCTCGGGGTGGCGGTCGAGGCCGAGGCCCTCCATCACCAGCCGGTCGAAGAAGCGCACCAGATAATCGGTGAGGAAGAAAGTGCCGATCTCCTCTTCCATCATCTGATCGAACGCGTCGAGGCCCGCATAGAAAGCGTAGCAATGGGCGCCCTCGATGCGCTCCACGCCTTCTTGCACCAGCATCTCGTCGAGCCTGCCGCCGGTGCCGCAATCCCCGTAAAGGCACAAGATGCGGCGATAACGCGTGCGATTGGCGCGTATCTTCCCGCGCACGGCTTCCGTGATGCGCTCGGGCCGGTTGTGCAGGATGGCCGGCAGGCAGGTCACGGAAAGATGCGACCAGCGATTGAGGCGAATGGCGGCGAGAAGCTCCTTCGCCAAGGCTCCGCAGGCGATGACGAGCGTATCAGGCTTATCCGCGGACGAAGAGGAAGGCGGAGCATCGAATCCGGCGTCGGGGTCGGCCGGCAGAGGAGCGTTGGCAGCCCCCTTCCCGCCGCTGGGCCGTGCTCCCTCACTCTTGCGCTCGCGAATCGTCCTCATGTGAGCCTGTCTCGCTCCTTGCCTTGATCATCCGCCCGACCCGTGATCGCCTCCTATTGCGCCGCCTGTGCCTGCGCTTGCGCCGAGCCTTGGCGCCGGGCGAGAAGCGCCTTCGCGGTCTCGACCGTGACGGCGGCGTCGCGGCAATAGGCGTCGGCCCCAATGGCATTGGCGAAGCTTTCGTTGAGCGGCGCGCCGCCGACGAGCACGACGTAATCGTTGCGAATGCCTTTTTCCTTCAAGGTGTCGATCACAACCTTCATATAGGGCATAGTCGTCGTCAAAAGGGCGGACATGCCGAGAATATCGGGCGAATGCTCCTCGATCGCCGCGAGATATTTCTCGACCCCGTTGTTGATGCCGAGATCGACGACCTCGAATCCCGCCCCTTCCATCATCATGCAGACGAGGTTTTTGCCGATGTCGTGAATATCGCCCTTCACGGTGCCGATCACCATCTTGCCGATCTTCGGCGCGCCGGTTTCGGCGAGCAGCGGGCGCAAAATCGCCATGCCGCCCTTCATGGCGTTCGCCGACATCAGCACTTCCGGTACGAAGAGGATGCCGTCGCGGAAATCCTCGCCGACGATGCGCATGCCTTCGACGAGCGATTCGGTGAGCACCTTGTAAGGCGCCCAATTGCGCTTCAAAAGAATGCGCACGGCCTCCTCGATCTCCGCCTTCAGCCCGTCGTAAAGGTCGTCATGCATTTGCGCGACGAGGTCGGCGTCATTGAGGGAATTGAGGTCGAGATCGTCCCCGGCCATCGCTTGTCTGCTCCAGAAGTATTCGCTCGCGGCGCTTTGGCTCAAATCAGGTTCGAGGCTGCGGTAACATAGATGGCGCCCTAGCAGAAGTGGCAGCGGGGCTCGCCCGCCGGCGAGAGGTCGCAAAGGCTTGACTATTTAGCATATAATCATCACGTTCCCTGCCGTCCCAGTCGTTCTGGGGCAAGCACTGGCAAAGCGCGACGGCTCGCGAAACTTTTGCCCCCATGGGGCATTTTTTCTTCGGCCACACGCACCAGGCGGTCCTAGGGAGGATGAGTGAAGCCCACCGATATCGGCAACCCCGATTACTTCCATAAGGTCGTCGACTGCCAATGGGCTTGCCCTGCCCATACCCCGGTCCCCGAGTATATCCGCTTGATCGCGGCGGGGCGCTACAGCGACGCCTACATGATCAATTGGGAATCGAATGTCTTTCCGGGCATTTTGGGAAGGACATGCGATCGTCCCTGCGAACCCGCTTGTCGTCGTGCGCGCGTAGAGGAAGAGCCCGTCGCCATTTGCCGGCTGAAGCGCGTGGCGGCCGACTACAAGGACGACATCACAGATCGACTCCCGGCCCGACCGAAAGAGACGAACGGCAAGCGCATCGCCTGCATTGGGGCAGGACCCGCGTCCTTGACCGTGGCGCGCGATCTCGCCCCGCTCGGCTACGAGATCACCGTCTTCGATGGGGACAAGCGGGCGGGCGGCATGATGCGCAGCCAGATCCCGAAATTCCGCCTGCCGGAGAGCGTCATCGACGAGGAGGTCGGCTATATCCTCGATCGGGGCGTGGAATTCCGGGCCGGCCAGGCCATCGACAGCCTCGGCACCCTTCTCAAACAGGGGTATGACGCGATCTTCGTGGGCACGGGCGCGCCGCGCGGCCGCGACCTCGACATTCCCGGCCGCAAGGAAGCGGCGGCCCATATTCATATCGGCATCGATTGGCTCTCGAGCGTCTCCTTCGGTCACATCACCAAGATCGGACGCAGGGTGATCGTGCTCGGCGGCGGCAACACCGCCATGGATTGCTGCCGCTCCTCGCGCCGGCTCGGCGGCGAGGAGGTCAGCGTCGTGGTGCGCTCGGGCTTCGAGGAAATGAAGGCCTCCCCCTGGGAGAAGGAGGACGCCATTCACGAGGGCATCCCCATCCTCAACTACCTCGTCCCCAAGGAATTCCTGCGACAGGGCTCAAGGCTCACGGGTGTCCTCTTCGAGAAGGTGCGCGCCGAGCGCGGCGCCGACAGCCGGCGCAATCTCGTGCCCACCGGCGAGCCCGATGTGCGCATGGAATGCGATGATGTGCTGATCGCCGTTGGGCAGGAGAATGCCTTCCCCTGGATCGAGCGGGACATCGGCCTCGCCTTCGACAAATGGGGCATGCCGGTCGTTGATAAGGTGACCTTTCAATCGAGCCTGCCGAATGTGCTCTTCGGAGGCGATTCAGCTTTCGGCCCGAAGAACATCATCTGGGCTGTCGCGCATGGCCATGACGCGGCCGTCTCCATCGATCTTCTGCTGCGCGGCGAAGATGTGCGCAAGCGCCCCCCGCCGCTGACCAATCTCGTCAGCCAGAAGATGGGCATCCATGAATGGAGCTACGACAATGATGTGGCGCTCGATCTGCGCTACAAGGTGCCGCTCAAGGAGCAGGCGATCGCGCTGAAGGACATCAAGCAGGAGGTCGAGCTCGGCTTCGATCCGAAGCTCGCTTTCGCGGAGGCGCAGCGTTGCCTCAACTGCGATGCCCAGACGGTGTTCTCCGCCAATCTGTGCATCGAATGCGACGCCTGCGTGGATATCTGCCCCATGGATTGCATCACCTTCGCCGAGAACGGGGAGGAGAGCGAGCTGCGCTCCCGGCTCACGGCGCCGGCGACGAACCCGACGCAAGACATCTATGTGGCCGACGGCCTCAAGACTGGACGCATCATGGCCAAGGATGAGGATGTCTGCCTGCATTGTGGCCTCTGCGCCGAGCGCTGCCCGACCGGCGCCTGGGACATGCAGAAATTCACGCTCGACATCACCCATGCGGGACATAAGGCATGCCGATCGAGCGCGTAAACGACTTCGTCGTCCGGTTCGCCAACGTCAACGGCTCAGGCTCGGCGAGCGCGAACCAGATCTTCGCGCGCGCCATCCTGCGCATGGGCGTTCCGGTCGCGCCGCGCAACATCTTCCCTTCGAACATCCAGGGGTTGCCGACCTGGTACGAGGTGCGGGTATCGGAAGCCGGCCATCTCGGGGCACGTGGCGGCACCGATCTCATGGTGGCGATGAACCCGCAGACCTGGGACAAGGATGTCGCCGCGATCGAGCCCGGCGGATATCTTTTCTATGATTCCTCCCGGCCGATTCCCGCCTCCAAATTCCGCGAGGATATCACGGTCATCGGCATGCCGCTGACGCAGATCTGCAACAAGGAATATTCGGATCCGCGCCAGCGCCAGCTTTTCAAGAACATCATCTATGTCGGCGCCCTATCGGCGCTTCTCGATATCGATGTCGCCGAGATCGAGAAGCTTCTCTCCGAGCAGTTCCGCGGCAAGGAGAAGCTGATCGCGCCGAATGTGAAGGCGCTGCACATCGGTCGCGAGCATGCGCTTGCCAATCTCACCTGCCCGATCGGCCTTACGGTGCGGCGCTCGGACAAGATCGGCGACCGCATCTTCGTCGAAGGCAATGCCGCGGCGGCCCTCGGCGCCGTCTATGGCGGCGCAACGGTCTGCGCCTGGTATCCGATCACGCCCTCGACCTCGCTCGCCGAAGCCTTCGGCAATTTCTGCAAGCGCTACCGCGCCGAGAAGGAAAGCGGCAAGAACCGCTACGCCATCGTTCAGGCCGAGGACGAGCTTGCCTCGATCGGCATCGTGGTCGGCGCCGCCTGGAACGGGGCGCGCGCCTTCACCGCGACTTCCGGCCCCGGCATCTCGCTCATGCAGGAATTTCTCGGCCTTGCCTATTTCGCCGAGGTGCCGGCAGTCGTCTTCGACGTGCAGCGCGGCGGCCCCTCGACCGGAATGCCGACCCGCACGCAGCAATCCGACATCCTGCTCTGCGCCTATGCTTCCCATGGGGACACGAAGCATGTGCTCCTGTTTCCCGAGGACCCGCATGAGGCCTTCGAGTTCGGCGCGCTCGCCTTCGACCTCGCGGACCGGCTGCAGACGCCGGTCTTCGTCATGCTCGATCTCGACATCGGCATGAACCATCGCCTGTGCCGGCCTTTCACCTGGGACGACGCGCGCGTCTACGACCGCGGCAAAGTGATGCATTTCGCCGACCTCGAGACGGGGCGCGACTTCGGGCGCTATCTCGACGTGGATGGAGACGGCATTCCCTATCGCACTTATCCCGGCACGCATCCCAAGCGCGGATCGTTCTTCACGCGCGGCTCCACGCGCGACCGCTATGCCCGCTACACCGAGGAGGGCGGGCCCTATGTCGACAACATGGAACGGTTGTTGCGCAAATTCGATACGGCGAAGACGCTCGTGCCGTCGCCCATCATCGAGACTGCGACGTCGCGCACGCCCTATGGCGTGATCTATTTCGGCTCCACGAGCCCCGCAATGAGCGAGGCGGCTGAACTCCTCGCCGAGGACGGCATCGCGCTCGATCTCATGCGCGTGCGCGCCTTTCCGTTTGGCCGCGACGTGACCGATTTTATCGCCGAGCACGAACGCGTCTTTCTCGTCGAGCAGAACCGCGACGCGCAATTGCGGACGCTTTTGCTCGCCGAATGCGGCATCGACCCTGCCGCGCTGACCCCGATCCTGCATTACGACGGCACACCGATCACGGCGCGCTTCATCCACGAAGCGATCGCGGGCGCGCTGAAAGCGGTGCCGGAAACAGTGCGAGTAGCGAGTAGCGAGTTGCGAAATAGTGAGTAGTGAAGAGTAAAGAGGAAGGAGAGCGAATGGCGAATAGCGAGATCGCTTAGTGATTGCAGATAAGTGGAATTCACTTTTCACTTTTCACCCTTCACTCTTAACTACTCGCTGCTCGCTACTCGCCCCTTAGGAAACGGTCATGACCTATCTGCCGAAGCCTAAATTCCGCCACCCCGCGCTCGAGACCAATGAGCTCGGCTTCACGCATCGCGATTACGAGGGGGCGATCTCGACCCTATGCGCCGGCTGCGGCCATGACTCGATCTCATCGGCCATCATGCGCGCCTGCTTCGAGCTCTCCCTGCCGCCTCACCGGATCGCCAAGCTCTCGGGGATCGGTTGCTCGTCGAAGACGCCGACCTATTTCCTGGGTCAGGCGCACGGCTTCAACAGCGTGCATGGACGCATGCCCTCGGTGTTGACGGGCGCCAACCTCGCGAACCGCGACCTCATCTATCTCGGCGTTTCGGGGGACGGAGATTCGGCCTCGATCGGCTTTGGCCAGTTCGCCCACGCGATCCGGCGCGGCGTCAACATGTGCTACATCGTCGAGAACAACGGGGTCTACGGGCTCACCAAGGGCCAGTTCTCGGCCACTTCCGACAAGGGCTCAAAATCGAAGCGCGGCGTCGCCAATACCGACACCGCGATCGACCTCGTCGCCGTGGCGCTCCAGCTCGGCGCGACTTTCGTGGCGCGTTCCTTCTCGGGCGACAAGGGCCAATTGGTGCCGCTGATCAAGGCGGCGATCGAGCACGAAGGGGCGGCCTTCATCGATTGCATCTCGCCTTGCGTCGCCTTCAACAACCATGACGGCTCGACGAAGAGTTTCGATTATGTGCGTGCCCATAATGCGGCGTTGAATTCGCTCGATTTCATCACGGGGCGCGCGCCGATCACCGCCGATTACGAACCCGGCGCACTCGAGGTGATCGAGTTGCATGACGGCTCCTCGATCAACCTGCGCAAGATCGCGCCCGAGCATGACGTGCACGACAGGATCGCGGCGATCAATCTCCTGCACCAACGCGCCGCGGCCGGCGAGATCGCGACCGGGCTCATCTATGTCGACAAGGAGCCGGACGATCTTCATCACCACCTCGCCACGGTCGAGAAGCCGCTGAACGAGCTTGAAGAGACGGAGCTTTGCCCCGGCTCCGCCGCGCTCGAGCGGTTGAACGCCGGTTTGAGGTGAGGGCGTGGACGATAGAACGGGGTGCTTAGTTAACTTTGGATGACGTCTTGCCCGGGCTTGGCCCGGGCATCCACGGTTTTCCCACCCGGCACGGAGAAGGCATGGATGACCGGGCCAAGCCGGTCACGGTAATGCGCGGAGCCTCAGCGCAGAGCCAAGCCCTACCTATTCCCCACGTCGCTCTCTTGCGCGGCCTTCACATAGCGCTCGGCATCTTCCTGTAGAAGGAAGCCTTGGCGTTGCAAATCGGCCGCCGCCGCGCTCACTTCCCGCACATAGGTCGCGTGATCGGGGTAGCGCTCGTCGAGCGAGAGGCGCGGGTCGCCCTTGGCGAGGCGCTCGGCCTTGGTCTTGGCGAAGGGCAGGTACATGCCGGCATGGTCGCAACCCTCATCGGGGGGATTCTTGCGCAGGTTCCATCCCGTGTAAGTTGCCGTCGGCGCGGCAATGTCGGGGAGGCGAATGCCGGCGAGCGTGTTGCCGTCGGCATCTGTCCTCGGCACGAGCGCCGGATAAGGCGAGCGGAGGAGCTTCGGCGGCAACACCGTCAAGATTCCATGCTCGGCTTCGGGGCCGAAATCGAAGAGATCCCCGCCATGCATGCGCCCGTTGTAAGTCACGCCGGGGATCGTCGGAAACCCGACATCCTCCTTCTTTGACGAGACGAGCGTCTCCTCTCCGCGCCGCGGCACGCGGCTCGGTGGCGGCTCGGCGCCGGTCGAGACCCATTTGTCGAGTGCCACGAGCAAGGCGCGAAGCCCTTGATTGCCGACGAGCGGGTTGCGCGCCTGCTGGCAAATGCCGGGCCCGGAGGCCGGCACGCCATCGCCATGGGGCCTGCCGGCGATGAGATAGAGCCGCACGCCCGGCGTCTCGGCCAAATCGCGTCCTTGCGTATCGGTGTGCAGGACCGAAGCGGCCTTCGCCCAATATTCATTGTCCGAGTTGGCGTCGATGATCTTCGGGCACGTGCCGCTCTCGAGGCAGCGGCGCAGCAAACCGTCGGTCTTGCCGGTCACGGTGTCGGTCGTGATCGGCCAGGCGAAGGGGAACTTATATTCGGGATACCAGCGCGCGATGTGCTGGCGATGCGTGCGGAAGGGCTCGGCGAAACGGTAATCGGCGAAAATGCCGCTGCCTCCGCCGACCCAATCGAGCACACCATCCACCACCTTGCGCGCTTCGCGCTTTCCATCCGCGCCCTTTGGCGCATCGGCATCCTGATTGAAGCCGAGCGCCACGAAATCGCGCATCATCCGGCAAGGCTGGGAGATGCAATAGGTCAAAACCTCTTTGATGTCGCCCGCGAGCGGGTTGGCCTTGCCTTGATCGTCGGCCTTGGCGTTGCGCAGGAAGGAGGCGAAGTCGCGGATGGCGGCGAAACCGAGCCCTGTCACCTTCGGATCCTTCGCGGGGTAGACGAGCTCGTAGAGCTTGCCCGACTGGAATTTGGTGCCTTCCGGCAAGAGGCTGATCGACTTGCCGGACGCGTCATAGCGCCAAGCATTCGCCGGCAGGGCTGTCGGCTCATCATCCACCCGCGCCCGCACGAAAAGCGTCGCTTTCGCGGTATCGAGGCTCGCCGCGGGATAGGTCAGGGCGCCCGATGCCGTCGTGTCGTTGTCGATCACGAACTCCTCGAGGCTCGGGCCTGTGACCGGCGAGCCGTCGGCATTTTTCGCAACCGGCGCGTCGAGCACGAAGGACCCGCCCCCGGTGCCGGGCGTCACGCCCGAGATCGCATCCCAACCGCTCCAGGCCAAGGTGTAGCCCTGGCGCATCATGAAGCCGTTGCCGGCATCCGCCGCATGGGTCGGGTCGTTCGAATTCTCCGCCGCGTCGTTGAGCGAGGCGAAAGCGAAGATGAGGCCGCGATTGTTAATCTCGAAGAGGAGCTTGTGATTGCCCTTCTCGCGATCGATCGGGCGGATGATCATGATGTTGCTCGAATACTCGACCATGCCGCGCGCGTTTTTCGGCGCAAGAGCGATGTCCGTGATCAAGCTGTTCAAGGGGTCGGCCGGATCGACCTCGCCATGCACGCGCCCGACGAGCTTCTCATATTGGCCCGTCGCACCCAACGACGCCCCGTCGAAGGTCGGCGATTGAACGCTCGTGATCTCGATGCTTGTGATGCGCGCCTCTGCCGGCGCCACAATCGCGGCCGAGGAGAGGAAGCTCGCCACGAGAATACCGGCGCGAATGCCGCGACCGCGGCTGCTGTCGATACGCATGATCCCCATCTCCTTAGCTGTCGTCGCTCTTGCTCGTAGAGGCTGACGGCGAGCATTCGAGCGCAACGCCCCATATGGCGCAGGAAGCCTAAGAGCGCGCGCCGCCCAAGGCCAGCGGCGGCGCCTTCACATCTTGGCGATTTGCCGTTGCGCCTACGAAGGCCGCCCGACGCTCACATAGCGAAAGCCGCGACGGCGCATCTCTTCCGGGCGATAGATGTTGCGCAGATCGACGATCAGCGGTTCGCGCAAGAGGCCCTTGATGCGCTCGAGGTCAAGCGCGCGGAAGGCGTCCCATTCGGTGACGATCACGAGCGCATCGGCGCCATCGGCGCAGGAATAGGCGTCAGGACAATAGTCGACCTTGTGGAGGACGGCCTTCGCCTGCTCCATGCCTTCGGGGTCATAAGCGCGGATCAACGCTCCTGCTTCCTGGAGCGTGGAGACGATGGCGAGCGAAGGCGCCTCGCGCATATCATCGGTGTTCGGCTTGAAGGTGAGGCCGAGGAGCGCGATCTTCTTGCCGCGAATTTGCCCCCCGCAAGCGGCGATCACCTTATGCGCCATGGCGCGCTTGCGCTCCTCATTGACCGCGACCACGGTCTCGACGATGCGTATGGCGGCGGCATTTTCCCTCGCCGTCTTGATCAGCGCCATCGTGTCCTTGGGGAAGCAGGAGCCGCCGTAGCCCGGCCCGGCATGCAGGAATTTCGCGCCGATGCGGTTGTCGAGCCCGATGCCGCGCGCCACCTCTTGCACGTTGGCTCCCACCTTCTCGCAGAGATCCGCGATCTCGTTGATGAAGGTGATTTTCGTCGCGAGAAAGGCATTGCCCGCGTATTTGATGAGCTCGGCCGTGCGGCGCGAGGTGACCACCATCGGCGGCTCGTTGAGGAACAGCGGCCGGTAAAGCTCTGTCATCACGGCGCGCGCCCGCGAATCCTCGGTGCCGATGACGATGCGGTCCGGCCGCTTGAAGTCGCCAATCGCCGCGCCCTCGCGCAGGAATTCGGGATTGGAGACGAGCGCGAATTCCGCGTCCGGCCGCGTCTCGCGCACGATGCGCTCGACCTCATCGCCCGTGCCGACCGGAACGGTCGATTTGGTGACCAGGACGGTGTAGCCGTCGAGCGACTCGGCGATCTCGCGCGCCGCTTCGTAGACATAAGTGAGGTCGGCATGGCCGTCGCCGCGCCGCGACGGCGTTCCCACCGCGATGAAGACCGCATCCGCCTCGCTCACCGCCTTGCGCAGATCCTTCGTGAAGGCGAGCCTTTGCGCCTCGACATTATCGGCGACGAGCTCGGCGAGGCCGGGCTCGAAGATCGGCATCTCGCCCCTTTGCAGGGCAGCGATCTTGCTCGCGTCCTTGTCGACGCAGGTGACCACATGGCCGAAATCGGCAAAGCAGGCCCCTGACACGAGACCGACATAACCCGATCCGATCATCGCGACGCGCATGCGGCTCCCTCCGGTTACCGGATTTCAGGCGTTAACAGTTGATGGTAGTGAAGTGCCCGCTCTCATGCCTCGGCAATATGTCAAGATCAATAACGCGCAAGGGGTAGCGCGGCACCAGGATTAACGAGCCGCCAAGATTAACGGCGGCTTCTTCAGCAGCCACATTCGCCCCTCGTCATGAAAGAGCAGAAGAGGCGGGGCTCACGCGAGGCCGCCGCGCTCAACGTCGCAAGGCGAAAACCAATGACGCGAGCTGAAGGCCTTTTCGGGGCCGAAATGGGCCACGGGTCATTTGTTAAAGCCGTTTGCACTAGGATGCGAAGGCGCGAATCGGGGCCACCGGAAAAAGCCGAGGAGAGGAATGTCTTGCGAGCCTTTCAGAAAGACCAAGGCGCAGACGGCCCGCGTTCCTCCGCCGTCGACGATTCGCGCAAGCATCGCACTGGCGATCAAGCAGGCGCGCGGGCCGCGATGCTGAACCAGATCCTCGGCGTCGGCGGCTGGACGCTCGTCTCGCGCGTCACCGGCCTCATCCGGGACATCGTGATCGCGGCGGTTATCGGCTCCGGCGTGATGTACGAGGCCTTCGCCTATGCGTTTCGCCTGCCGAACCATTTTCGCGCGATCTTCGGAGAAGGCGCGTTCAACGCCGCCTATGTGCCGAGCTACACCCAGGCAGAGGCTGAGGGAGGCGCTGTCGCGACACATCAGCTTTCAGACAGCGTGTTCACGCTGCTTCTTGGCGCACAAGCGATCATTCTCGTCCTGGCGTCGATCTACATGCCGACGCTCGTCAGCCTCATCGCGCCCGGCCTTTCCGAGCACCCCGCCGAATTCGACCTCGTGGTGACGCTCACGCGCATCACCTTCCCCTACCTTCTCCTCATCACGCTCGTGACGCAGCACACGGCGACGCTGAACGCCTTGCACCGCTTCGGCGTCGGGGCTGCGGCGCCCATCCTCCTCAACCTCTCGCTCGTGCTTTGCGTCGCCCTCTCCTTCCTGTTTCCTAGCGCCGCGCATGCCGCCGCCTTCGGCGTCACCTTGTCGGGGGTGTTGCAACTCATCGCCTTGATGGTGGCGACGAAGCGGGTGGACGCGCTCGCCGTGCCGCGCCGGCCGATTTTCGACGAGCGCCTCAAGGGCTTCTTCCGCAGGCTCGGTCCGGCGACGATCGGCACGGCAGGGCTTCAGATCGCGATCTTCGCGGACACCGGCCTGTCGTCGCTCCTCGGCCAAGGCGCGATGGCGTCGATCTACAACGCCGAGCGCCTTTACCAATTGCCGATCGGCGTGATCGGCATCGCTGCCGGCACGGTGTTGCTCTCAGAGGTAAGCCGGCGCGTCGCGCAAGGCGATCTCGACGGCGCCATCCACGCCCAGAACCGTGCCATGGGCTGGACCTTGATGCTCGCAGCGCCCTTCGTCGTCGCCTTCCTGCTGATACCCGACCTCATCGTCGCGGCCTTATTGGTGCATGGCCGGTTTCGTCTCGACGCGGCTGAAGCGGCGGGCGCTGTGCTCGCCGCTTACGCGGTCGGGCTCCCGGCGGTGGTCCTGATCCGCTCCGCTGTCTCCTCTTTCCAAGGCCGCGGCGACACCAAGACCCCCATGCTCGTGGCTCTCGCCGCGGTCGGCGTGAATGTGTCGTTGAAATTTCTCCTGACGCCGCATTTCGGCGCTTCGGGCCTCGCGCTCGCGACTTCGGCCGGCGCCTGGATCAATTTCCTGACGCTCCACTTTCTCGCCCACCGCCAAGGCGTGGCACGCGCCGATCAAGCCTTCGTCAAGACGCTCGCCGTCGTTCTCGCGGCCTCGGCGGCGCTTGCGGCAGCGATCCTCGTCTGCGATCCCTGGCTCGTTTCGTGGACGAACGCGCTTCCCTATCTCCAGCGCGAGACGCGGCTTGCCTCCCTCGTGCTCATCGGCGCGATCGTCTACGCAAGTGTCCTCGTCACGGGCGCGCGGGTGACGGGCTTCTCGCTTCGCCGGTAGCGCACGGTCGTCAAAAGGGATCGCCGCTCAGTTTTTCCTGAAGCTTGCATCGCTTGCTCGCTTCCAAACCCTCCTGAGGGCTGGTAACCTCGAAACAGCGTGACGGGTGCGCGAAGCGCTCGGGCGTTTTGCAAGGACATCAATGTCTTCGCCACTCTCGACAGCCCGGCCGGGAAGAAAGGAAACTTCGTTCGACGAAGCCCATCCGTTGCTGCATCCGGACCGTCTTTTCCCAATCGAGCCCGAGGCACGGCGCATCGCGCGGCATCTCTATGAAAGCGTGAGGGATCTGCCGATCCTTTCGCCGCACGGCCACACGGATCCGCGCTGGTTCGCGCAAAACGAGGCCTTTCCCGATCCCGCGACGCTCTTCGTCAAGCCCGACCACTACGTCACACGCATGCTCTACAGCCAGGGCGTGACGCTGGAAGAGCTCGGCATCGCACGCAAGGATGGCAAGCCGGTCGAGACCGATCCGCGCAAGGTCTGGCGACGCTTCGCCGAGCGCTATCACCTCTTTCGCGGCACGCCGACACGCGGCTGGCTCGACCATGCCTTCGCGACGCTTTTCGATCTCGACGAGCGTCTCTCGGCAAAAAATGCCGACGCCTGTTTCGACCAGATCTCGCGACTTCTTTCGACACCGCAATTTCGCCCACGCGCCCTCTTCGAGCGCTTCGAGATCGAGGCGCTCGCGACGACGGAGAGCCCGCTCGACGATCTGCGCTGGCACAAAATGATCCGCGAAAGCGGTTGGAACGGCCGCGTCATCACGGCTTATCGGCCGGACCCCGTCGTCGATCCGCAATTCGACGGCTTTGCCGAAAACCTCGAGCGGTTCGGCGAGATCGCGGGCGAGAACGTCGGAAGCTTCGATGGGTATCTCAACGCCCATCGCAAGCGCCGCGCCTTCTTTGCCGCCATGGGCGCGACCTCGACCGATCACGGGCACCCGAGCGCACGAACGGCCGATCTTCCGCGCACCGAAGCGCAAGCGCTTTACGCCAAGGTTCGCGCCGGCAAGGCGAGCCCCGCGGACGCCGAGATGTTCCGTGCCCAGATGCTCACCGAGATGGCGGCGATGAGCCTCGAGGACGGGCTCGTGATGCAGCTCCATCCGGGCTCGTTGCGCAACCACAACCCGTTGCTTCACACAGGCTTTGGCCGCGACATCGGCGCCGATATTCCAACCGCGACCGAATATGCGCGCGCGCTCAAACCCCTCCTCGATCGCTTCGGCAACGCGCGTGGCTTCACGCTCATCCTCTTCACGCTCGACGAGACGGCCTACGGCCGCGAGCTCGCGCCGCTCGCCGGCCATTACCCGTGCCTTCGGCTCGGGCCGCCCTGGTGGTTCTTCGACAGCTATGAGGGAATGAAGCGCTTCCGCGAGATCGTGACCGAGACCGCCGGCTTCTACAACACCGTGGGCTTCAACGACGACACGCGGGCCTTCTGCTCGATCCCCGCGAGGCACGATGTGGCGCGCCGCGTCGACTGTGCCTATCTCGCCGAGCTCGTCGCCACCCATCGGCTCGACGAGGATGAGGCACAAGAGGTCGCGCTCGATCTCGCCTACCGCTTGCCGAAGACCGCCTACAAGCTTTGAAGGCCGCTCGAGGCCAAGAAGCCCGAAGCCAAGAGGCTCGAAGCCAACGAAAGGGAGGTCCCATGACGATCGATCGCCTATCCCGCCGCATTCTGCTGACGGGCACCGCCGGAGCGCTCGCGGCCGGGGCGCTGGCGCCCCGGGCCCGCGCCCAGATGGCGATGCCGAAATCTCCCGTCGCCATCAATCTCGTCGATGTCGGCGGAGCGCTCGCCCTGGTGCAAAAGCCGATCGAGAATTTCCGTGCCGCCAAGCCCGAGCTTGTCTCGCGCATCACCTTCACCAAGGCTCCGGCGCCCGAGCTTCCAGGCAAGCTCAAGGCACAGCAGGACGCGGGGCGCGTCGACATCGACTTCGTGCTCGGCGGCCTCGACATCGTCTCCGCCGGCAACGAGCAGAAGCTCTGGTCCGAGCTTTTGCCGAAATATGCCGACATCCTCCCCAAGCCCGAGGCGATCTACTTGAAGGGCGCGCTCGACATGCAGGCGCTCGGCAAGGGCGGCGCCATGTGCATGGTCTATTATCCGTCGGGCCCTCTCATCGAATATGCGCCCGAGAGGGTGAAGACGCCCCCAGGCTCCGCCGAGGAGCTGCTCGCGTGGGCGAAGGCCAATCCGAACAAATTCCTCTACGCGCGCCCGGCCAATTCCGGCCCGGGGCGCACCTTCCTGATGGGCCTTCCCTATATTCTCGGCGACACGGCGCCGAAGGATCCGGAAAAGGGCTGGGAGAAGACCTGGGCCTATCTCAAGGAGCTTGGCCAATATGTCGAATACTACCCGACCGGCACGGGGCTCACGATGAAGGAGCTCGGCGACGGCACGCGCGACATCATCGCTTCCACGACCGGCTGGGACATCAACCCGCGCGTGCTCGGCATCGTGCCGAAATCGGCGGAGGTCGCGCGTCTGAAGGGCTTTCACTGGGTCTCTGACGCGCAATACATGGCGATCCCCAAGGGCGTCGCCGAAGAGAAGCTCCCGGTGCTGCTCGAGCTCGTCAAATGGGTGCTGCGCCCCGACCAGCAGGCCTTCACCTACGACGAGGGCTATTTCTATCCGGGACCTGCCGTGAAGGACGTGCCGCTCTCGATGGCCCCGCCGGCGAGCCAGGCGGCGATCAAGGAATTCGGGCGCCCGCAATATGAGGAGTGGATCGCGGGTGCGCCGATCGAGACGCCGCTCGACAATGACAAGATGGTGCTCGCCTTCAAGCGCTGGGACCAGGAGATCGGCGGCTCGAAGACGAAGTGAGCCGAGGGAGGCGCGAAAGCGTCTCCCTCTCCCCGCCCCCGGCCGCTTCCCGTCTCCACGATCGCGCGTGGGCGCGTTCCTGCCGCGGGTGGGAACGGCGAGCGCCACCGCCATTCGACCAGGATCTCACATGACCGTTTCCTTGCCGCGCCTCTCGCGTCGCGCGCTCGAGCAGCTCAAGCCCGACGGGCGCCGGCCGACCTACGACATCTGCGCGATCACCCCGGGCATCGTGCATCTCGGCGTCGGAGCCTTCCACCGGGCGCATCAGGCGGTCTATGTCGAGGATGCCTTGGCGGCGGGTGAGGGCCAATGGGGGATCATCGCGGCCTCGCTCAGGCAGCCGGGCACGCGCGATGCGCTTTCGCCCCAGGACGGTCTCTACACGCTCGCGGTGCGCTCGGCCGAAGGCGAAAAGCTGCGCGTCGTGGGCGCGCTTCGCCGCTTGAACGTCGCGCCCGAGGACCCCGCCGACCTCCTCGCCGCGATGGCGGACCCCGCGATCCGCATCGTCACCCTCACGGTGACCGAGAAGGGCTATTGCCACGATCCGGCGACAGGCGAGCTCAACGAGGAGCATCCCGACATCCGAGCCGATCTTTCAACGCCGCGCCGGCCGCGATCGGCGACGGGGTTCGTCATCGAAGCGCTGCGGCTTCGCCGCGCCGCCAGCATCGCCCCGTTCACCGTGTTGAGTTGCGACAACCTGCCCGCAAATGGCCGGACTCTGCGGCGCGTCGCGCTGCGCCACGCCAGCCTTCGCGATCCCGATCTCGGCGCTTTCATCGCGGGCGAGGTCGCTTTTCCATCAACCATGGTCGACCGCATCGTTCCGGCGACGACGGATGCCGATCGCGCGGGCATCTCGGAGCGCCTTGGCCTTGACGACGCCTGGCCCGTGGTCACGGAACCCTTCACGCAATGGGTGATCGAGGACCATTTTCCGCAAGGGCGCCCGCGTTTCGAGGAGCACGGGGCCGAGCTCGTCGCCGATGTCGCGCCTTACGAGACGATGAAGCTTCGCCTCCTCAATGCCAGCCACTCGACGCTCGCCTATCTCGGCTATCTCGCGGGCTACGAGACCATCGCCGAGACCATGGCGGATGAAGGCTTCGCTCGCCTCATCATCGGGCTCATGGATGAGGAGATGGGCTCGACCCTCTCCCTCCCGCTGGGCGCCGATGTGGAGGCCTACAAACGCGCCTTGATGGAGCGCTTCCGCAACCCGGCCTTGCGTCACCGGACGTGGCAGATCGCCATGGACGGCTCGCAAAAGCTACCGCAACGCCTTCTTTCCGGAGCGCGAGAGCGCATCGCATCGGGAGCGCCCATTAGGCGTATCGCGCTCGGTGTCGCGGCCTTCCTGCGTTATGTCGGCGGCGTCGACGAGAAGGGGCGCCCGATCGATGTGCGCGATCCGCTCGCCGAGCGCTTGCGCGCCCTCTCCGAAGCGGCGGGGCCGGATGCCGAGCGCCTTGCGGCTTCCCTTCTCGGCGTGCGGGAGATCTTCGGCGACGAGCTTGCGCGAAACCCGAAGTTTTCGGGCCCCGTCACCTGCGCACTCGAGCTTTTGCTGCGCGTCGGCGCGAAGGAAGCCGTGCGGCGCACGAATTGAGGTCGCCCTGCGTCTTTGATCCGAGGCTCTCGAGCAAGCCCTGAAGGCCGGCGCTTGCGCCTCGGGGAGCAAACGTTCCGCTCACGCCAGCGTGACGAAAGTCGCATCTCGCCGCACTCGACGAACCCCCGGGGATCGGTTATCGGTGCGCCGGACGCAAACCAGGGGCGTGCACGGCGCATGACTTTTCCGTGAGCCGAAGTCTCGCCGGTTAAGAGCAGGGAGAAGCGACGTGATCAAAGCGGGATTGGCAGGGGCCGTGCTCGCGGCCTTGTTATCGACTGCTGCGCAAGCGCAGATCGCGAACGGCGTGCTGAAGATCGGCGTGCTCAACGATCAATCGGGAGTTTACGCCGACATCGGCGGCAAGTGGTCGGTCGAAGCCGCCAAGATGGCGGTCGAGGACTTCGGCGGCAGCGTGCTCGGCGCGCCGATCCAGATCCTGTCCGCCGATCATCAGAACAAGCCGGACCTTGCCTCCACCATCGCGCGGCAATGGTACGATGTCGACAAGGTCGACATGATCACCGAATTGACGAATTCGGCGGTCGGCCTCGCCGTCCAGGCGCTGTCCGCCGAGAAGCACAAGATCACCATCAACACGGGGGCCGCGAGCTCGGATCTCACCGGCAAGGCTTGCGAGCCCTATGGTTTCCATTGGGCCTATGACACCCATGCGCTCGCGGCGGGCACGGGCGGCTATATGACGAAGCAGGGGGGCGACACCTGGTTCTTCCTCACCGCCGATTATGCCTTCGGCACGAGCCTGCAAGCCGACACGACCGCGGCCGTGCAAGCGGCGGGCGGCAAGGTGGTCGGCGCGGTGCGCCACCCGGTGAATAATTCGGACTTCTCGTCCTTCCTGCTGCAGGCGCAAGCCTCCAAGGCCAAGGTGGTTGGCCTCGCCAACGCCGGTCTCGACACGACGAACGCCATCAAGCAGGCGGCCGAGTTCGGCATCGTCGCCGGCGGCCAGAAGATCGCGGGTCTCCTTTATACGACCGCAGAGGTGCATGGGCTCGGCCTCAAGGCAGCGCAGGGCTCGATCACCACCGAGGGCTATTATTGGGATCTCGACGACAAGAGCCGCGAGTTCGGCAACCGCTTCTTCAAGCGGACCGGCCGCATGCCCAACATGGTTCACGCCGGCACGTACTCGGCGGTGACGCAATATCTGAAGGCGGTTCAGGCGGTGGGCTCGGACGACGCCGACAAGGTCGCGAAGAAGCTGCACGAGATGCCGGTCGACGATTTCTTCGCCAAGGGCGGCAAGGTCCTGCCCAATGGGCGCATGGTCCATGACATGTATCTCTTCCAGGTCAAGACACCGGAAGAGAGCAAGGGCGAATGGGATCTCTACAAACTCCTCGCCACGGTGCCGGGACCGCAAGCCTATTTCACCTTCGCGGACAGCGGCTGCAAGCTCACCAACTGAGACGGGCTGACGGCGGCGCGCAGCAGCCTCAACGCCGCGCGTCCCCGGCCGAATTGTCGAAGCATCGAGACGGCACGATCGACGCATGGCGAATGTGATCGAAACCAAGGCCCTTACCAAGCAGTTCAAGGGATTCGTTGCCGTCTCGAACGTCGATCTCAAGGTCGCGGAAGGCGCGATCCACGGGCTCATCGGCCCGAACGGCGCGGGCAAGACGACCTGCTTCAACCTCTTGACCAAATTCCTCGAGCCGAGCGCCGGGCGCATTTTTCATCGCGGCGAAGACATCACCGGGATGAAGCCCGCCGCGATCGCGCGCCGAGGCGTGGTGCGCTCCTTCCAGATCTCGGCCGTGTTCCCGCATCTCACCGTGCGCGACAATCTGCGTGCGGCCTTGCAGCGCCAGAATGGTCTCGCGCATCAGTTCTGGCTCTCGGACAAGAGCCTTGGCGTGCTCGATGAGCGAGCCTCTAAGCTCATTGCCGACGTCAACCTCACCGAATTTCGAGACACGCCCGCCGGCGAGCTCGCCTATGGGCGAAAGCGCGCGCTCGAGATCGCGACCACGCTCGCGCTCAATCCCGAGGTGCTGCTCCTCGACGAGCCCATGGCCGGCATCGGCCGGGAGGAATTGCCACGCATCATCGATCTCGTGCGCCAGGTGGCGAAGGGGCGCACCGTGGTGATGGTCGAGCACAATCTCTCGGTGGTGGCCAATCTTTGCGACCGCGTCACCGTCTTGCAACGCGGCGAGATCCTGGCCGAGGGAAGCTATGCCGAGGTTTCGGCCGATGAGCGGGTGCGCACCGCCTATATGGGATCCGAGCATGCCCATTGACGGCGCCCTCCTCGAGATCGAGGACCTCAACGCCTGGTACGGCGAGAGCCATGTGCTGCACGGCATCTCCTTCGACCTGCGCGAGGGCGAGACGCTTTCGCTGATCGGCCGCAACGGCGCGGGCAAGACGACGACCTTGCGCGCCATTCTCGGCATCGTGCGCAGCCGCAAGGGCACGATCCGCTTTCGCGGCGAGGACCTCACGGCCGTTCCGCTGCACGCCATCGCGCGGCGCGGGATCGGCTATGTACCGGAGGAGCGCGGCATTTTCGCGAGCCTCACGGTCGCCGAGAACCTTGTCCTGCCGCCCGTCGTCAGGGGCGGCGGCATGAGCGAGGAAGAGATCTACAGCCTGTTCCCGAACCTCGCCGAACGGCGCTCGAGCCAGGGCACGAAACTCTCGGGCGGCGAGCAGCAGATGCTCGCCATCGCCCGCATCCTGCGCACGGGCGCTGATGTCATCTTGCTCGACGAGCCGACGGAGGGCCTTGCCCCGGTCATCGTGGAGCGCATCGGAGAAGTGATGCAGATGCTCAAGGCCCGCGGCATGACGATCGTGCTCGTCGAGCAGAATTTCCGTTTCGCGCGCAAGCTCGCGGATCGCTATGTCGTCGTCGAGCATGGGCGTGCGATCGACTATTTCGCGACTTCCGAGCTCGATGCGAAGATGGCGGGCCTCGCCGAGCAGCTCGGCGTCTAGAGCAGGGTCCGCAGAAATGGGAACTATTTTTGCGATGAGTCTGCGTCAAAATAAGGAATTGAGCGCATGCCGCTAACTCGAACTGAACGCATCCGGCTCTAGGTGGACGGAGAGAGCCGTGTTCTGCATCCCCTTTGTGAAGTGCCTGCCGCTCGTCGCGCTTTACGGCCAGCTCCTCCTCGGCTTGATCAACGGCTCCTTCTACGCGCTCCTCAGCCTCGGGCTTGCGGTGATCTTCGGCATGTTGCGCGTGATCAACTTCGCGCATGGCGCGCTCTACATGCTCGGCGCCTTCGTGAGCTGGTGGCTCTCGATCTCGCTCGGCATCCCTTATTGGGGAGCCTTGATCGTGGCGCCGCTCGCCGTCGGCCTTGTCGCCGTGGTGATCGAGAAGACGATGCTGCACCAGATGTATCGTCTCGATCCGCTCTACGGCCTGCTCCTCACCTTCGGCATCACCCAGGTGATCGAAGGCACATTCCGCTATTTCTACGGCGCCTCCGGACAGCCCTACCCGCCGCCGCCCGCGCTTTCCGGCCCCTTGAATCTCGGCTTCATGATCCTGCCCCTTTATCGCGGCTGGGTGGTGATCGTCTCGGTGCTCGCTTGTCTTGCGACCTGGCTTCTCATCGAGCGCACAAGGATCGGCGCCTATCTGCGCGCCGCGACCGAGAATCCCGTGCTCGTCCAGACCTTTGGCATCAATGTGCCGTTGATGATGACCTTGACCTATGCGTTCGGCGCGGCGCTCGCGGGTTTCGCGGGCGTGCTCGCGGCGCCGATCTATCAGGTGAGCCCCCTCATGGGCACGAACCTCATCATCATCGTCTTCGCGGTCGTGGTGGCGGGCGGCATGGGCTCGATTCTCGGCGCCATCGTCACCGGCTATATTCTCGGCCTGCTCGAGGGATTGACCAAGGTGTTCTACCCGGAAGCCTCGAATATCGTGATCTTCGTCGTCATGGCCATCGTGCTCTTGCTGCGGCCAGCCGGCCTCTTCGGGAGGGCGGCGTGAGCATCGTGGCGCAACAAGGCACGCGAACTGGCGAGCTTCGCTCGCGGCTCAATCTTTTGATCATCGCAGCGGGCATCGTCGCGGCGCTCGTCGCGCCTTTCGTGCATTATCCGATCGACCTGATGAACGTGCTGTGCTTTGCCTTGTTCGCCAGCGCCTTCAATCTCCTCATCGGCTTCGTCGGCCTGTTGTCCTTCGGCCACGCAGCCTTCTTCGGCGCTGCCGCCTATGTGACCGCGCATGCCGCCAAGGTCTGGGGCCTGCCGCCCGAGCTCGCCATTCTTCTCGGCGCGCTTTCGGCCGCGGCGCTAGGCCTCGTCGTCGGCTTCCTGGCGATCCGCCGCCAGGGAATCTATTTTTCGATGATCACGCTTGCGCTCGCGCAGATGTTCTACTTCGTCTGTCTCGAAGTCCCCTTCACCCATGGCGAGGACGGCATCCAGGGCGTGCCGCGCGGCACGTTTCTCGGCCTTGTCAATCTCGACAACAACCTCGCCTTTTATTTCGTCGTCCTGGCGATCGTCGCCGCTGGCCACTTCGCGATCTGGCGGATCGTGCATTCGCCCTTCGGCAACATCTTGAAAGCGATCCGCGACAACGAGCCTCGCGCCATTTCGCTCGGGTACAACGTCGATAGCTACAAGCTTCGCGCCTTTGTCCTGTCGGCGGGGCTCGCCGGCCTCGCGGGCGGCACTCACGCCATTGTCTACCAGCTAGCGACTCTGACGGACGTCGAATGGCAGGCCTCAGGTCAGGTTATACTCATGACGCTGCTCGGCGGCATCGGCACCTTGGCAGGGCCGCCGATCGGGGCAGCGATCGTCGTTCTCTTGCAAACCAATCTCGCGGCGCTCGACTTTCCGGTGACGGTGCTGATCGGCCTGATTTTCGTCGTCTGCGTCCTTTTGTTCCGACGCGGTGTCGCGGGCGAAATCATCGCCTATACGCGAAAGCGCGGATGACATTCAGCGTTTGGCCGCTCTCCCGCAAAGTTTGAAAAAAGCTACAAATTCTGTAGCTTTCTGACATGGTTAACATAACCTAACCATTTGATATATCATGAAAAACAAATTGGCCCGCATCTTGCTTACAAATCCGTAAGAATGCTAAGGGTTGGAACGGATGCCTGGACAGATTCTGCTTGATTTCGATGGCACCATCGCAATCGAGGACACGACGGATTGCCTTCTTGAGAGTTTCGCCGAGCCTTCCTGGCGCAAGGTCGAGGAAGCGTGGGAGGCTGGGCTCATCGGCTCGCGCGAATGCCTGGCGCGGCAGATCGAGTTCGTCCGCGCGAGCGAGAAGGACATCGACCGCTTCATCGCCGGCGTCCATGTCGACCCTGGTTTTCTACCCTTTGTCGAGGCCTGCGCGGCGGCGCGGTTCCACATCATGGTGGTCTCGGACGGGCTCGATCGCATCGTGCGCGGGGTGATCGAGCGCACCGGCGTGAAGCTGCCGATCGCGGCCAATCGGCTGGAGACTTTGGAAGGCGATCGTTGGCGGCTCGCTTTCCCTCATGCGAGCCTCAACTGCTCGAGCGCATCCGGCAATTGCAAATGCGCGCATGCCTCTCCGGATTTGCTCGGACCGCGCATCGTGGTGGGCGATGGACGTTCCGATTTTTGCGCGGCGGCAAGCGCCGATTACGTCTTCGCCAAAGGCCGTCTGCAGACCCATTGCGTCGAGAACGGCATCGCACATGCGCCGATCGCCAATCTGACCGAGGCGACGCTCCTGTTCGACGATTGGTTCCGACATGTCGCACCTTTGTCGGAGGTTGCGCATGAGCATGCAGAAGCCGAGCACGGCTGATCGGACGATGGCTGGCGCCGCCATCATCGCCAGAAACCCGCGCTCCCAAATTGAGGAAGAAGCCTCGCTGCGCGCGCTCGAGGCGCGTTACTGCGCGCACGGCGACAGCGTGCACAACGCCGAGCCGCCGAAAATTTTCGACCATTGCGAAGGCTCCTATCTCTACGACATCGAGGGTCGACAATTCCTCGATTTGCAGATGTGGCATTCGGCGGTGAATTTCGGCTACGCCAACAGGCGCCTCAACGACGCCCTTCAGCGCCAGCTCAATCGTTTGCCCCAGATCGCAAGCCACTACCTGCATCGCGAGAAGATCGAGCTCGCCGCTTGGCTCGCACGGCGCGCAGAGGCGAGCTGGGGCGAGAAAGGCCGCGTGCATTTCAACGTCGGCGGCTCGCGAGCCCTCGAGGATGCGCTGAAGCTCGTGCGCAACGCCAGCGGCGGCAAGGGCCTGATGTTCGCCTTCGAGGGCACCGATCACGCACGCATGCTCCGGCGTCCTCACGGCGATTTCGACCGGGCGCACGTCGTGCCCTTCCCTCATCAGATGCGCGGCATGAGCAAGCAGGAGCATGGCGCCCATTGCCTTCAGCAATTCGAGCGGCTCCTCGAAACCGGATGCCGGGGCGCGCAAGACGATAAGACGCGCGCGGCCGAATATGCGGCCTTTCTCGTCGAGCCGATTCAAGGCGCTGGCTGTGTGATTCCGCCGAGGAATTTCTTCCGCGAGCTGAAGAAGATCCTCGATCGTCACGGCATCCTGCTCGTGGTGGACGAGATCGAGATGGGCGTCTATCGAACCGGCAAGCTGTGGTCGATCGAACATTTCGGCGTGACGCCCGACATCCTCGTCTTCGGCAAGGCCATCACCAACGGGCTGAATCCGCTTTCCGGAATCTGGGCGCGCGAGGAGCTCATCAGCCCGGAAGTCTTCCCGCCCGGCTCGACGAGCTCGGCCTTCGCCTCAAACCCGCTCGGCACGGCGGTCGCGCTCGAGACGGTGCGCATGCTCGATGAAGAGGATTTTGGCGAGGGCGTCATGCTCAAGGGCGCCTATTTCCTCAAGGGACTCGAGGAGCTGAAGCGCCGCTACGCGATTGTCGGCGATGTCGATGGGCTTGGCCTCGCCTTGCGCATGGAGATTTGCGCCGAGGACGGTTTCACACCCGACAAGGCCATGGTCGAGCGCATGGTCGAAGAGGGGCTGAAAGGGGATCTCGAGGCGGAGGGGAAACACCATGGCCTTGTGCTCGACGTCGGCGGGCATGACAGGAACGTCATCACCCTCGCGCCGGCGCTGACCATCTCCTATGACGAGATCGGGCTCGCCTTGAAGCTGCTCGACCGGCTTCTCCATCGCGTCACGCGGCGATGAGCGCCATGCGGCTTCGTATTCTCGACCTCGATTCGAGCCTGCCCACCCAAGCGCCTTTCGCAGAGCGGCTTGCGAATGGCCGCGCCGAGCGCATCGATCTCACCCAATCGGCAGCTTCTCTACGGATCATGGCGCGACGGCGCGCCATGGACACCTTTTGCGAGAGGCTGGCGCGGGAAAAATATGCCGCCGGCGTGCCTGAGGTCACCTTCTACGGCTCCGGCGATTTTCATCATCTCGCGGCCGGTTTTTTGCGCCTCGTCAACGAGCCGGTCACCGTCATCCATTTCGACAATCACCCCGATTGGGTGAGCTTCCCGCCGACATTCAATTGTGGCGCCTGGGTCAACCGCGCCTTGCAGCTTCCGCAGGTGCGCAAGGTCGTGACGCTCGGCCCTTGCAGCGGCGATCTCGCCTGGCCCGAGTTGAAGGCCGGCAATCTCGCCGCGGTTCGCGAGGGGCTGTTGGAAATCCGTCCCTGGCGGCACCCGCCCTCGCGCGTCTGGCGCGATTATGATCGCGGGCCCGCGCATCGCTCGCAAGGCGGCTATATCGAATGGGCCAATCTCTCCGATGGCGATTGGCGCGCGGCGCTCGACGAGATCATCGCCGGCATGCCCACGCAAGCGGTGTGGCTCACCATCGACAAGGACGTGCTCGTCGAAGAGGAAGCCGCGACCAATTGGGACCAGGGCGCCATGAGCGTCGATCATCTGATCGAGGCAATCAAGCTGTTGGCGCAGCGCAAGCGCCTTCTCGGAGTCGATGTCTGCGGGGATTATTCGCCGCCGCGCTTCAACGATCCGTTTCGAGCAGCACTCGCCCATTTCGACCATCCGGCAAAGCCCGAGCCACCACCCGAGGCCTTGCGTCGAAACGCTACGACCAATGCGCGCCTCATCGCCTGTTTCGAGGAGGTCTTTGCGTGAGCCTCTTCCTCGTCTTCTGGTTCGGGCTCTCGGTCATGTGCGATGTCTGCGGCCAGCTCTGCTTCAAGATCGGCGCGGATCGCCTGCCATCCCGCTTCTCGCTCCTCGGTAGTGCTCACACCGTGCTTTCGAGCCCCTGGCTGATCGCCGGGCTTTGCGTCTATGCGGTCGAGACCATCGTCTGGATCAAGATTCTCTCGGATGTGCCCTTGAGCATCGCTTATCCGATCGCCAGCTTGAATTTCCTCGGCGTGACCCTTGCGAGCGCGACCGTTTTGGGCGAACGGGTCGGCCGTCCACAATGGCTGGGCGCCTGGCTCGTTACCTTCGGTGTCGCAATCGTCGCCGGCTCGGCGTGACGAGGTCGACAACAACAGCGTGGAACGTCGAGGCGTTTGAGCGCCCATCGCGATAAGGACCGGCAAGAGACCATGACCACCAAGGAGCGAAGCTTCACCATCGCCGGCAGCCGGACAGGCTTCCTTCTCGTGCATGGCCTCGGCGGCACGCCGCTCGAGCTGCGCATGGCGGCCAAGGGCATCGCGTCCGGAGGCTTCACCGTGCATTGCTGCCAACTCGCCGGCCATTGCGGCACCGAAGAAGAGCTGCTCGCGACCACTTGGCGGCAATGGTACGCAAGCGTCGAGGCGGCACTTTCAAAGCTCGAGGCCGTTTGCGACACGATCATCGTCGGCGGGCTGTCGATCGGAGCCATCCTGGCCTTGCGGCTTGCCGCGCTCCAGCCCGAGCGCGTTCACGGCGTTGCCTGCTTCGCGCCGACCCTCTGGTATGATGGCTGGACCATTCCCAAGCATCAATTCCTCTTGCGCTGGCTCTGGTTCCTGCCGCAGGCCAAGCGTTACCGCTTCCCGGAACGCGAGCCTTATGGCGTCAAGGACGAACGCATGCGCGCTTTCGTCACGAAGTCGATTGCCGGGGGGGACACGGGCGTCGCCGGACATCCGAGCACCCACGCGCTTTCGCTTTATCAATTCTGGAAGCTCGCCGACGACATGAAGCCGAGGCTTCCGAGCATCAAGCGACCTGTCTTCATCGCCCATCCGCGCGAGGATGATCTCGCGAGCCTCAAGAATGCCTTTTACCTTCAGGAAAGGCTCGGCGGGCTCGTCGAGATGCTGGTGCTCGACGACAGCTATCACATCGTCACCATCGATCGGCAGTGGAAGACGGTCGTCGATCGCACGATCAAATTTGCGCAAGGGATCGAGCAGCATCGTCCGCGCGGCGAGGTTGCACAGGACAAGACCAGCGCCATCGCTGCCGAATGATGCTGTCGACATGGCATTCCAAGCCAGGATTTTCTCCAGCATCGCTGAGGTCGACGCGCCCGCCTGGGACGCCTGCTTTCCCGGCGAGGCGGAAAGCCATGCCTATTACGAGGCCTGTGCAAAAAGCTCGAACCGCAGCCTGAAGGAGGGCGTCGTCACCGTTCATGACGGCAAGAGGCTGATTGCCGCGGCGCCGACCTTCAGGATCAATTTCCGTCTCGACACGCCATTCCAGGGCCCGCTCAAGCGGTTCACCGAACGCCTTTACCCCTTCGCCAAGGGTCTCATGGATCTCCCCGTCGTCGGCCTCGGCTCACCTTATTCGGAGCGCTGCCATCTCGGCTTCTCGCCCGACCTCGGCGCGAGCGAGAAGCGCGCGGCGCTTTCTTCGCTCTTGGCCTGCCTCGAGGCGCATGCGGGCGGTGAGGGCACAGGCCTCGTCGCCATCAAGGATGTCGCGGCCGCAGACGAAGCCGCCCTCGGCGCGACCATCTCGGGGCTCGGCTGGACGCGGGGGACGAGCCTTCCGGTCGCCCTTCTCGACCTGCCCTTCGCTGACGTCGAAAGCTACCTCGCAAGCCTTTCGGCGGCGACCCGCAAGGATGTTCGCCGCAAGCTCAAGAATTCCGGCGGCATTCGGGTGGAGTGGCGCGACGATCTCTCGGGATTCGAAGATGCAGTCACCTCTCTCTATGAGTCGACGCGCGAGCACAGCCGGCTCGATTATTGCGATTTCGAAACGCTTCCCGACGGCTATTTTCCGGCGGTGATGAAGGCACTGGGCGGGCGAGCCCGCATCGCCCTTTACTTCGTCGAGGGCGAGCTCTGCGCCTTCAATCTCGTCTTCATTGAGAAGCAGCGGATGATCGATAAATTCTTCGGCGTGCGTTATCCGCTCGGGCGAGAGCACAATATCTATGCGGTGAGCTGGATGGAGAACGTCAAGGAATGCCTCGCCCGCGGCATTGCCATCCTGCAGACGGGCCAAACCGCCTATGGGCCGAAGCTGCGCTTCGGAAGCCGACTCGAACATTCCTATGTCTATTTCAAGCACCGTTCCGCCCTTCCCTACGCCATTTTGAAAACCGTGAATCGCTTCATCAAGGCCGATCGGCTCGATCCGGACCTGAGGGCTGCCCGGGCATTCACCTCGTGAAGCGCCCTTCCTACGCGATCTCGCTCCGGATGATCCTTTTCTGGAGCGTATTCGTCGCGCTCGACACCGCGACCCAGCTCGCCTTCAAGACAGCGAGCGAAAAGCTCGAAGGGATGAGCTTCGGCTTGCCGTTCCTGCAAGTGGCGCTCACGACCCAGACCTTCTGGATCGCGATCTTGTGCTACATTGCGACCTTCGTCGTCTGGATGGCGGTATTGACCCGTATGGACCTGAGCCGCGCCTTCCCGCTCACCGCGCTGACCTATATAACCGTGCCGGCGCTCGCCTTTCTGTTCTTCGGCGAGCGTTTGCCGTTGATCCGTGTCGCGGGCATCGGCGTGATCATCGTCGGCGTCATCTTGATCGGGTGGGAAGAGTGAGGCTCGGAGGCCCCTGGCCGGTCAGGCTGCGGCTCATCCTCGCCTTCCTTCTCGTTGGCGTCCCGCCGATGCTCGGGGCGGCCTATCTCGCCTCGGCCTTGATCTCGAGCTCCTTCCAAAAGAATGTCGGCCAGTGGCTCACCGAAACCGCGCGCTTCGTCATCGTCGAGATCACAGACCGCGAGGATGATGCGGCGCAAATCGCCGCAACACTCACGGTCGCGGCAAACCAGACTGGGGATGAAACGGCCGACGGTTTCAAGGCCGCGCTGAAGCCTTATGAGCCGGTGCTCGCGGCCGACGGCTTCGACGTCTTGATGATCTATGACGCGACCGGAGCGATCCGCTACACCAGCCTGGCGTTCAGCCCAGCCAAGACCTTGCCGGCCACCACGACGCGCGCGATCTTCGCGGGCACGCTCGACGGCAATCCGGTGCTCGTCGCCGGCGCCACGGTGAAGCTCTCGGCGAGCGCCGGAAACATCTACCTCTTCCTCGGGGACGCGCTCGACACCTCGAGCTTCTCTAGCCTCAAGGCGGTGCCGTCCTTGCAGCTCGATTTCTTCGCCATGCGCGGCGAGGAAGCCATCAAGCTTTACGAAACCTCGAATCTGTCGACCGTGCCGCCGAAGCCCATCCTGCAACGGCTCGCGACCGAGGACGACCCAATCCTTCTCGACGATCCGCCGGGGGATCTGTTCCTCGCCGCGGTGAGCGGCTTGAAAGATCAGGATGGCGTCTTGTCCGGCTTCGTCTTCTGCGGCGTCGGCGGCCAGGAAGGGCTCGATGGGCCCGACCAGCAATTGCGTCTTCTCTGGGCCGTCTTCCTGTTCGGCGCACTGATCTTCGTCCTCGCGGGGACCTTCGTCTCGGCGCGTTTCGTGAAACCCCTTCGCGCCCTGTCTCAAGGCGTGCGCTCGGTGGCCTCCGGCGATTTTTCCCAGCGCGTGCCGGAGACGGGCGATAAGGAGACGGTCGAACTCGCGGCGCGCTTCAACGCCATGGCGGGCGAGCTCGAGGAGGCCCGCGCGCGCGAGGCGGAACTCGCCCGCAAGGAGCGCCTCTCGACGCTCGGCGAGGCCGCGATGGTCATCGCGCATGAGGTGCGCAACCCTCTCGGCATCATCAAGACGTCGAGCGACCTCGTCCGTTCGCGCGCCAAGCTCGGGCCCAAGGAGGAAGAGCTTCTCGACTATGTGACCGAGGAGGTGCACCGCATCGATAATCTCCTCACCGAGGTGCTCGACTTCGCCCATCCGAAAGAGCCGCGCCGATCGATTTTCCTCTTGCGAGACCTCGTGGACCGCATCCAAGGCTTCGTCGCTCCGGAGATGACGCGCAAGGGATTGAGCTTGACCATAGAGGACAAGGCGGCGGGCGCGAGGGTGAGCGCCGATCGCGACCAGCTCTACGAAGCCATCCTCAACCTCGTCATCAACGCGATGGACGCTCTCCAACGCGGCGGACATGTGATCGTGCGGCTCGCGGCGACGGCGCGCGCCGTATCGATCGAGGTCGCCGACAACGGCCCCGGCGTGAAGCCCGAGCTGCGAAGGCGCATTTTCAACCCCTTCTTCACGACGAGAGCCAAGGGCACGGGGCTTGGCCTTGCCAAGGTCGCGACCGTCGTCGAGGCTCATCAAGGCCGGGTCGAATGCCTGGAAGAGCCGGGCGGTGGCGCCTGTTTCCGCGTGACGCTTCCCCGGGCGGCTTCCGACGCGGCGGTCCTTGCCGGGCAACGGCAGGGCGTTTCGAAAAATTAGGAAGGCGGGCGTGGCGCACACCATCTTGATCGTCGATGATGAGAAGCGGCTTGCCGAGCTCTTGTCGGCGAGCATCGCCGATCGCGGCTATCGAACGATCGTCTGCGGTTCGGCCGAAGAGGCGCTCGAAGCCTTCGATCCGGTGACGATCGATCTCGTGATCTCCGATTTGCGCATGCCGGGACTCGACGGCCGCACCTTGCTCAACGAGATCAGGGCGAAGGCCCCCGACATGCCCGTCGTGCTCATCACCGCCTATACCTCGATGCGCGACGCGGTGGAGATGGTGAAGGAAGGCGCCTTCGACTACATCTCGAAGCCCTTCGAGATGGACGAAATCCTCGCGACTCTCGAGCGCGCGCTCAAGCTCGGCGACGCCATGCGTGAAAACGCCAGGCTGCGCTCGGAGATCCAAGGCCGCAACGGTTTTGAGCAATTGGTCGGCACGAGCCCGGCCTTTCGCCGCGTGATCGAGCAGATCGGTGAGGTTTGCTCGAGCCGCGCCACCGTGCTCCTCACCGGAGAGAGCGGCACGGGCAAGGAGATCGTGGCGCGCGCCATTCACTTCAATAGCCCGCGCAAGTCGAAGCCCTTCATCGCCGTCAATTGCGCCGCCATCCCGGAAGGCCTCATCGAGAGCGAGCTCTTCGGCCATTTGAAGGGCGCGTTCACGGGCGCCGTTGCGAACCGGCGTGGCCGCTTCGCCGATGCCGATGAGGGCACGGTGTTCCTCGACGAGATCGGCGACATGCCGGTCCCGGTGCAGGCGAAGATCCTGCGCGTGCTGCAGGAGCGCAGCTTCGAGCCGGTCGGGTCCGGCCGCACCGAGAAGGTCGACACGCGCGTCATCGCGGCCACCAATCGAGATCTTCGCCAGGCGGTTTCGCAGAACGCCTTCCGGGAAGACCTGTTCTATCGCCTGAACGTATTTCCCATCGCGCTTCCGGCCTTGCGTGAACGCAAGGAGGACATTCCGGCACTCGCCCAGCACTTCCTGAAGCTCGCGACGGAGATGATCGGCAAGCGCGTCGTCGGCGTGACGCCGGCGGCACTTGCGGCGATGAGCAATTATCACTGGCCCGGGAATTTGCGAGAATTGCAGAATAGTATCGAACGCGCCGTTATCGTCGCGCGCGGCTCGACCGTCGATGTCTCGGATCTGCCGCGCGATCTCTTCGAGCCGGGGGCGCGGGCCGAGAGGCCGACGAGGCGCCGAACGGATGATCTCGACAAGGAGCTCGCGCGCCTCGAAAAAACCTTCATTCTCGAGGCTCTGCGTGAGACGCACGGCGTGCAAAGCAAGGCGGCGAAGCTCCTGGGGATCAATGAGCGCAGCCTCTGGCATCGCGTGAAGAAGCTCGGCATCGCCATCACCAAGCGCGCGAGCGGCGGAGAGCCGGCCGAATGAGCGACGCTGCGCTCCCGCGCCCGGGCAGTGCCGCCCTGCCGCTCGGCTATTCGATGCTGCCGCGCGGACAGATCGCGACGCTGGTCACCTATCTCGAGATGTCCCAACGGCCCGCCGCGCGCGAGGAGGGCGCCTCGACGTCGCGGTCCCTCGACAAGCCCTATGAGCTGCGCGGCCCACTCGTGGCCGATCTTGCCGCTTATCGGGCGATCTTCCGCCGCGTCGGAGAGGATTGGCTTTGGTGCTCGCGCCTCACGATGAACGAGGGGGAATTGCGCGCAACGCTCGAAACTCCGCAAGTCGAGGTTTACGTGCCGCATCTTGAAGGCCGCCCCGCCGGCCTTCTCGAGCTTGATTTCCGCAAGCGCGGCGAATGCGAGCTCGCCTTCTTCGGCCTCGTGAAGGAGATGATCGGACAGGGCCTCGGTCGCCGCTTGATGAATGACGCGATCGACCTTGCCTTCGCAAAGCCGATCCGGCGTTTCTTCGTCCACACTTGCACCTTCGATCATCCGGGCGCCGTCGATTTCTACCGGCGATCCGGCTTTCGCCCTTACGCCCTCGGCGTCGAAGTGCTCGAAGACCCCCGCCTCAGCGGTGCCTTGCCCCGTCACGCGGCACCTCACGTGACGCTCGTGGAAGCGTGACAGGGGGCTCGCGCATGCTGAGGTTTTGAGGCGGGGCGCGAGCTACGCCGCCGCCTTCACTCGAATGCGACCCTCCCGGTGAGCGCGTTCTTTCGAGATCATAAACGGCGCGCGCGAACTTGACCGTGTAAACCGCTCGAAAAGTGTTTCCACGGTTGTCATACGGCCTCCCAGAATCTTCGATCCGCCAAACCCGACCATCGGGCGCGTCGAGTGCCATGTTTAAGGGCTGCCGCCGCGGATCAGGGACGGTAGGAATCGTCCAGGCGATCGGAATCGGCTTTCTTACAAGTATCCGACATGGGAATGCTGCGCGCCGAAAGGCTTTCGACGCGGTTTTGCCCATATTCTGCGCCAGATTTTTTCCGATGAACTTCCACCCCCGCACGCACGTATCTGGGGGTGCGAATAATCTTGGCGCGGAACTTCGCCAAATGTTGCTGTTGGTGTTGCCATGCTGTCGTCGATGCGCGCCGATGCTCTGAATTTCTCTTCCCGCACCCGCCGAAGCTTCGTCGGCGGGCTGCTCTCAGTCGCGCTTTGCCCGCTTGCGGCGCGCGGCGCTCGGGCCATGGCGGGGCCCACGGCCGGAAATTTGGCGGCGGGGCCCGCGAAACCAGCCTTGGCACCCGCGGCCTACACCGCCGCCACCGGCCATTACGGGCCCGTTTTCGGCGAACCCTTTCCCGTCCCTGCCGTCAACCTCAGCCAGATCGATCCGGCCTTTCTCGTCAAGGCGGTCCCCTATGCCGGGGCCGAGCCTCCCGGCACCGTCGTCATCAACCCGAGCTCGCGCTATCTTTACCTCGTTCAGGAGGGCGGCAGGGCGATCCGCTACGGGGTGGGTGTCGGACGGGAAGGTTTCGGCTGGTCGGGGACGGCGACCATCAAGAGCAAGCAGGAGTGGCCCGACTGGTACCCGCCGGCCGAGATGATCGCCCGGCAGCCGGAGCTCCAGGCCAAGATGTCGGCCCTGCAGAGCGGCCTCGGCATGCCGGGGGGTCCCGGCAATCCGCTCGGTGCGCGCGCCATGTATCTGTGGCAGGGCAATAAGGACACGCTCTTCCGTGTCCACGGAACGGTCGAGCCTTGGACCATCGGCAAGCGCGTGTCCTCCGGCTGCATCCGGATGATCAATCAAGACGCCATCGACCTTTACGATCGCGTGCCTTTGGGAACACAGGTCATCGTGCTTGGGAGTGCCGAGGGCGAGGTCGCCTCCCGCCAGCACCGCGCGATCGAGCGCGGCTCGGCCTATGACCCCTCCCTCCAGGCGGCCGACCCTTATGAGGATCAGGGCGCCCCCTATCGCCAGGGCAATGCGGTCGGAGATCCGCTACGGCTTCAGGGAGCCGATCCCGCCTACCAAGGGCTCACCGTCGATCCCTCTGGGCAGTCCACGGGTCGCTACGCCCCTTACCCCGGCGCCTCTCGAGGCGCGCCTTATGGGTATGGCGCCTATCCCGACAATTGAGGCGGCTCTTCCGCGCGGCCTATTGAAACAGATAGGAAATGCCGAGGCCGAGCGTCGTCTGCACGCGCCGCTCGATCACCGGGCTACGGGCCACATTGGCGACAAGATAATTGACGGCGCCTCGTCCCACGAGCGCGAGGTTGGGGGCGAAACGGTAAAGCGCGTCGATCGTCGTGCCGACCGATTCGACCCCCGAATGCGCGATAAAGAACGGTTTGCCGGTGGCGAGGCTCTGAAACTCGGAAACGCCGTACCAGGCCTGCATGTAATTATGGTCGCCGAGGCTCGTGGTGACGGCCGGAAGCACCACGAACTGATTGGTCAGCGGCAGCGCCGTCCCGAGCTTGGCCTGGAAGGTGTTTCCATAGCTTCCCGAGAAATCATGGGCGAAGGAGCCCTTCACGTCGATCCATCCGAGATCATATTCGCTGGCGAAGCGCCCTTGTGGCGCTTCGGCAATGTTGCCGAGCCCCAGGATCTTCGGGCTGTTCGTCTGGTCGCGTCCGAGCCTGACGAAACCCGTGGTGGAGAACGACAAGGTTCCGTCATTGTAGAGATAGGCGCCGGCGCCATCCTCCATATTGACGAAGAAGCGGTTGTTGTAGGTGTAGTCGATGTCCGG
Organism: Beijerinckiaceae bacterium; assembly: GCA_035949255.1. GTDB lineage: Bacteria > Pseudomonadota > Alphaproteobacteria > Rhizobiales > Beijerinckiaceae > GAS188. The sequence continues at coordinate 21,224 of DASZIL010000069.1, read as the reverse complement.
AAGCAGGAGCGAACGATAGCCGCTACCCCCCGGATAGGGCGGCTCGACGAGGAGGCCGGCGCCGAGCCGATTGGTCATTGACATCAGCCTGCCGAATTGCTCGGGCGTAAGCGCGGAGTTCGGCGTGTCGAGCGTGACATTCTGCGCGAAGGCGAGCGATGGCGCACTCACGAGGACGCAAGCAAAAGCAAATCGTAGCCAACGGCTCGCCAGCATAGAATCGAACTCGACGCCCTCTTGCGACTCTCTCGCGGCGAGGCAGGCCCGCCGTCCCCGGCCACCCTTATATCGCGGGATTGCTCAAGCAGGAAGCCGGCCGTGCTTGTCGCGACCGTATGGTGAACACAACATCAAGACTGGGCCAGAACGGCCTCACAAGCGCCCCTGCCTTCATCGAAGCGCTTCAAATTGGTGCGTTTCCTCTCTATAGCTCGCTCATCCCATCAAGCGAGGCTTCGATGCAGGCGATCGACTCCGATTTTCTCCCCATCTCAGGTTTTGTGCTGCCGCGTTTCGCCGGCATCCCCACTTTCATGCGGCTGCCTCACGTGCCGCTCGAGGACGCGAGGATCGACCGCGTCGATATCGGCCTCGTGGGCGTGCCCTGGGACGGGGGAACCACCAATCGCCCCGGCGCCCGCCACGGCCCGCGCGCGCTGCGCGATGCGACCACCATGGTGCGGCAACTGAACCAGGCTTCCGGCATCATGCCGTTTCACCTCGCACGCTGCGCCGACCTCGGCGATGTCGCCGTCAACCCGGCGAGTGTCGAGGACACGCTGAAGCGCATCACGACCTTTTATCGCGAGCTCGTGAAGCGAAACATCATGCCGATGACCGTCGGCGGCGATCACCTGACGAGCTTGCCCGTCTTGCGCGCGGTTGCCGAAAAAGGGCCTGTCGGCATGATTCATTTCGACAGCCATACGGATTTCTACGACAGCTATTTCGGTGGGTTCAAATACACGCATGGCACGCCGTTCCGCCGCGCCGTCGAGGAGGGGTTGCTCGATCCCAAGCGCGTCGTACAGATCGGCATCAGAGGCTCGGCCTATGACGGAGAGGACGTCGAATTCGCGCGTTCGAACGGCGTGAGGCTCGTCTTCATCGAGGAGCTTCAGGAGCGCGGCGTGAAATCGGTGATGGATGAGGCGTGCTCCATCATCGGGGCGCTTCCGACCTATTTGTCCTTCGACATCGACGGAGTCGATCCCTCGCAAGCGCCCGGAACGGGCACGCCCGAGATCGGCGGCTTCTCGACCTTCCAGGCGCAGCAGATGCTGCGCCTTCTCGATTGCGTCGAGCTCGTCGCTGCCGATTTCGTGGAGTTGTCGCCGCCCTTCGACGTCGGCGGCATCACGGCTTGGGCAGGAGCCAATATCGTCTTCGAAATCCTTTGCGTGCTGGCGCAAGCGGCCAAGCGACGCGTCAAGTAGTTCATGGCGCTTGCACGACCCTCGTCGCCGGCCGTGTTCTCCCACGGCTTGGCGGGAAGGCGACCTGGCGGATCAAGAGCTGTCGGGCCAAGAGCTGTCGAATCAAGAGCTTGCGGGAAGCGTCCGCCCATGCGAGTTTCCGAATCATCGAGGCGAATGAGGGGCGAGGGGCATGGAAGAATCACCGCTTGAGCATCATGAGCAGGCCGAGCAGGCCGAGCATGCTGCTCTTAGCGGTGACCCGTTCATCATCCGGGTTTCAGTGACCATCGCGATCCTCGCGGTGATCGCAGCGGCCATCTCGAGCCTCGAAAACGTCGAGGCAGGCCGCGCTCTCGCCAAGCTGAGCGAGGCCAACCTCTCCCAGAACAAGGCGACCGACAACTGGAGCTTTTACCAAGCCCAGCGCCTCAAGAAGACGATTTACGATGCTCTCGCTTTGCAAACGCCGGAGAAGGCCGATGAGGCGAACAAGCAATCGAAACATTATGACGAGGACAGCAAGAAGATCGAATCAGAGGCTCGCAAGCTCGAGGCCGAGGTGGATGGCGCGCAAGAGGAAAGCCGAATTCATGAGCACAGGCATCACCGTCTGACGCTTGCGGCCACCTTCCTCCACGTCGGAATCGCCGTCTCCACAATCGCCATCATCGCCAAGGGCCAGCGCTGGCCCTGGCACGCGGCGCTGCTTCTTGGCCTAGCCGGCATCGTCGTCGCCGCAACCGCTTACGCGCTGCAATAGAGGTCGGAGCACGATCCGGAAAAATGGAAACCATTTTCCCGAAAAGATTATGCTCCACTAGTAACTTAGAGCATGATGGCAATTCCACTTAAAGACAGCATGGTCTAAGGTAGGCGGCGTGCCTCTCACGGCACTGGCCGCAAGCCGACGACGCGCCCGAACGGCCCGGTCCCGACCCCACCCGCAATGGCGAGCCCCGCGACGACGATCGCGGCCCCGAGCCATTGGCCGGGATATGTCGTCTCGTGAAGCACGAGAGTTGCAATGGCGACGCCCATCGGCGGAATCAGCGCGATGCCGAGCGCGGCAGTCGGCGGTCCGAGGCGATGAACGAGCTTCATATAGGCGAGAAATGCCACGAAGGTGAGAAACCAGCCTTGGAAGACCGCCTCGCCCAATGCCACGGGCAGGTTGGCGCTTGTGACATTCGATGGGGCGAAAGCGAGCCAAAGCGGCACGAAGAGAAATCCTGTCGCGCCCATTGCGGCGACACAGCACAAAGGGTCGAGATTCCATTTGCGCGCGAAGACGCTGAAGCATCCCCATAAGAAGCCGATCAGGCCGAACAGCGCGTCGCCGCCGAGCGCCTGCCCGTCGATCTGCACATCAGCCGCTCGCGCGAAGACGAGGAGGCCCGAAAGGATGATGCCGACGCCGAGAAGACGGGTCGGCGAAGGCCAGACGCCGAGCACGGCCCCGGCTACGAGAAGCGTGCAGACGATCGAGGAAGAGGGCGCAAATAGCGTGCTGTGGCTCGCCGGCATCATGGTGGTCGCGGCGGTGAAGATCGCGCCGTAGAAGGCTCCCCCGAGAAGCCCTACGACGAGGAAGCGGTGGGGCGCGGCCAGCATAATGGCGCGCCGCTTGGGATTGGCCAGGACCAACAGCGCCCCGAGCGCTGCCGCACCATAGCGAAAGGCTGCGATATCCCAGGCGGTGAGCCCCGCCTGCACGCCGATCTTCGTCGCCGCGAATTGCGCGGCCATCGGCGGGAAGGAGAGAAGGGCGAGGATGAAGACGGGCACAGTGTTTCAGGACCTCGAAGCGCTCAATTTCGTCCCCACCATCGTGACCGGCTCACGTCGTGTCGCAATCCTTCTTTCACCGCTTCTCCGATCAGAAGCGCCCGTCCCGCCGGCGGAGGCGCTTTTCCAATCCCGGACCCAGACGCTCACGGCAAGCGTGTCTCGAGACGTTCGGAGGGGTGAAGACGGCCGAAGGCAAGGCCTGGCGGTAACCCTACCACGTCCCCGTGTTCGGCATGCTGAGCCACGGCTCCTTGGGGCTCAGCGGAGAGCCCTTCTGCAAGAGCTCGACGGAGATGCCGTCGGGCGAGCGGATGAAGGCCATGTTGCCGTCGCGAGGCGGCCGATTGATCGTGACGCCCTTGTCCATCAAGCGCTGGCAGACGGCGTAGATGTCATCGACCCGATAGGCGAGATGCCCGAAATTGCGCCCCCCGCCATAGCTGTGCTCGTCCCAATTATAGGTGAGCTCGAGCTGCGGGGATCTTGTCTCCTTCGAGCGTTCGGCATCGTTCGGCGCCGCGAGGAAGACGAGCGTGTATCGACCCTTCTCATTGTCGAGGCGACGCACCTCGACGAGGCCGAGCTTGTTGCACCAGAAATCCAGCGCGGCGTCGAGATCGCCCACCCGCACCATGGTATGGAGATATTCCATTTCGCCTTCCCTTCGTCGCGGCCGCCTTGCCTCTAAGCCCTTGTCGGGGCAGATGGCGGGTTCGCTCTCTTATAGGATGGCCTCGCGTGAATGCCAGCCTCGAATCGCCTGCCTCCACTGCCGCGCTTGCAACGCTGAAGCGGCGCGTGGCGGGATGGTCCATCGCGGCGACCGTGATCGTCACCGCGCTCAAGCTGACGGCGGGGTTGATTTCCGGTTCGCTCGCGCTCTTGGCGGACGGCGCCCATGGCCTCCTCGACATCGGCGCGACCACGCTGACCTTCTTTGCCGTGCGCCAAGCAGACCGGCCCGCCGACGAGGACCATCATTACGGGCATGGAAAGATCGAAGCGGTCGCGGCGTTATGCGAATCGACATTGCTCGCGCTACTCGCTCTCGCCGCCTTCGTCGAGGCCGGGCGCCGCCTCGTTTTCGAGCCCGGCACGATGCTCTTCGCCTCGCCCTTCGCCTTCATCGCCGTTGCGCTCTCGATTTGCGTCGACGCGACGCGCTGGCGCGCCTTGCACGTCGTCGCTCGCAGCACAGGAAGCGAGGCGCTCGCGGCCGACGCCCTGCACTTCTCCTCGGATCTCGCAAGCTCACTCGCCATTCTCATCGGGCTTTTGGCCGCGAAGGCGGGCTATGCCAATGCGGATGCCAAGGCGACGCTCGTCGTCGCCGTACTCATCGGCGTCGCGGCATTGCGGCTCGCGCGGCGCGTCATCGGGGTGCTGCTCGACGCGGCGCCCGAGGGGGTCGCCGAGCGCGTGCGTGCGATCGCTTGGCGGATGCCGGGCGTGCTCGGCATCGACAATGTGCGGGTCCGGCCCGCCGGCGGCCTCCTCATGGGAGATGTGAGCGTCGCGGTGGCGCGCAGCCTGCCTCTCGATCGCGTGAGCGAACTCAAGGCGTCGCTCACCCGCGCGCTCGCGGCGGAGCTGAAGCGGGCCGACTTCACGGTCTCGACCCGGCCCGTGGCGCCCGACAATGAAAGCGTGCTCGAACGCGTCATGCTGATCGCGGCGCGCGAACGCCTTCTCGTGCATCACGTCACGGTGCAGTCGCTCGACGATCGGCTTGCGATCGGCTTCGACATCGAGCTCGACGGCAGGCTCAAGCTCAGGGAGGCGCATGGGCGCGCCTCGCGCCTCGAGGCCGCGGTGCGTGGAGAGTTCGGTCCCGCGACCGAGGTCGAGAGCCATATCGAACCTCTCGAAATTCGCGAGCTAGCCGGCACGCCGGCCGATGCTTCCATCTCGAGGCGCATCGCCGAGAGCCTCTCGCGCGCCGCGGCGCAAACCGGCAAGATCGGCACGATCCACAACGTGCGCGTTCGCCAGACGCCGGCAGGCCTCGTGGTGCATTTCCATTGCCTCGGGCCTCCGGACACGGATGTCGCCGCCATTCACGCGGCCGTCGACGAGATCGAGCAGAAGGTGAAGCATGAGATGACCGGCATCGCTCGCCTCGTCGGCCATGCCGAGCCCGCCGGAGCGGAACATGGGGCGAGCGCTTCCCGCTCGGTGTCGTGATGCTGATCGATCATCCCATCCATTGGCAATAATGCTTTCCACCCCATAGGCTTGATCGGGCCTTTTTCCGACAAATTCCGGCGCTTCATCGGGCCGGCCCTTCAACACCATGAGAGACCAGGATGCGCCCCGAAACCTCGCTTCCCATCCGCCTCGAGGACTATCGCGTCCCGGATTATCTGGTCGAGACGGTCGACCTCGACTTCGCCCTCGATCCGCGCGCGACGCTTGTGCGCGCCCGCACGGCCTATCGGCCGAACCCGCGTGGGGTCGAGGGCGCCCCCCTCGTCCTCGACGCCGACGAGTTGACGCTCGTCTCCATTGCTGTCGATGGGCGCTCGCTCGGGGCTCACGAATATGTGCTGAGCGAGACTTCGCTCACGCTTGCGGCACCGCCCACGCGCCGCTTCGTCCTCGATATCGAGACGAAGCTCGATCCGACATCGAACACCAAGCTCTTCGGTCTTTACCGCTCCGGTGGCACTTATTGCACGCAATGCGAAGCTCAGGGGTTTCGGCGCATCACCTATTTTCAGGATCGCCCGGACGTGCTCGCCGTCTACACGACGCGGATCGAGGCCGAGCGCGATGAAGCTCCGGTGCTGCTTGCGAACGGCAACAGGACGCTCGAGGGCAAGGTCGAGGGGAGCACGCGTCATTTCGCGGTCTGGCATGATCCTTGGCCGAAGCCTTCCTATCTTTTCGCGCTCGTCGGCGGGCGGCTCGCTTGCGTGCCCGGCCTTTTCGAAACGCGCTCGGGCCGCAAGGTCGAGCTCGGGATCTATGTCGAGCCGGGCAAGGAGAAGCGCGCCACCTACGCGCTCGGGGCGCTCGAGCGCTCAATGCGTTGGGACGAGGAGGCGTTCGGGCGCGAGTATGATCTCGACGTCTTCAACATCGTGGCCGTGTCGGATTTCAACATGGGCGCGATGGAGAACAAGGGCCTCAACGTCTTCAACGACAAATATGTGCTCGCGAGCACCGAGACTGCCACCGATGCCGACTACGCTCATATCGAGGCGATCATCGCGCATGAATATTTCCACAACTGGACGGGCGACCGGATCACTTGCCGGGACTGGTTCCAATTGTCGCTGAAGGAGGGGCTGACCGTCTTCCGCGATCACGAATTCACATCCGACATGCGCTCGCGCACGGTGAAGCGGATCGCGGATGTGCGCACGCTTCGCCTCGTCCAGTTCGCCGAGGATTCAGGCCCGCTCGCCCATCCGGTGCGGCCGCGCCTCTATCACGAGATCAACAACTTCTACACGGCGACCGTTTACGAGAAGGGCGCGGAAGTCATCCGCATGCTGAAGGAGATCATCGGCGCGGATGCCTTTCACCGCGGCATGGATCTCTATTTCGAGCGCTGCGACGGCACGGCCGCGACGGTCGAGGATTTCGTCGCCTGTTTTGCCGATGTGACCGGTCGCGATTTCTCCCGCTTCATGCGCTGGTACGAGCAGGCCGGCACTCCCGTTGTCGAGGTGAGCCAGCGCCATGATCACGCCTCGCGCCTATCGACCTTCACTTTCACGCAGACGACGCCGCCCACGCCCGGTCAACCGGAGAAAGCGCCAGTCGAGATCCCGATCGCGATCGGCCTCTTGTCCCTCGAGGGCGAGGAGCTGAAGCTCGATTGCGACCATCCCGATTGGCGTTCAGACGGCGTCTTCGTCCTGCGCGAGGCCAAGGGTGAAATCACCTTCAACGGCCTTGCGAAAAGGCCGGTCGCCTCGCTGCTCAGAGGCTTCTCGGCGCCGGTGCGGCTCGAGTTCCCGCGAAGCGTCGAGGAGCTCTTGCTGCTCGCCGGCCATGACTCCGATCGCTTCAACCGCTGGCAGGCGATCCAGAGCTTCGCCTCGCGAATGATGCTCGCGGCACTGCAGGATCCCGAGCGAGCCGAACGCATGCCCTTCGATCCGCGCTTCTTCACGGCGCTCGAGCCGCTGTTGGCCGAGGAGCCCGACCACGCCTTCGCGGCCGAGGCCCTCTCGATCCCCGCCGAGCAGGATATCGCCCGCGAACTCGGCAAGAATGTCGATCCTGACGCGATTCTCGAGACGCGCGATGCGCTTTTGCGCGCCATGGCGGAAGCGCTCGAGGCTTCGTTGCGCGCCGCCTATGAACGGCTTGCCGAGACCGGTCCCTATTCGCCCGACGCCAAAAGCGCGGCGCGGCGCCAATTGCGCAACGGCGCGCTCGCGCTTTTGGTGATCGCCGATCCGGAGCGCAACGGCCCGCTGGCACAAGCTCAATTCAAGGCGGCGGCCAATATGAACGACAAGCTCGCGGCGCTCGGCGCGCTCATGCGAGCGCCTGGCGAGATGCGCGAACAAGCGCTTGCTGAATTCGAGCGTACGCATGCCGAGGAGCCGCTCATTCTCGACAAGTGGCTTGCTTTGCAGGCGCGCATTCCAGAGGCGGCGACACTCGAAAGGGTGAGGAGCCTCACGACGCATCGCGCGTTTTCCTTCGCCAATCCAAACCGGGTGTACGCGCTGATCATGAGCTTTGCCGCCGGCAATCAATCGGTTTTCAACCGGGCCGATGGCGGGGGCTATGATTTCATCACCGAGGTGGTCGCGAATTTGGACGGCTCGAACCCCGCCGTCGCGGCGCGGCTTCTCACCTCCTTCCGAAACTGGCGAAGCATGGAGCCCGGCCGACGCGCGAGGGCCGAGACCGCCTTGCGGAGGCTTGCCCAAAAGCCGAAGCTTTCACCAGATGTCGCCGACATCGTCACGCGCTCTCTCGCCTGATCGCGCAAGCGACGGCCACGCCCGCTGCCTAGTCTCAAGCGCTGGGCGGCACGGACGCAAGGCCCGCGCATCGCAACGCTGAGGCCAGCTCACCCCGCCCGGACGTTGCAAATCCTCGCAAGACTCGCCTTGCGCGAATTCGTTCTTTTTTTGTCCAAAAAAATGCAACTCCGCCGATATTAGGGCTGGACAAGGAGTCACCGGAAGATTCGAATGAAGGTGATTCGGGGGTTGGCGGCGTAGAACTTCACCACCGAAGAATCCACTCAAGACTTCGACGGAGGCCAGAGCATGGCGCGCATGGACGCGGCCGTGCCGCCCTTGCACGCGGCTGTTTCGGGGCGAGCGGTGAGCACGAGAAAGCTACCTGTCTCTCGGCAGGCCCGCATCCTCACGCGGGTGGCGCTCACACTTCTCGCGCTCCTCGCCTTCGCCTTGGTGATCGCCGAAACGCTCCTCGATCTTTATGCCGCGCGCGAGCTTCACATCGGCCAGGCGCTCGAGCAAACCGATGCGACGGCCGCGCTGATCGCCCAACGGCTCGACGATCTCTCGGGCGGCTCCCCCCCGATCCTGTCGAAGCCTTCGGGCGACGCAAGCCCCTTGAATGAACCGGCGATCGCGAACGCACAGAGGCTCAACGTTCAAGGGCTCTTGGCGACCGCCCTGCCGTTCCACTCATCGCCGAACGAAATGCTCGTCGGAGTCACCGATCGCTCGGGACAGGTCGTCGCCAGCCTCGGCCTCCAACGCGAAATCAAGTCCATCGCGGATCTTATCGGGCGCGAGCATGTAGCCGAGACGAACCGCACGGGCGCCGCCCGCTTCGTCACGCCCGATGGCGTCGATTCCATCGTCGCGGTCCGCGACCTCGCCGCGCCCCTGGGCCAAGTCGCCATCGTCGCGCCGACCTCGCGCATGCTCACGCTCTGGCACGCGCATGCACAGCAGCTCGCCCGCATCGCCGCGATCGGCGCATGCATCATCCTGTTGCTCGCCGCCGCCTTCCTGTGGCAGCGCCGCTCGGCGCGTCTTGCCAAGCATGAAGGCCGGCAAATCCGCGTGAGAATGCAAGCCGCGCTCATGGACACTTGGCGAAATGAGCAGGAGCTCCTCGAGAAGGAACAGCGGCTCGTCGCGACGCTTTCCGATCTTGAACGGTCAAGAGCCGCGGTCGAGCGGCAATCCTGTGAGCTCGCTGCCCTCGTCGAGCATTACCTCGCCCAGCGAAAGCGCGTGGAGAGCGCCAACCGCGCCAAGGCCGAATTCCTCGCCAATATGAGCCACGAGCTGCGCACGCCGCTCAACGCCATCATCGGCTTTTCCGAGATCATGGAGACAGGGCTCTTCGGTGCGCTCGGCAGCGAGAAATATGGGGAGTATGTGAGCGACATCCGCCGAAGCGGCGAATATCTCCTGAGAGTGGTCTCCGACATCCTGGAGATGGCGCGCCTCGAGTCCGGTCGGCGGCGCATCAAGCGGCAACCGGCGCTCCTCAAGGATATTCTCGGGGAAGCCGCGGCGAGCGTAGCCCCTGCCGCCGAAGCCAAGAGGCAAACCCTCGTGATCGAGGCGCCAGCCGCACCATGCGTCGAGGCCGACGGGCGCGCGCTGGTCAAGGTGCTGGCGCATCTTGCACGCAACGCCATCGACCACACGGGCGAAGGCGGTACGGTCAAGATCATTGCGAAGCTTTATCCGCACCATATAGGCATCCATGTCGTCGACACGGGCGCCGGCAGCCTTCAACCGAGACTCGCCGCTTCGGGAGATTCGTCTCGGTGCGCCGGTGCCGATGTGACCAGGGCGAGCCAAGGCGCGAGCCTCGGTTTTGCAATCGCCCGTTCGCTCGTGGAGCTGCATGGCGGGCGATTGCGTGTCAGGTCGCGGGTGGGCTCAGGCTCAGTGGCCGTGCTGAGCCTGCCGCGCCAGCCGATCATCGCCGCGCAACACACTCTCAAGGCAGAGGCTGCTTAGACCATAGGCTAAGTCGCGGCCGAGGGGCGCTGATCACCCCGCCCGCACCACGCGTTCGTAAATCTCCTTCACCTCGGCGCGCAGCGCTTCGACCTTGCGCGTCAAGGCCGCCCCAGACGCGACGCCGAGCTCGCGCGCCATGTTGCGCAGGATCGAGCCATCGTTCCAGTTGATCGGCGAGGCCTCGGTCGAACGAAGGCGCTCCCGTTGCAAGAGCTCGCTGAAGAGGGCGCGTGCGCTCACGAGCGTGCGCGCCTGGCCCTGCGCGAGCAAGCCTTGCGCGGCCGCTTGCGTGAGGCTCGCCTCGATCGAGGGAGCAAGCAGCGTCGGGTGGCGTGCCGCATGGGCAAGAATGAGAAACTGCGCGCAAAAATCGATGTCAACGAGGCCGCCGCGCATGTTCTTCAAATCGGCGGCGTCATCCTCTCCCTTCTCGGAAGCGAGCAGCCGGCGCATCTCCCCGACATCGGCGGCAAGACGTGCCGGATCTCGCTTGCGCGAAAGGATGCGCCGGATCGCCGTCGCGACGAGGCGGCACAGATCGGCATCCCCCGCCACCGGTCGCGCGCGGGTGAGCGCGAGATGCTCCCAGGTCTCAGCTTCCTTTTGGTGATAGTTCACGAAAGCGGAGAGCGGCAACGCCACGGGCCCTTTGCCGCCTGACGGGCGAAGCCGCATGTCGATGTCGTAAAGCCGTCCGTGCGAAGTGGGCGCGGAGATCGCCGTGATGAGGCGATGTGTGAGGCGCGAGAAATAGAGAACCGGGTCGAGCGGGCGGCGCCCGTCGGAGGCCGCTCCCACCTCTGGCAGATCATAGACGATGATGAGGTCGAGATCGGATGTCGCGGTCATCTCGCCCGCGCCGAGCCTCCCCAATGCCATGGCCGCGAGGCGCGAGCCTTTGACCGTGCCGTGCTCGGCCGCGAAGCCCTCTTGCGTAATGTCGAGCGCGACTTGCAGCGAGGCTTCGGCCACCGCCGTGTAAGCCACGCCGAGACGAGCAGCGTCGGAGCCGCCGCCGAGGAAGCGCGCGCCGGCCATGAACCATTCCTCGCGTCCCGCGTCGCGCAAGAGGTCGAGCGCGTCCTCATGCGAAGTTCCGGCCGCAAGGCGCGCCGCGATCCGGCTCGCGACGCGCCGAGGCGCTTGCGTTTCCGAGAGCGCGCGCACATCGATGAAGACGTCGAGGAGATGGGGCCTTTGCACGATCGCCTCCGCGAGACGAGGCGCGGAGCCGAGCATCGCGGCGAAGAGGCGCCGCAGCCTCTCGCTTTCGGCGAGGATCGAGAAGAGCTCGGCCGGCGCCGCCATGCGGTCGAAACTGTGGTCGAAGGCGGCCATGGCGGCGTCCGGATCGTCGGTGGCGGCGAAGGCCTCGATCAGGTCACCGAGCAGCGCCGCCAGGGCATCGCGCACCTTGAGGCTGCGCGCCGTGGCGCGCTCGGGGGGCGCGATCCAAACGGCGATCAGGCGCGACGCTTCGGCCGGCCGCCGAAACCCTTTCGTGGCAAGCTCCTTCGTGGTGAAGCTCGCGCCGGCGGAAGGCGTCGCATCCTCGCGCCCGCCGAAGGCTCTTTGCGCCTCGAGCCGCACTTGCGAGGTGCGCGCCGCGAACTCCTTTTCGAACGCCGAGGCGCTCGCAAATCCCGACCAGCGCGCGAAATCCTCGAGATCGGCGCCCTCTCGCGGCAGGATTTGCGTCTGCTCGTCATTGCGCATCTGCAGCCGGTGCTCGATCATGCGCAAGAAGAGATAGGCTTCCGAAAGCTTCTTGCGCGCTTCCTTAGGAAGGTGCCCCGCGTCCGCGAGCGCCTTGAGCATGGGCAGCGTGCGCGCGCCGCGAAGCCGCGCGTCGCGGCCGCCGAAGACGAGCTGCAGCGCTTGCGTCGCGAGCTCGCATTCGCGAATGCCGCCAGGACCGAGCTTGACGTTGCGCCCGCTGATCGCCTCGTCATCGCCATGCACGGTTCGCACATCGCGCCAAAGGCCACGCAGCGCCGCGATGGCCTGAAAATCGAGATGCCGGCGCCAGACGAAAGGGGCGAGCTCGCTAAGGAAACGCTGGCCCATCTCCAGATCGCCCGCGACCGCACGGGCCTTGATGAAAGCCGCGCGCTCCCAGTTTTGCCCGACCGTTTCGTAATATTGGTAAGCAGCGGAGAGCGGCACCGAAGGCGGCGTCGAGGAAGGGTCCGGACGCAGCCTCAGATCCACGCGCAGCACGTAATCGTCATCCGTGCGTGATTGCAGCAGGCGCACCACCCGTTGCGTGAGCCGTGCGAAGAGGGCATCGGGCTCGGTGCCCTCGGCCACGCTTGCGCTTGCGGGATCGTGCAGCGCGATGAGATCGATGTCGCTCGAATAATTCAGCTCTCGCGCGCCGTGCTTGCCCATGGCGATCAGGACGAAGCGCGAGTCCTTCCCGGGCTGACTCGGATCCGGCAGAACAAGGCGGCCGGCACCATGGGCGTCGCGCAGCACATGCTCGGTGGCAAGCCCGACCGCGGCATCCGCGAAACGCGTCAGGGCTTCGGTCACCTCATCGAGCCCCCAGATGCCGCCGAGATCGGCAAGGGCGACGAGAAGCGCTGTGCGCTGACGCGCATGGCGCAGCGCCGGCATGATCGCCGCGTCATCCGCGGCGCGTGCGGCGGCGCGTGTCATGTCCTCGATCAATTTCTGGAGGTGACGCTCCGGCGGCTCGGCGATCACCTCGAGAAGCCAATCTGGATGCGTGGCCGCGATGCGCGAGAGGAAGGGTGAATAATCGAGGATCGCGGTGATGAGCCGCAGGGCCTTCGGCGTCGGCTTCAACAGGCTCGCGAGCCGCGCACGCAAACGATCGTCCTCGACGGCGTCGACGAATTGCCCGGCCACGTCCTTGCGTCGGCCAGGCCGTGGCCGCGGAGCCGCCACGATGCGCGCGATCAGCGCCTGAGGCGAGGGCTTCGTGTCGCGCGGCGTGCCGCTGCCCGCATTCTTCACGTCGCCGCGCCCGCGAAAGGTGGCGGAAAGGACAAGGTGGCGCGCAAACCCGGATGGTTGTCCTCGAGCTTCAACGAACCTCCATGCAGGCGCATGACCGCATTGGCGAGGCTCAAGCCAAGACCGAAGCCCGGCCGCGTCCTGCTGCCTTCGAGGCGCACGAAGCGCTCGAGCACGCGCTCGCGATCCGCCTCCGGTATGCCCGGCCCGTGGTCCGCGACCGAGACCTCGGTGGTGCCGTCGCCATTGGCGCGCGCCGAGACCTGGACCGCGGCCACGGCGCCCGACGGCGAGGGTTCCGCGCTCCTTGCGTATTTCAAGGCATTATCCACGAGATTGGCGAGCGCCTGACCGGCGAGCTCGCGATTGCCATGCGCCTTCAGGCTCCCGGGCGCCTCGACCGACAGGGAAACGCCGGCTTCCTCGGCGAGGGGCTCGTAAAGCTCGACGACGGAACGCGCGATCTCGGCCGCGTCGAACTGGGCCATGTTCTCGGCCACGCGCCCGCCTTCCGCCCGCGCGATCATCAAAAGAGCGTTGAAGACGCTGATCAGCTTGTCGCTCTCCTCGATCGTGCGCTCGAGCGCCTGGCGATATTGCTGCGGGTCCTTCGCCACACGCAGCGCTTCCTCCGCGCCGTTGCGCAAGCGCGTCAGGGGGGTCTTGAGATCATGGGCGATGTTGTCGGAAACCTCTTTGAGGCCGGACAAGAGATCGCCGATGCGGTCGAGCATGGCGTTGAGCGAAGCGGCGAGCCGGTCGAGCTCGTCATTCGAGCCTTGCAGCGGCAACCGAGTCGTGAGCTCGCCCGCCATGATGGCGTTGGCGCTCTCCGTCATCGAATCGATGCGCGCCAGCACCCGGCGCGCCACGAAGAAACCCCCAACGAGGCCGAAGGCCGTGAGCATGGCGAGCGCCAACAGGAAGGCGCGCTTCACCGCTTCGCCGAGGCTGTTGAGCTCGCCGAGGTCGCGCCCGACCACGAGACGGAATCCGCCAGGCAGCAGGAAGACGCGCACATAGGCGTGATGCGTCACGTCCTCAGGGTCGTCGAGCCGCTCGTAGGGCGTGTCGGGATCCTCGCCAGCGGAAGTGAGCACGCTCGTCGGCAGGCGGGCCACATTGCCCGCGAGCGCCTCGCCGACGAAAGTCGTGACGAGATAGAGGGAGGAGCCCGGCCGGCGCGTACGCTGCTCGACGGTGGCGACGAGGCGTCGGATGCCGCCGGCGCGGAACTGGTCGATGAGGCCGTTGACCTCCGCGTCGACGGTTTCGCGCATGCCTTGCTCGACGAGGTGGCGCCCGTTCCACGCCACATAGCCGAGCACGCCCGCCGAGATGACCGCGAAGACGAGAGCGTAGGCAAGTGTCAGCCGGAAGGCCGTGGTGCGGACGAGCTTACCGAGCGCCGTCACGGATCACATACCCGGCTCCGCGCACCGTCTGGAGCAAAGGGCGATCGAAGCCCTTGTCGATCTTGCCCCGCAGCCGCGACACATGCACGTCGATGACATTGGTCTGCGGATCGAAATGATAGTCCCACACATTTTCGAGAAGCATGGTGCGCGTCACCACCTGGCCGGCATGACGCATCATATATTCGAGCAGGCGGAACTCGCGCGGCTGCAGATCCAGCGTCTGGCCGGCCCTGGTGACGCGCCGCGACAGGCGGTCGAGCTCGAGATCGCCGACCTGATAGACCGTCTCCTCGCGTGCCGGGCCGCTGCTGCGGCGTCGCGCCAGCACCTCGGCACGGGCGAGGAGCTCGGAGAAAGCGTAAGGCTTGGTGAGATAGTCGTCGCCGCCGGCTCTCAGGCCCTTCACGCGGTCATCGACCTGGCCGAGGGCCGAAAGGAAGAGCACCGGCGTATGGACCTCCTGCTCGCGCAGCGAGCGCACGAGCGACAAGCCGTCGAGCTTGGGCAACATGCGATCGACGATCAGCACATCGTAATTGCCTTCGCGCGCGAGCGCGTAGCCATCGAGCCCGTCGAAAGCCTGATCAACGACATGCCCCTCCTCCCGCAAGGCTTTCTGGACATAAGCCGCGGCGTCGCGATCGTCTTCGACGACGAGAATTTTCATGGCTGGACGCAAAATAAGGCCGTTTTTTCAATTCACAAGACTTGCAAGCCCGCCGCTCGCGGGATCTGACCGCTTTTTGAAAAAGCAACGGCGGGCTGGGAGACCCAGCCCGCCGCGCGTTCGGACGACCCAGCCGTCGCGGGGGCGACGGGATGCACCGGCCGGGGTCCGAATTCGAGACGCCTTCAGCCGGTGAAGGGCACGGCGACGTAATGGCTGTTGCCGTCGCGCTCGACCTGCAACAGCACAGCCTTGCGGCCTTCGCGCTTCGCGTCCGCGACCGCCTTCTTCACCTCTTCAGGCGTCGAGACCGTCTTGCCGGCGGCATTCGTGATCACGTCGCCGGGCTGCAAGCCCTTCTCGGCAGCGGGGCTGTCGGGATCGACCTGCGTGATTGCGACACCCGAACCCTTCCCGACCTCGCTTGCCGGGGCGAGCGTCAAGCCGAGCTTCGAGCCCGCGCTCATCGATTCATCGCTCGAGGAGGCGGTTGCCACGTTCTCATTCGGGTATTTGGCGATCCCGATCTCCATGGTCTTCGAGTTGCCGTCGCGCCAGACCGAGAGCGTCGCCTTCTCGCCGGGCTTCAAGGCCGCGATGTCGCGCGACAATTCACGCGCGTCGGCGACGTTCTGACCATTGACCGACAAGATGACGTCGCCGGATTTCAAGCCTGCCTTGCTGGCCGGCCCATCCTTGGCGAGGCTCGCGACAAGCGCGCCCTTGGCCTCCTTCAACCCGAGACCATCGGCGAGGTCTCCTGTCACCGGCTGGATCTGGACGCCGATGTAGCCGCGCGTCACCGAGCCCGTCTCCTTCAACTGCTCGACGACCGATTCCACGGTCTGTGAAGGAATGGCGAAAGCGATGCCGACGCTGCCGCCGGACGGCGAGTAGATCGCGGTGTTCACGCCGACCACATTCCCCGAGAGATCGAAGGTGGGTCCGCCGGAGTTGCCGCGGTTCACCGGGGCGTCGATCTGCAGGAAGTCATCGTAGGGGCCAGCGCCGATATCGCGGCCGCGAGCTGAGACGATGCCGGCCGTCACCGTGCCGCCGAGACCAAAGGGATTGCCGACCGCGAGCACCCAATCGCCGATGCGCGGCGATGTCGTCGCGAGCTTGACGAAGGGAAAGTCGGTGCGGCCGTCAACCTTGATGAGCGCCACGTCCGTCTTCGGGTCCGTGCCGATCACCTTGGCCGTATAGGTCTTTCCATCATCCGTGGTGATGCTGACGGTCTTGGCCTTGTCAACGACGTGGTTATTCGTGACGGCGTATCCGTCGGCGGAGATGAAGAAGCCTGAACCCAACGCCTCACCGAAGCGCTTGGGCGCCTGGCCGCCGGGAAGTCCGTTCTGGCCAAAAGGCCCGAACAGGCGGTTGAGCGGATGGTTGGGCGGAAGGTTCGGGAAGGGCAATTCATCGTTGCTGCCGCCCTTGCCTCCGAATGCCATCGGCTGGGCGTCCTGCTCGACGATCTTTACTTTGACGGAAATGACGGCCGGCTTCACCTTCTGCACAAGGTCAGCGAAGGAAACCGGGGCGAGTGCCGCGGGGGAGCCGATCGCGGACCCCTGAAGGGGCGCTTGCGTCGTTTCCGCGTGGGCAGGCAGGCTCGGCACGGCAATGCCGGACTCGAAGCCCGCGAAAGCCATCAACGCCACGGCAGCGACCCCCGAGACGAGCGTCAGCCGCCGTCGACGTGAAGCGACTGGAACGGTGCTATGCGTATCCATGATTTCGAACTCCTTTTGACCTTGGGTACCGTTGGATTTCGACCCCGGTACCCAACGGGTCCGTTGCGTCCAGCATATGGTGCTGACCCACTTGCGCGCCCCTGTCCGATCGATGAAATCTTTGTAATTGGCGAAAACAACGTTTCGACAGCTTGGCTTCGCGCCAAGAACCGCTTGCCGTTCGCGGCCGGTGCAAAGGATGCGCAGCCGGCTCCAGCTAGGTTTCCCCCGACGTTCGGAACGCGTCCAAAGCCGCGCCTTTGCCGCCCGAAGGGGCTCGCGATCTACTCGACGTGGAGATCTTCGAGCCGGGCTCTTTCCGCCTCGTTGAGCGGCGCCTCGAGCGCGATCGAGCCGCGACGCCTTCTCGCGAGCGCGATGATCAGGGCGCCCGCGGCCAGCACCAGGAAGGGGCCGAGCCAGAGGAGATATGTCTCCTTGCCGAAGCTCGGCTTCAGCAGCACGAACTGGCCGTAGCGGGCGGTCAGGAACCCACGGATCTCGGCGTCCGACCGGCCGGCCCTGATCTGCTCGCGAATGAGAACCCGGAGATCATGCGCGAGCTCCGCATTCGATTCATCGATCGATTCGTTCTGGCAGACGAGGCAGCGAAATTGCGCCGACAGGTCTCGCGCACGCGCCTCGAGCGCGGGGTCGGCGAGCATCTCATTGGCTTCCACGGCAAGCGCCGGTCGGGGAGCGAAAAGCAGTCCCGGCATCGCGGCCGCCAAAAGGAAAATGAGCACAAGCGCGCGCCTCGCGAGATCGCGAGGAGTGAAAGGTGAGATACACGTCAAAGCTTGCATCCGACCCGACCGGCTACTCGGCCGGTGCTGCCGACGGCGTCACGGCAACGATCCTCGTCCGCGCCGCGACGCCGAGCCGCAAGCGCCGATCGGAGAGTGACAAGGCGCCGCCGAGCGCCATCACGACCGCGCCGAGCCAAATGAAGAGCACGAGCGGTTTCCAATAAAGCCGCACGCCGACGCGACCGTCGGGCTCGCTGTCGCCGAGCGAGGCATAGACCTGGCCAAAGCCCGTCGTCATCAAGCCGACTTGCGTGGTCGGCGTGCCGCGCACCGTGTAGATGCGCTTCGTCGAAACCACCTCGCCCAAGGGCAGGCCGGCCTCGGCGATCGTGAAATTCGCCGCGGTCTCGCGATAGTTTGGGCCTTGGCGGGGCGCGAGGCCCGTGAGCGTCAACGTATACCCGCCGACATCGCGCGCCTCGCCGACACGCATCATGGTGATCGTCTCGGCATGCCAGGCCGTTGCCGCGATGCCGATGACGGTGATGCCAAGGCCCGCATGCGCCAGCGCCGATCCATAGGCCTGGCGCGGCAAGCCTGCCGCGCGCTTGAGCGCAAGCCTTGCCGACGCAAGGCTCGACGCGGCGCCCGCCGGAAAAGAGCGCGTCGCGATCTCGGTGATCGAGCCGAGGATCAGGAAGGCGCCGAGCCCCGCGCCGAGGGGAGCGAGCACCGGCCCGCCCCCATGCGCAATGCGGAAGGCGACGGCGACGAGGAGGGCAAGGCCGAGCGCCGTGAGCAAGCGTTGCGCGGCGCCCAGAAGATCGCCTCTCTTCCAGGCAAGCGATTGGCCGAAGGGAAGCGCCAGCAAGAGCGGGGCGAGAAGCGGCAGCACGGTCGCGTTGAAATAGGGCGGGCCGACCGAAATCTTGTCAGAGGTCAAGGCTTCGAGCGCCAACGGATAGAGCGTGCCGATGAGCACGGCCGCGGCCGCCGAGGCGAGAAGCAAATTGTTCAGCACCAACGCGCCCTCGCGCGAGATGGGCGCGAACAAGCCGCCTGGCTTGAGCTCGCCCGCCCGCAAGGCGAAGAGCGTCAGCGCGCCACCGATGAAGAACGTCAAGATGGCGAGAATGAAGATGCCCCGCGTGGGATCCGAGGCGAAGGCATGCACCGAGGTCAGGACCCCCGACCGCACGAGGAAAGTGCCGAGCAGCGACAAGGAGAAGGTGAGAATGGCGAGTAGCACAGTCCACACCTTGAGCGCGTCGCGCTTTTCCATCACCAAGGTCGAATGCACGAGCGCGGTGCCCGCGAGCCAAGGCATGAGCGAGGCGTTCTCGACGGGGTCCCAGAACCAGAAGCCGCCCCAGCCGAGCACGTAGTAAGCCCAGTAGGATCCCATCGCGATGCCGACCGTGAGGAAGCTCCAGGCGGTGAGCGTCCAAGGCCGCACGAAACGGGCAAAGCTCGCGTCGATCCTTTTTTCGATCAGCGCCGCGACCGCGAAGGCGAAGGCGACCGAGAAGCCGACGTAGCCGAGGTAGAGAAGCGGCGGGTGGATCGCAAGCCCGATGTCCTGCAGCACGGGGTTGAGGTCTTGCCCCTCGGCGGGCGCGGGATCGAGCCTCAGAAAGGGGTTCGAGGTGAACACGATGAAGGCGAGGAAAGCCGCCGCGATCAGGCCTTGCACAGAAAGCACGCGCGCGTGCAGGCGCGCCGGCAAACCGTCCCCGAAAAGCGCGACCAGCGCGCCGAAGATCGCGAGGATCAGCGCCCAAAGCAGCATGGAGCCTTCGTGATTGCCCCAGACGCCCGTCACCTTGAAGATCAGGGGGATGGTGGAATGCGAATTCTCCGCGACCGTGGCGACCGAGAAGTCCGAGACCACATAGGCGGCAGTCAGCATCGCGAAGGCGATCACGACGAAGCTCGACATGGCGAGCATGAGCGGGCGCGTGAGCGCCATCATCTTGCGATCCTCGTTCGCGCTCCAGGCGAGCGGCGAGGCCGTGAGCAGGATCGCCATGGCGAGCGCGAGAAGGAGAGCGAAGAAGCCGATTTCGGCGATCATGAGCGGATACCTACACGAAGGAGCGCTTGGACGGAATCAGCGCCCACCTTCGGTTTCCTCCTTTTCGCATGATCTTGCCCGCAAAAACTTTGCACTTTCGCGACCTCTCGTTTTCGCGACCTCTCTTGGGGAACATGAGTTTGGGGCACACGAGCTTCGAGCCTGCAAGCTATTTCGACGCCGGAGCGCCCTCGCCTCGCCACAGGCCCTGGCGCTTCAAGGCCTCGACGGCTTCGCGCGGCATGTAGCGCTCATCGTGCTTCGCCAGCACATTATCGGCATCGAGCGAAAGATCGGCGCGGAGCACACCTTCCGCCACTACGCCCTGCCCTTCGCGGAAGAGATCGGGGACGATGCCTTGGTAGGAAACCTTCACCTCCTTGGCGGTATCGGTGATGACGAAAGCGATGTGGTCGCCCGAACGCGTCACGCTTCCTTCCTTGACGAGACCGCCGATGCGCACGCGGGCGCCCGGAGCGACGACACCGTCGACGACTTCGCTCGGCGTATGGAAGAAGACGATGCTTCCCGAAAGCGCGTAGAGCGCAAGCCCGACGGCGAGGCCGAGCATCGCGAGCGCGACCGCGATCAGCGCGAAGCGCCGACGCCGGCGCGAGAAGCGGCGGCGCTTGCCGAGCTCGACCGCGACACTCACGGCCGCGGCGCCTGTTGCGTGGTGGATGGCGCGGCCGCTTCATTCGCAGTGCCGGTGCCCTCGAGTCCCACCGCTTGCGCCACCTCGAGAAGCCGCGCGCGCGAGGCCTCGTCCGGCAAGGCCGCGCGCGCTTCGGCGAGCGCGGCGCGCGCCTTGTCGGTCTCGCCGAGCACCGTCAATGAGCGCACGAGCCGCCCCCACTCCTCGGCCGAGCCGCCTTGCTCATGCAGGCGCGCGGCAAGTCCCGCCACCATGGAGCGGATCGCATCCCCTTGCGCCGCGGGCGCAAGCGCGGCGATGGCCGCGGCCTCGCCCTCGGCGGGCGGCATGAGCCCCGCGAGATGCGCCTCGACGCCTGCGCGCCAAGGTGCATCGGCAGGCGCATCGGCGATGAGCGCGCGCAAGGCGGTGACGGCATCCTCGCGCCGCCCGTCCTGCTCGAGCCCGACGGCGTTGAGGAAGCGCGCTTTTGCATGCTTCGGCTCGAGCGAAAGCGCCTTGGCGAGCGCCTCGCCTGCTTCGTGCGTCACCACCCCGTCCGCCATCGCGATGCGCGCTTCGGCGAGATCGGCGAGGCGATCGGGCGTCTCGCCGAGGAGGCGCAAAGCCTCCGAGCGTGCCCGCACGGCATCGCCATAGCGGCCAAGCCGCATGTAGATCGGAGCGAGCAGTTCGAAGCCCTTGCCATCCTCGGGATGCTCCACGAGATGGGCTTCGACCTGGCCGATCAAGCTCGAAAGGTCCGCGCGCGCCGAGTTCTCGGGCCTCGCGCCGAAAGGACGCGCGGGAACGCCCGGCGACCCCA
>DASZIL010000068.1:0-21044 GCA_035949255.1 Beijerinckiaceae bacterium | reverse complement strand
CGCCGAGCCGCGGCGCGAGCGCGACGCGCTTCTTGTCGAAACGCTCGGGAAGGCCGTCGCGGAATGCCGCGAGCGGCTCGGGCCCGTTCCCGCGCGCTGGCGCTGGGGTGCGCTGCATCACGGCTTCTTCGAGCATGCCTTATCGAACCTCGCCGCACCTGCGGCGCCCCGCATGGATGTCGGGCCTTTACCGACGGGCGGGAGCAGCTCGACCCCGATGCACACGGGCTACCGGCCGAGCGATTTCCGCATCACGCATGGGGCGTCGGTGCGCCTCGTCATGGATGTCGGGGAATGGGACAATAGCGTTTGCATCAACGTGCCCGGCCAGTCGGGCGACCCGCGCTCGCCCCATTACGGAGACCTCGCTCCCGAGTGGGCGAAAGGCGAATATGTGCCGATGCTCTATAGCGCGGCGCGCGTGGAGCCGGAGGTCACGCAGAGGATCATGCTCGTGCCGGCGCGCTGAGCACGACAGGCGTCGACGCGGACGAGGAACGCGATGCGGGAAGAAGGCGGCAGCGTGGAGGTGCGGCTCGAGGAGCGCAAAGGCGGGCTCATCGCGCGGGTCACCATCGACAATCAGGCGAAGTTGAACACGCTCAACTCAGGCTTGATGAGCCGCTTCGTCGAGGCGTTGAGGGGGCTTGCCACGAACGAGAGGCTTCGGGCCGTCGTGCTCACCGGCGCGGGAGAGCGCGCCTTCATCGGCGGCGCCGATATCGAGGAGATGGCGAAGCTCGGCCCCGACACGGCGCGGGCCTTCATCACCCGCATTCATGAATGCTGCGAGGCTTTGCGGCGCCTTCCCGTACCCGTGCTCGCGCGCATTCAGGGATATGCGCTCGGCGCCGGCATGGAGATCGCCGCGGCCTGTGACTTACGCCTCGCGTCCGAAAGTGCGCGCTTCGGCATGCCCGAGGTGAGGCTCGGCATTCCCTCCGTGGTCGAGGCGGCCCTTTTGCCGATGCTCATCGGCTGGGGGCGCACGCGCCAGATCCTCCTTCTCGGGGAGATCTACATGGCCGAAGAGGCGCGCACATGGGGCTTCGTCGAGCGCGTCGTTCCGGACGATGAATTGGACGCGGCCGTCGAGGAATGGCTCGAGGCGCTCTTGGCCTGCGGCCCTCGCGCGATCTCGTTGCAAAAACGGCTCATCCTTGATTGGGAAGAGCTCATGCCGAGCGCCGCCGTCGACGCCGGCATCGAGGCTTTCGTCGAAGCCTGGCGATCGCCGGAACCCAAGCTTGCGATGGATAGCTTTCTTGCCGCGAAGGCGGCGCGAAGGCGAGGCGGTGGCGCGGAGCGAGGCTAGACCCCTGGAGAGATCGACTCCGAGCCGGAGGCGAGGAGCGGATGAGGGAGGTAGCGCTCACCCCGCAAGGAAGGCGCCAGCCTCCCTCGCCCGGCTCGCTCCTCTCGGACTAGATCCGAGGGTCACGAGTGCGACCTCTCCCTGTGGGACGAAGACGCGCTGCCACCCAACCTCTCCAGTAGCGCTATCGCGTGCCGAACATGCGGTCGCCCGCGTCGCCGAGGCCCGGCAGGATATAGCCGTGGTCGTTGAGCTTCGTGTCGATCGCCGCCGTCCAGATGCGGATGTCGGGATGGTCGCCGCGCATCTTGGCGATGCCCTCCGGCGCGGCCAAGAGGCAGACGAAACGGATGTCTTTCGCGCCTTGCTCCTTCATGCGCTCGGCGGCGGCGCTCGCCGAATTCCCGGTGGCGAGCATCGGGTCCATGATGATGACCAGACGGTCGGCGATGTCTTGCGGTGCCTTGAAGTAATATTCGACGGCCGTGAGCGTCTCCGGGTCGCGGTAGAGGCCGATATGGGCGACGCGGGCCGAGGGCACGAGTTCGAGCATGCCGTCGAGGAATCCGACGCCGGCGCGCAGGATCGGCGCGAAAACGAGCTTCTTGCCGGCGATTTGGGGAGCCAGCATCGTCTCCATCGGCGTCTCGATCTCGATCATCTCGATCGGCAGGTCGCGTGTCACCTCGTAGCAAAGCAGGATGCCGATCTCGTTGAGAAGCTGGCGAAACCCCTGTGTCGAGCGGCGCTTGTCGCGCATCAAGGTGAGCTTATGGCCGACCAGCGGGTGGTCGACGACGATGACGCCTTCCATGTTGTTTCCTCGTTGCGGCATGTTCGTCAGAATACCGTGCCGTCGCTGATGATCGTCAAGGGCGGCGAGCCGTCGGCGCGCTTCTCGCGGGCGATGCGCCGGCCGGCCGCCCAGGTGCCGCCTTCGAGCACCTTGGCCAAGGGCAGCGCCGTCGCATCGAGCCCGAGCGAGCGACGAATGAGGCGTGCGGTCTCGTCGAGGAGCGCGACGGTGAGCGCGCGCCATTCGACGACGAGCGCGGAGCTCACCTCATGAGGCGCCTCGGCCTCCTCTTTTCGCTTCAAGGAAAGCACCTCCAAATCGATGAAAAGCCCACCATTTCGATATTCGGGCAAGCCCGTGAGCCCATCGATCTCGGTGACCGTGATCCCCGCTTCCTGAAGCGGCTCGATCAGGGAATAGGAAAGCCATTGCGAGAGCTTGTGGAAGGGCACGAGGCCGTTTGTGGCGTCCTCGCGCCGAAGCGCGGGATGGCGCCAGCAATCCCCGAGCGGGATGCCGGCAAGCGACAAGCGCGACGGCCAGATCGGCCCGAGATGGGCGAGCACGGCCTCGAGGATGGAGGACGCCCCGACGCGGGAAGACGCCGCGCTCGTGCCGACGAGATGATCAAAGAGGCCGCCCGGCCTCGCGGCGTCGCGCGTGGCGAAGATCTTCGGCGCTGCCGCAACCTCGCGCCCGAGCGCACGCAGAAGAGCGGCGCGCCCTTCGAGCCCGACCAGCGGATTTTCCGCCGAGGCCTGGAAGCCCTTCGCGATCTCAGAGGCTTCGATGGCAATAAGCCGCGAGGCGTCCGCCCGAAGCTTGTCTTGCGGATCCGCCGAGAAGGCTCCCCTCGCGAACATATCGAAAGAGGCGACCGCGAGCCCTTCGGAGCGTGAGAAGAGCGAACCGTCCTCGCCCCGGTAGCGCCAATCGGGGCCCGCGCCGGCGTCGAGGAGGACGCTGACGATCGCAAGATCGAGCGCCCCGCGTGCGCGGCTTGCGCCATCCCGCCAAGGCGTGCTCGCCGCAACCTTCGCCCAGCGATCAACGCCGCCCGCAGCGAAATGCCGCCAGCGGGCGTGGAAGGGAATCTCGAGGCTCGGGTAGTTCCGGCGCATCGTGTCGAACACATAGGCCGCGACCCGGTCGAGCTTCGTGCGATCGACGCGCCAATGGGGAAGAGCGCCGGCCTCGCCGAGCGCCAGCATCTCATGGGCGCGCTCGCGCACGGCACGCGCGGTCAAGAGGCTCAGCGCCAGCGCCGCCGCCGACGATCGTGCCGCTTCCATTGCTGCTTTCCGGGACCGCGCCGGGCGCCCGGCTTCAAGCGAGGCCGATGCGCACGCGCCGGTTCTGCTTGCCCTTCTTCTCGATCGCGGTGACCCTCACCTTGCCGATCTCGCTCGTTCGCGCCACATGCGTGCCGCCGCATGGTTGCAGATCGATGCCTTCGATCTCGACGAGACGCACCTTTCCCGAGCCCATCGGCGGCTTCACCGACATGGTCTTCACGAGCCCTGGGTTGGCGGCAAGCTCCTCGTCCGTGATCCAGCGTTGCCCGACCTTGGCGTCCCGATCGACCAGCGCCTGGAGCTTCGCCGTGAGCTCCTCCTTGTCGAGCCCGGCGTCCGGGATGTCGAAGTCGAGCCGGCCTTCGCCTTCGCCGATCGCGCCTCCGGTGACGGGGTAGGGGAGGACGCAGGAGAGAAGATGCAGTGCCGTATGGACGCGCATGCGCGCAAAACGCGTCTCCCAATCGAGCTTCGCCGTAACCGCCGAGCCCGACGCGGGCGCCGCCTGCCCCTCCGCCGGCACATGCACGATGACGCCCTTGTCGGCCTGATCATAGACCGTGGTGGCGATGACGATCGGCTGCGCGGCGACCTCGATCACGCCCTTGTCGCCCGGCTGCCCGCCGCCTTGCGCGTAGAACACGGTCCTGTCGAGCACGATGCCGCCGCGCTCGTTCACCGCGACGATCGTCGCCGAGCACTCCCGGCCATAGGCATCGGCGCGAAACAACAGATCGGTGGGCATGGTCACATCCCTTCAGCTCTTATCTGGCAAATGTGCGGACCGGCAGATGCCGCGGCGGGCCGGCCGCTCGTGCCGAAATAGCAGGAGCCGTGAAGATGTGCGAGAAAAACCGCCGTGCGCCGTTTTCTGGCGCCGGTTGCCTTCGCGCCGACGCCATGTCATCGCCGACGCGAGGATGCCGGCGCCGCGCGCATGGTGGGCGTTTCCACGAAAGGCTTGAAGCATCGCCATGATCTACCGAGCCAAACCCGCCGACGGGGTCGCCTGGGTGACGGGAGCAAGCTCCGGCATCGGACGCGCCACGTCGCGCGAGCTCGCGCGCCGCGGCTTCACCGTCGCGGCGAGCGCGCGCTCCGCGGATGCGCTCGACGCGCTCGCCGGCGAGGCCAAGGGGCAAGGCGCGCGCATCATCGGCCATCCTTGCGATGTGACCGATGCGGCCGCGGTCGAGCGCGCGGTGGCCGCGATCGAGCTTGCCCATGGGCCGATCGCGCTCGCCTTCCTCAACGCTGGCGTCGGCGCGGATTGGCGGGCGGGCCACATCGATATCGGAATTTTCCGGGCCGCATTCGAGGTCAACCTGTTCGGCGTCCTCAACGGGCTTTCGGCCCTCTTGCCCCGCATGAGGGAACGAAGGCGCGGACAGATCGCCGTGATGGCTTCGCTCGCCGGCTATCGCGGGATGCCGATGGCGACACCCTATGGCGCGTCGAAAGCGGCCGTCATTCATCTGTGCGAGAGCCTGAGGTTCGACTGCGAACGCGCAGGCGTGAATATGCAAGTGGTCAACCCCGGTTTCGTCGAGACGCCGATGACCGCGGATCACGACTTCCCGATGCCGTTCCTGATGAGCGCCGAGGAGGCCGCGCGCCGCATCGCGGACGGCATGACGAGCGGCGGCTTCGAGATCGCCTTTCCGAGGCGGCTCGTGTGGGCTTCCAAATTCGCCCGCATCTTGCCCTATGCGCTTTATTTCCCGCTGCTCGCGCGGGCCATGGTGGGTGATCGGCGCAAGCGTTGAGGGCCTGAGCGCAGCGGAAAGGGCCGCGCCGCGATAGAGCTTATTCGGGCCGCGCGAAGACCATCTGGCGCACTTCGATCGAGCCGCCGCGGAAGCCGCCCTCGCAATAGGAGAGGTAATATTCCCACATGCGGCGGAAGCGCTCGTCGAAACCGAGCGGTTTGAGCTTCGGCCAGGCGGCGAGAAAACGTTCGCGCCATTGGGCAAGCGTTGCCGCATAATCCTGGCGGAAGGCCCATTCGTTCAGCATCGGCACGCCGTATTTCTCGCCGAGGTTGCGCATGATGGTGGCGGTGGGGAGCATGCCGCCGGGGAAAATATACCGGCGGATGAAATCGACCTCGCGGCGGTAGCTCGGCCAAAGCCATTCGGCGATGGTGATGACCTGCAGCCCTGCCGTGCCGCCGGGCCGCAGCCGCTCGCGCATCTGGCGGAAGAAGCCCGGCCAGAAGCCTTCGCCCACAGCCTCGAACATCTCGATCGAGACGATGCGGTCGAAAATGCCGCGCTCGTCGCGGTAGTCGCGTAACGCGATGGTGACGCGGTCGGCAAGGCCCGCCTTGCGCATGCGCTCCCTCGCGAAGTCGAACTGCTCCTTGGAAATGGTGAGGCCTGTGACCTTGCAGCCAAGCTCCCGCGCCGCGAATTCGGCGAACCCGCCCCAGCCGCAACCGATCTCGAGCACATTCTCGCCCGGCCGCACGCCCGCGCGTTCGGCGAGCAGCCTATATTTGCGCGCCTGCGCGGCGGCGAGATCATTGTCGCCCGGCGCGAAGACGGCCGATGAATAGGTCATCGTCTGGTCGAGCCAGCTCTCATAAAAGGCGTTGCCGAGATCGTAATGGGCGCGGATGTTCTGCCGCGCGCCGGAACGCGTGTTGCGATTGAGCGCATGGCCGAGAAGCTGGAGCATTCTCTGCGTGAAGCGCCCCGGCATGACCTCGTCGATGACCTTGCGGTTGACGCTCATGAGCTCGATGAGCGTCTCGAGGCTTGGCGACTCCCATTCTCCCTGCAGATAGGCTTCCCCGAAACCGAGCTCTCCCGACGCCAGGAGGCGCCGTGCGAAATTGTAATCCTTGATGACGAGCTCGGCTTGCGGGCCCGGCGCGCCGCTGTCGAGATGCACCTTGCGTCCGTCCGGCAGGACGGTTGTGAGCGATCCGGCGCGCAGACGCGTGGTCGGCCCGAGAACCTTGCGCACGAGGTAAGGCACATCGGCAGGAAAAGGTTGTTGCGCGCTGTCGGGCACGTTCGAAGCTCGGCTCCTCGTCATCGTATTACGCAAGCGGTACAGGGGATCAAGGGTGCCGCCCCCACGACGAAACAGCCTCGGTGCGCCCGCCAGCGAACGCTCCGGTTGCGTGCAAATTCAGCTTCGGCGCTCTTGCGCATACTCGCTCACCCCCGCTTCTCCCCAGGCGCGACCCGATCCATTCCCGCGCCGCGTCAGATCGATCGTGACGCATGGCTTTCGAATGCATTAGGCGCCTTAAGAGTAGCGCGATCATCCGCCGGCGCAAGC
Organism: Beijerinckiaceae bacterium; assembly: GCA_035949255.1. Lineage (GTDB taxonomy): Bacteria > Pseudomonadota > Alphaproteobacteria > Rhizobiales > Beijerinckiaceae > GAS188. The sequence goes on along the minus strand of DASZIL010000068.1, from coordinate 14,347 downwards.
GCCTTCGTCGAGGCCGAAAATCAGTGAGCTTGAGATCGGAAAGAGCGGGGGGAGGGAAAAGGAGGGCAAGGCGGGCGCCGCTTGACCAAATCATCGGCGGGCGCGCGCCTTGCCGGCGCGCGGGGCCAGGCGAGAGCTTCGCGAGCGGCGCCTTGGAGGGCTTAGCAAGGAGAGCTTAGCAAGGAGAGCTTGGCAAGGAGAGCTTGGCAAGCCGAGGGCTCGGCAGGCGTAAAGCCGCCGCCAAGCCTCAGGGTGGTCACCGGCGCCGCGCGCAGCGGAACCGGCGCGTCAGCGCTCGGCGCGACGGCCAAGAAGGCCGCGGCGATGGCTCACCGAGCCACGCCGCGGCTCAGAAAGCGGCGCCGTTCAGCGGGACTTCCTCAATGGCTTGCGGCGGGCCGCCTTGGCCGCTCGCTTCGGTGCCGCCTTCCGGGCGCCGCGCGTCGAGGAGGCCGCCAGCTTGGCCTTTTGCCGGAGGTTGCCGAGGCCCATGCTCTTGGCTAGTTGAGAACGGGTCTGAGCATAATTGGGGGCGACCATCGGATAATCGTAAGGTAAACCCCACTTCTTGCGGTATTCCTCAGGACTAAGGTTGAAAGAGCTGCGAAGATGACGCTTCAATGACTTGAATCTTTTACCGTCTTCCAGGCAAATGATGTAATCCTTCGTCACCGATTTCTTCACCGGTACAGCAGGCGACAATGGCTGATCAGCGATTTGCTGAGTGCCGCTGGCGACTTGCTGGAGCGTGGCGTGGATCTGCTGAATGAGACCCGGGAGCTCGGCGCTCGGCAGCGTATTTTGAGCCACGTAGGCCGCGACCACATCAGCGGTCATGCCGACCAAGCCGCCCTTTTCCGTGCCCGTATGGTCTACCACTTCTTCATCCTCCATTAGCGATCTATTTTCACCCTGTACTGGCATAGATTGTAATTAAACGAAAGTGGCTTGGCAAAATCGTGATCGGCCGCGCCTGTTCTTTTCCGGAAAAATGGGGACACATACTGGAATAAGTTGGTAATCTGATGCAAAATTTCGATTAATGGGCCGGATTTTCAGCATTCGATCAATTTCTCGTGTGTAGTGTGGATAACCCGCCTGGGCTCCCCGAGCGCCGCGCGCTTTCTCGAAGCGAGCCAAGTCGACAGAACCAAGTCGACAAGGGCGATTCGGGCAAGACGCCCACGGCGCCGTGCCGCGTGGCACGCTTGGCTTCGTCCCCAAGCCAAAGGGATGTCGCAACACGACCATGCCTGCGTGCTCCTTCGGGAGATCTGAGATCCTCCATGAAAACATGCGAGGCGCCATGGTTGGAAATCGTTAACCCGCCGAACGACGCCACGCCGGGTGCCGCGTGTCGAGACCGGAGCCGCGGAACCTTTACGGCGCGATTGCGCTTGATCGCGCATGGCGAAGGAAATTCTTTCAAGCTTCGATCGGAACGCTCGCCGGGGCGGTGCGCAGCTTATGACACAGGTGGCGCTTGCCTCCCTTCTCTTGATCACCATTCCGGCCCTTGGGCGAGCCGAGGCGCCGACAGCCGGTTCCTCGGCGCCGCAGGCGACTTCCGCGGGTCAAAATGCCTCGACCCCGGCGCCGTACCCCTCGAGTGATCAATCTCAATCCGGCCCGGTCTCGGCCAAGCCCATGGATTGCAACCGGCCGATGCCTCCGGGAAAGCCGGCGGCGGTTACCTCGCCGGTTCGGCCGGAGGCGAAGCCCGTAAAGAAGATGGCTTCACGGCACGGCGCGCATAAGGCCCCCCGTGGCGTGGAGGACCTCAAAGGCGGCAACGCCATCTCGGATGATCCCGCACCCACCGTGGCGGCAGAGGCCGCTACCTGCACGACGGCCGCGGCGCTGCGCTACGCCACCATAGCGGAGCAGGGTGGCTGGCCAACGCTCTCGAAGTCCTTGAAACACGGGCAGGGGGCGCCGCAAGATCTCGCGACACTGCGGCACCGCCTCGCCCTCGAAGGGGATCTGCCGCAAATGAACGATGCCGCCGCGCAAGCACCTTGGGACGAGGCGCTCACGGCGGGCTTGAGGCATTATCAGGCGCGGATGGGGCTTCGCCAGACTGGCATTCTCGATGAAACGACGCTCGCGGCGCTCAACATTCCGGCAAGCGAGCGCGCCAAGGAGCTCGATGCGAGCGCACATCGCCTTTCCATCCTCCAGAACTTTCCCTTCGACCAGCGTTACGTCGTCGTGAACATCCCGGCCGCCGCGGTGGAGGAAGTGGAAGGCGGGCGCGTCGCGCATCGCTATGCCGCCGTGGTCGGCGGCACGGATCATCAATCGCCGCAAGTGCAAGCCAAGATCAGCGACATCATCGTTAACCCAACCTGGACCTTGCCCGTCTCGATCATCAAGAACGAAGTGATCCCGAAAATGGCGAAGGACCCGCGCTATCTGTCGCGCATGAACATCAGAATGCTCGACGCGCGAGGCCACGAGGTAAACCCGCGGGGCATCGACTGGTCTTCCAACGAGGCGACAGAATTTACGTTCCGCCAGGATGCGGGCCGAAAGAATTCACTTGGAACACTAAAGATAAACATGCCGAACCAACAGTCAGTTTACATGCACGACACACCGGCCAAGAGCTTTTTTGCGAGAGACTATCGCTTCCTGTCGCATGGCTGCGTGCGCGTCGACGGCATCTATGATCTCGCGGTCTGGCTCCTCGAGGACACGCCCGGGCTGGAAGATGAGGGGTGGAACGTCGCCGCGATCAAGAAGCTCGTGGGCGAGGAAGAGAAGAAGTCCATCAAGCTCAAGCACAATGTGCCGGTGGTCTGGATCTACCTCGATGGTTGGGCAGGCAGCGATGGCGCCGTGCATTTCCGCGACGACATCTACGCGCTTGACCAGGAGCAAGCCTCGACGCCTGTCTCGCAGGCGAAATAAGCGGCACCACGCCGTTTCGTCAGCCTGAAACCAGCCTTCAAAGCCGGCGCGAACGCCAATTCCGTCGAGCGCTCATTTGCTCGATTTGCGCTTCGGCACCTTCTTGCCTTCCCGGCGCGCTTCCGAGAGGCCAATGGCGATGGCCTGCTTGCGGCTCTTCACGGTCTTGCCGCTTCGGCCGCTCTTGAGCGTTCCGCGCTTTCGCTCATGCATGGTCTTCTCGACTTTCTTCGAGGCGCCGGTGGAATATTTCCTGGCCATCGCGATCTCTCCTTTTCTTTCCGCCTTCGTGAAATGCCGAAGAACCGCCGCGGATGCGCGGCGATCTTGCCTTGCGAAACCAATGTTTGGCGCAAAGGTTCCGATCATCGCCTGGGTGAAAACAGCCATTGTCGCGTGCTGAGGATGCTTCCAACAGGCTCCGTCGAATCCCGCTTTTTCGTGAACGGTGAACGGCGAAGTCTGTGTAAAAATTGTTGGATTTTGGAACGAAACTTTACGCCCTGCTTCGGCGGGGCACAAAAAACGCGGAACCCTTCAAGCACGCCGGCGTTTAATGTCCACGACCTCGGGTGCAAGCCCGTTGGACATTCGAAAGGAGACTGTGTCATGAAAATGCGCACGACGTTGCTGGGCGCATGTGCCGGCCTCTTCGCTCTCGGTGCCGCCAGCTTGCCGGCGAACGCAGAGCATGGTCGTAACGCCGCGATTGCCGGCGGCGCGGCGGCCGGCCTCGCGGCTGGTGTGATCGCTGGTGGGGCCTTGGCCTCGCAGCCCTATTACAACGGCTATTATCCAGGCCCGGCCTATGCGCCCGGCCCGGTCTATGGCGATGATTGCCGTGTGATCAGGCACCGCGTCTGGGTGGAAGGCTACGGCTGGCAGTTCAGGCGCGAGGAAATCTGCGACTAAGGCCTAGAGCCGCAAGATTGACGAGGGCGGAGAGGTAAACTCTCCGCCCTTTTTCATGCGAAAGCGCTATTCGGAAATGAAGGATCTTTATTCTGCCGCGGGCGCGTTGGCGGCGCGTGCGCGCTTGCCACGAAAATAAGCGCGCAGCCATGGATCCTCGATGTGAAGCATGGCCTCCATGTCGCCCGTCGCGATGATGCGTCCGTCGCCGAGCGCTGAGATCCGGTCGCAAATCGTGTGCAGGCTATCGAGGTCGTGAGTGACCATGAACACGGTGAGGCCGAGCGCATTCCTGAGCGTCACGATGAGCTCATCGAACTCGCCAGCGCCGACGGGATCAAGACCGGAAGTAGGCTCGTCGAGAATGAGAACTTCGGGATCGAGCGCCAAGGCCCTCGCCAAGGCAGCTCGCTTCACCATGCCGCCTGAAAGTTCTGACGGATATTTGTCCGCGACATCCGGCGAAAGGCCCACCATATCGAGCTTCAGCATCGCCACTTCGTCCAAAAGCTGCTCGGAGAGGTCGAGGTGCTCGCGCATCATGAGTTGGACGTTTTCCTTCACGGTAATGGAGGAAATCAACGCACCGAATTGGAAGAGCACCCCGAGACGTTGCTCGAGCGTGCGGCGCTCTTCCGGCGATAGCTCATCGGTGTTCTTGCCGAAGAGCGCAATGGTGCCCGCGCGTTTCGGGATCAGCCCGAGAATGGTGCGCGTCAAAACGGATTTCCCGCTTCCGGAGGCGCCGACGAGGCCCAGGATCTCGCCACGGAAAAGGTCGAGATCGACGCCCTTCAGGATGAGGCGCTCATCAAACCCGGCTTCGAGCCCGCGGACGCGGATCACGGCCTCGGCTTGCCGGCCGGACCAATGCGACGAGCGCCGATCGTTCATCGTCCGTCTCAATAGCCGATGGCCGCGAAGAACACGGCGAAGAGACCATCCGCCACGATCACCATGAAGATGGATTTCACGACCGAGGACGTGACATGGCGCCCGAGGTCCTCGGTCGAGCCTTCGACGGCCAATCCTTCGGTCGAGGCGATCACGCCGATAATGAGCGCCATGAAAGGCGCCTTGATGAGGCCCGCGAGAAAGGTGTGCATGCCGATCGCTGCTTGCAGCTTGTCGAGGAAGGCCGGGAAGAAAATCCCTTGATAGAACCACGCAACGAGCATGCCGCCGAGGAGTGACGCCATGTCGGCGAGAAAGGCGAGCATCGGGAGGCCGATGATCAGGGCGAGAAGACGCGGAATGACGAGGACGTCGATCGGGTCGAACCCCATCACTCTCAACGCATCGATCTCTTCGCGCATCTTCATGGCGCCAAGCTCAGCGGTGAAGCTCGATCCCGAACGGCCTGCAACCATGATGGCCGCGAGCAGCACGCCCAACTCGCGCAAAGTCAAGATTCCGAGAAGGTCTACGACGAGGTCGGCTGCGTCGAAGCGGCGCAGTTGGAATATGCCTTGCTGGGCGATGATGCCGCCGACGACGAATGAGATCAGCACGATGATCGGCACGCCGCGCAGGACAATAAGCTCCATCTGATGGATGAAGGCGGGCGCACGAAAATGCCCGCGCCAGCTCAGGATGCGGCCGATCGCCACCACGGATTCGCCAAGGAAGCTCAAACCACCGATCAGGCTGTTTCCGGCTCCCGCGACGCCTTCCCCGATCTCGACCAGAAGCTCCGGCGGCCCGTCTTCATTTCGCACTGGCGCCTTATGGAAGCCATGGGCGTCGATCTCGCCGAGAAGCGTGCGATGCTCGGGGCGCGCGGCGACGAGATCGGTGCGCCGTCCCTTGCCACGCAGAACATGGAGCGTGCGGTCGATCACCCAGGCGCCGATCGTATCGAGTCGTTCGACGCGGCTGAGGTCGAGCACCACTTGGCGCTGGGCTTTCGCTTTCCCGATGAGTTTCGAGGCGCAGTCTTCGATGGCGAGCGCATGGTCCGCCGTCCAGGAGCCAGACAGCATCGCGTGCAACATCCCCCCTTCGCGCTCTGCCGTGATGCGCGGCGCGCTCGAGGGAACGATTTGCATGCGCTCGATCGACATGACCTTTCGCTCTTGGTTCTTAAGCCACGCCTGCGTTGGAGCGCCTCATTGGCGTCCCGCGTTGGACCGGATCTCATCACCTCTTGCGCCTTGCGTCGGATCAGCGCTTTCGTGGCTTTGGTGATCGCTCGGCGCCGGGCGAAAACTTCAATGCATTGCCCCACACGCCCGCCGTCTCCCGCTTTCTGAGCGATAAACGACGCCGCGTCGCGGGGTGCCAATTGAACGCCTGCGCGCCACAAGGGGTTCCAAGGGGCCTTGTCACGTTCTCAGCACCGATTGTACCGCGAAAATCGAGCTTTATGATCTTTGCCGCCCCAGGGTTCGCGCTTAAGATCGAGCCGTTGTTTCTCGATTTTGCGCGAAGAGCCGATGGACAAATTGAAGATCACCGAGATCGAGGAGTTGGCCCGACGCGCCCTCATCAAGGCAGGCGCGGCGCGGGAAGCCGCCTCGAGCCTTGCCAAGGCCATCGCCGCCGCCGAGCGCGACGGCATCCCTTCGCATGGGCTCGCCTATCTTCCGACCTATTGCGAGCATCTCGCTTGCGGAAAAGTGGTCGGCTCAGCGGTGCCGAGACAGAGCCAGGAGATGCCCGCCATCATCGCGGTCGACGCGGGCTCAGGCTTCGCGCATCCCGCGATCGACAAGGGTTTTGCGGCGCTCGTGCCGCTCGCGCGTTCGCAAGGCATCGCCCTCTTGACGATCCGCAACTCTTATAACTGCGGGGTGCTCGGCTACCATACCGAAAGGCTCGCGGGCGAGGGGCTCTTGGCCCTCGGCTTCACCAATGCGCCGGCGTCGATCGCCGTGTCCGGCGGGCGCAAGCCCGTGCTCGGCACCAACCCCTGGTCGATCGCGGTTCCCGATGGGAAAGGCGGCGCGTCGATCGTGATCGATCAAAGCGCGAGTGTCATCGCCAAGAGCGAGGTGGCGAAGAGAGCGCGCGAAGGCAAGCCCATTCCGCTCGGCTGGGCGCTTGGTCCTGAGGGCGAGCCGACCACCGATCCGAATATCGGTCTCAAGGGCACCATGCTGCCGGCCGGCGGCTATAAGGGCGTTGGCTCCGCGCTCCTCGTCGAATTGATGGCGGCGTGCCTCGCCGGAGCGACGATCGGCGCGCGCGCCAGCCCTTTCTCGGGCACGGCGGGTGGACCTCCCAAGACGGGACAATGTTTCCTCGCGATCGCGCCCGACGCCGCCTCGGGCGGCGAGTTCAGGGCGCGCATCTCGCAACTTGTGGAGGCGCTCACCGAGGAGAGCTCCGCCCATGTGCCGGGGAAGGGGCGCCGTGAGGCGCGAGCCAAGGCGGAACGCCATGGCGTCGCCGTGGATCCGAAAATTCTCGAAAAGGTAAGCGCGCTCGCTGGCGCTCAAGAGGCAAGATGACGATGAACGAAACCGCCGGCTTCATGGCCATGAAGGGCGCGGGCTATTATTCCAAGGCGACGACCGGCGCGCGAGACGTCATCAATCTCGCCATTCCCCTGATCATCGGCGCCATCGATCGAATGGGGCTCGCCGATGACGGCACGCGCGTGCGCGTCGCCGATATGGGCTGCGCCGACGGGGGCACCTCGATGGGGATGTGGCGCGAGGTGCTCGGCCATCTGCGCCGCAAGCTTCCGTCGCGCCCCGTCGAGATCGTCTACACCGATCTTCCCCGCAATGACTTCAGCCAGCTTTTCCGCACGATCCACAATCAGACGGACATCGAGAGCTATTACGCAAAGCTCGACGAGATCTACCCCTATGCCTCCGGCACCTCGTTCCATCAGAAGATCTTCGCCGCCCAAAGCCTCAACCTCGCCTTCTCGGCAACCGCCTCGCATTACATCTCCAAGGTGCCGTGCAACATCAGTAACCACGTGCATATGGTGGGTGCGAGCGGCGCCGAGCGAAGGGCCTACGAGGCGGTCGGGCGCGACGAATGGGCGAATCTTCTGGCTTTGCGGGCCCGCGAACTCGTCCCCGGCGGCCGACTCGTCTTCCTCAATTTCGGCATCGACGAGAAAGGACGCTATCTCGGCCATACGGGCGGGGTGAGCATGTTCGACATGTTCAACCGGCTTTGGCGAGAGCTCGCGGACGAAGGCGCGATCACCGAGGCCGAATACGCGAATACCAACTTCCCGCAGGTGTATCGCACCGTCGAAGAGTTCGTCGCTCCATTGAAAGATGAAACGAGCGCGGCTTATCGGGCGGGGCTTCGGCTCGAGCATGTCGAGTCGCGACACCTCGTCTGCCCCTATGCCAAAGCCTTCGCCGAGCACAAGCAGCCGGAGAAATTCGCAAACGAGTATATCCCGACGCTGCGCTCCTGGAGCGAGCCGACTTTCGCGGCGGGGCTTTCCGGCGCGCGTCCGCCGCAAGAGCGGATGCGCATTCTCGACAGCTTCTTTACCCGCTACCGGGACGCGGTCGCGGGGGCGCCCGAGGGGCATGGCATGGATTACATCCATGTGCATCTCGTCTGCCGCAGGGCGCCTCGATGACGGTTGAGCTTCTGCCCAAGACGCTATCGCTGCGGCCACCCGATGTGGTGATGCGGCTTGCCCGCCTCGGCAGCGCGCATCAAACCCGGTTGAGCTTCCTTCGCGCCTTGTTGCGCCGCATGGGCGAGGATGGATGGCGCGTCGCGAAACATTCGTTCGACATCGACGAGCGCGGCGTCGGCACGGCGATCTACACGGTCGATATCAAGGGCCGTGTCCTGAGCCTCGTCGCCTTCGGCCATGAGCTCGCCCCCGAGAAGCGTACCGATCGCGTGATCGCTGAAGCCTGGGACGCGACCTTCGTGCTTTTTGACGGCCTTCCCGCTCCGCAAGACGTCGCGCGTCTCGCAGCCAATGTGCCGAGGCAAGAGGCGGGGCGCTATCTTGCGACCGAGCTCGTGCTCGCGCGCGCCAACCGCAGCGTGCGCCTCTTCGATCATGTGCTCGACGCGCTCGCCGAAGGGCGCCAGCCCGATGAGGCCTCGGTCGAGGCGATCGGCTATTTGATGCGCACCACCGCGGTCTATGGCAACGGCAAGTTCGGCATTGCCGATCGCGACAGGATCGCGGACCGGCCGGAGCTCTCCGCGCCCTTCCGCGCCGAGATGCTCACCGTCTATCTCATCCGCCTCTTCACCCTCGATCTCGTCGAGCATCTGGCGCGCTTGCGAGGAGCTGCCAAGGCGGTAACGCTCGATCGGCGCCTTCGCCGGCGTTTCGGCATCGGCAATGCGACGGGGCTCGGCATGGCGCCTTTCCTCGTGAAGCATCCGGCCTTGCTCGACCGCTGGATCACGGCGCGCGAGACCGCGCTCGCGCGCGTGCGCGAGCTGCGCTACGCAGACCAAGAATCGGCGGCGATTTTTCGCGCCACGCTTCAAAGCTCACGCCGCCGCCTCGCCGCCTGGACGACGAGCGACGACGTTCAAGCGCGCCGCATCCGGGAGCTCGCTGACGATCTCGCGAGGCTCGATCGCTTCGCGGCAGAGCGCGTCTTCGCGGCGCCACGGCCCTGGGAGGCAATCTGGCGCTTCGCGCAAGAGAATCTCACGCTCGAAGGCCAGGAATATGCGGTCACGCTCCTCATCGAGCCTCATGCCGATCTCGTCGACGATCTCGCCGACACCATGGCGATCGACGAGACGGCAAGCTTCCGCATCGATGGGAGGATGAGCTGTGACGAATTGAGGCGCTCGATCGAGCGCGACTACGCCTGGACGCTCGAGCTCGATTTTTCGCAAAGCCGATCGATCGCTCGATTCTGGTACGTCTCCGAGGAGAAGCTCGAGCCGCGTCTGGGGGAGCGCTTCGAAGAGCCCGGAATGGAGCGCGAGCAGCCCTTGGCCATCGCGCGCGAGGTTGCGGCATTGGCGGCGGCGCTCGACCGGGGCGAGGGGCGCACAAGCGTCGCGGCTTTTCTTCTCGCCCATCCCGAGCACCGCCATGCCGTGCGCCGCATCCAGATCGCCCGGCATCACCCTTATTCGGAGATCCGCGACAATCTCATCGAGGCGCGGATGAGGCCGATCGACCTCTTGCGCTGCAAGCTCGCCTTCTTCGGCGCAACGCGCTTCGATCCGCGTTCGGACCGATGGGTGCGCATCACCCTGTTTCAAGGCGCGCCTTTTCCCGACGAGCTCGCGGCGCACGGTGCCGAGCGATGGATCTATGGGGAATGATCGTCTCGTTGAACGAGATCGAGACCACCATCCTCAAGGCGGCTCGCGGCGCGGGAATGGAATGGGGGCTCGCCGAAGAAGCAGCGCAAGCCGCGCGGGTCCTCGCGCGGCTCGGCCATCCCTTCGAGGCGCCTTTTCTCAACTTGTTTTCGACGCGCGCCTGGGACACGCCCCCTGTTCTCGAAGGCACGAAGCTGAGGCCGGGACGCGAGGATGCATGGCTTTGTCCGATCCGCACGGGAACCTATCTTTCCGATCTCGGCGCGGCGGGTGTGACGAGGCTCGAGCGTCTCGTCTCGCCGCTCCTCCTTCTGCCATTCGCGGCCCGCGCCAATCGGAAAATCGAGATGACTTGGAAGGGGGTTAGGCTTCGGCTCCATTCCTTGGGCGTCATGCTTATCTCGGGGGAGCCTTGCGCGCTCGCGGCGAATAAAGCCGAGGAGGTGAGCCTTTCCCCCTTCGATGACGATCGGCTCGAAGGTTCGCAGCGCGCGCTCCAGGCTGACGGAGCAAGGATCGACGGAGCCTCGTGGGCAAAGCTGCAAGGCTTTGAGGCCCTCACCTATGTGCCCGCGAGCGCGAAATCGCGTGCGAGCGGCGCCGGCGCGGGCGAGATCGACAACGACTGAAAAGGCACTGTTCGCCGCGCCGGCCCACGAGCCATATCAGGGAGAAGTCTATGCTCATCGACGGCCTGCAATGCGGCTTTTACGATCGCGAAGTCTTCGAGGAATTGCGGCGAGGGGGCTTCACTTGCGTGACGCCGACGCTCGGCTTTTGGGAAGGGACGCACGAATCGCTCGATGCGCTTGGTCAATGGCGAGACCTCGCGCGAGAATGCGCCGACGTCGTTCTCATCGCGCGTTCGACCGCCGATATCCTCAAGGCTCATGAGAGCGATCGGGTCGCCGTTCTCCTCGGCTTCCAGAACAGCAATTGCCTCGAAGGCCGCATCCGTTACGTCGAGCTCTTCGCCGAGCTCGGGGTGAGGGTCATGCAGCTCACCTACAACAATCAAAATGAGCTCGGCGGAAGCTGTTACGAGGAGGTCGACGGCGGGCTTTCGCGCTTCGGTCGCGAGGTCGTGCGCGAGATGAACCGCTCAAGGATTCTCGTCGACCTGTCCCATGTCGGCGAGAAAACGACGCTCGACACGATCGAATGGTCGCAAAAGCCCGTGGCCGTGACGCATGCGAATGCCGCTTCTCTTTTCCCCCATCGGCGCAACAAAAGCGATGCGGTCATCAAGGCGCTCGGCGAGAAGGGCGGCATCATCGGTTGCGTCACCTATCGCAACATCACCCCGGTCGCTGCGTGCGACAGCATTGAAAGCTGGTGCGAGATGGTCGCGCGGACCGTCGACATCGCGGGCATCGACCATGTCGGCATCGGCACGGACCTCATCCACAAGGGCAATCGCGCCTATCTCGACTGGATGCGCATGGGGCGCTGGTCGCGCAGCGTCAATTACGGCGCGGGCACCGCCGCGAGTTCAGGCCCGGTCGCCGACCCGCGCTGGCTGACCCAGCCCTCGGACCTTGCCAAGGTGAGGGACGGGCTGGAGCGCGTCGGCTTCACCGAGGAGGAGTGCGAAAAGATCACCGCCGGCAATTGGCTGCGCGTCTATGCCGAGGTCTTCGAATAGGGCAAAACGAAGGGCGGCTCGCCGCGTCGAGATGCAAGCGGCGGGATGATCGATCCTACGTCGCGGCGAATGGCTTTAGGATCAAGCGCGCGCGGCGCCGCAGCCGACGAAAGTAGAATCGGGAGGAATTACCGCAGTATGGTCGTGGTATGGCGCGATATGTAGCGCGATATTGCGATGCTATCTCATTGACGATGCAAGACAAGTCGCCGCGCGGTGTGATCGACCTCGCGATGTACTGCGTCTTATCAATTTGCTGTCTGGTGATCCCCACATGAGACCCGAGCTACCACCCAGGCGAGAGACGGGGTGGTGGGTGGGGCGATCTGGCTGGAGCTACTCTTCCGCAGGAACTTTTGCGATTTTCGTAGCTGGTATCTCGGCTATGGCGTGTACTCATGAACGCGAGAGCCGAGTCCGCTTTCGGGGGTAAAGCGCACATCGACCGTGACCAGACACACCTCCGTCTTTGACCCCGAGCACACTCTGGCGAACCCGATTCGTCTCTATGGCAAGAGGATGCCTGGAATAGTCCCTTGAACCAGCAATGCCTTGCCCGAGGCATTCCGACCTGCGAAGGTCAAAGGGGGCCTAAGATCGGCAGAACGATCTTAGTTAGCGGCAGAAGGTGTAGTGATGCAGCCTGAGACGCGCTACGCCAAAAGCGGCGATGTTCACATCGCATACGAAGTGTTCGGCGAGGGCCCCGTCAACTTGGTTGTGGTTCCCGGGTTCGTGTCGAACGTGGAAGTCTTCTGGGACCAGCCGGACTTCTCTCGTTGGCAGCTTCGTCTAGCAAGCTACGCTCGCATGGCGAGGTTCGATAAGCGCGGCACCGGCATGTCCGACCGGGTCGCCGAGCTTCCCGGGCTGGACCAGCGCATGGACGACCTTCGGGCAGTTATGGACGCTGCCGGCATGGATCAGGCCGCAGTGCTCGGCATCTCGGAAGGTGGGGCTCTCTCGGTGCTTTTCGCGGCCACTTATCCGAACCGTTGCCGGGCGCTGGTGCTTTATGGAGCATTTGCACATTATTGGTCGACCGAGGAGGCGCTCGCCGCAAATCTGCGGTATGTTGATCAAGCCTGGGGCACCGGCGGCAGCTTGCCCATCTTCGCGCCCTCGCGCGCGAACGATCCGGCCTTCCAACGCTGGTGGGGCCGCTACGAACGTCTAGGCGCAAGCCCCGCCGCCGTCTCGGCCCTTTTGCGGATGTACACCCTGATCGATGTCAGAGACGTCCTGCCGACGATCCGTACGCCGACACTCGTTATTCACCGAACCGGCGACCGATGCGTTCCCGTGGAATGTGGACGCTTTCTGGCCGAGCGCATCCCGGGCGCTCGCTATATCGAACTACCGGGCATCGATCACATACCTGCAATAGGCGACAACGCAATGGAGATCGCTGACGGCATTGGGGAGTTCCTGACAGGAGCGAAGGCGCCGGTCGCGGCCGACACCGTGCTCGCCACGGTGCTCTTCACTGACATTGTCGGTTCGACCGAGAAGGCAGCCGCGCTCGGCGACCGACAATGGCGCGATCTCCTCGACAACCATCACGTAACGATCCGGCGCAACCTCGCGCTGTTTCGCGGCCATGAGGTCAAGACGACCGGCGACGGCATTCTTGCCACCTTCGACGGCCCGGCGCGTGGGGTCCGCTGCGCCTGCGCGATTGCCGACGAAACTAAGTCGCTTGGCATAGAAGTCCGTGCCGGGCTCCACACGGGGGAATGCGAAGTCATGGGCGACGACTACGGCGGTATTGCCGTTCACATTGGCGCTCGCGTCGCAGCGCTCGCTGGCGCAAGCGAGGTACTGGTGTCGAGCACCGTGAAAGACCTCGTGGCGGGCTCCGGTTTGCGCTTCAGCGAGTATGGCATCAAATCGCTCAAGGGCGTTCCGGGCGTGTGGAGCATCTTTGCGGTCGATCGATGACAGCGCGGCATCGTTTGACCTTTTGCTGCGTAGGTCGTCGCCGTCGCCCCAAGCTTGAGGCCAGTCACTTCCGGTAATGGCCCCTCTCGGACCTCCCGGCGCGTCCGCTTTTGCACCGCTATTGAGGGCTGAGCGGACATCAGCCCAAGAGTTGCACTGTTCCGATTTTACACGCCACGGCCTGATGTTGCCCGTAGAATGTCGCGCCTATCGAGTCTATTGCGGCCATGCACGCGAAGATGATCAATATCGCCTTGGCGACTCTATGCTCCTTGTAGTACGTGGTGACCACGATGGCGACAAACGCGCTTATGGTGGTGATCACCGTAGAAATCGGCTGCAAATAATCGAGCAACATGGGATATGCCCAAAGCGAGAGACATGACGTTAGACGATACGAAACTTACATACGCGTTGGATGAGCACCATCATCGTTTCGCCGTGTGGGCCGCCAGCCGAGCCGCCAGCGTCAAAGGATGCCGTTTCTCAGTCGCGCAAGGCAAGGCCATCATCAATGCGGTCGGCCTTGCCGAAAGTGGTCGCCAACCCGCCCGACCAGGATCAGGTCGATGATGCCCACCGGGCCTGGCGCAATGCGGTCATCGAAGCCGCCAGCGCCCACGGCCTCGCATTCACGCATGGCGTCGCGGCTAAGCTGATCAACGTCTATCTCAAGGCGCGGCATGCGGATCAGCACCC
>DASZIL010000067.1:0-13494 GCA_035949255.1 Beijerinckiaceae bacterium | reverse complement strand
GCGCCCGGGCCACCGTTCAGGAATTTGTAGCCGCAGCCAACCGCGAAATCGGCGCGCGCCTTGTCGAGCCGCACATCGACCGCGCCGGAGGAATGCGCCAGATCCCAGATGATCAACGCGCCCTTGGCATGGGCCGCCTTCGTGACCGCCGCCATGTCCTGCACCTCGGCGCTGCGGTAGTTCACATGCGAAAGCGTGACGACGCCGGTGCCCGTATCTATTGCTTGCGCGACCTCACCTGCGGGCACGAAGCGCGCCTCCTTGCCGAGAAGCCGCGCGACGCTGTCGACGATGTGGTTGTCGGACGGGAAGTTGCCATGCTCCGCGAGGATCACCTTTCGATCCGGCCGCATGCGCGCGGCCGCGACGAGAAGCTTGAAGAGGTTGATCGAGATCGATTCGGTGACGGTGATCTCATGGGGCTTGGCGCCGAGAAGCGGCGCAAGCTTCGCACCGACGCGGGCGGGCGACACATACCAGCCGGCCTCGTTCCAGGAGCGGATGAGGCCTTCCCCCCATTCGTGCTCGACGACCTTGGCGACACGCTCGGCGACGCCGCGCGGCAAGGCGCCGAGCGAATTGCCGTCGAGATAGATCAGCCCTTCGTCGAGCTTGAAGCGAGCCCGGCAGGCGCGAAGCGGATCGGAAGCATCGAGCGCCAGGCAATGGTCGCGGGTGATCGGCATTTGAGATCTCTTGAGGCCAACCGACGGTTTCGGCTGGAGATGGGATATTTTAAGCTTGAAGTAATGCGGCGCAAGGGGACGTTCGCGCAATACCAACGGCGAGCGGTGTCTGGGAGCTTGCAGGGGCGTGCGTCTTGGCCGACAACATCGGGTTCTCATCTCGCGCGAGGGAGGTCTCCATGGCCGATGCAAACGTTTCAGATAATGCGCGAGCGCAAGCTGCCGCTCCGGCCTCGCCGCAGGCTCCCCTCCTGCCGATGATCGAGCGACGCCGGATTGAAGCCGAGATGCTCAAGGAGGTCTACGACACGCTCAAGGAAAGCCATGGCGTCCAGACGGCGAAGGCCACGATCGCCGAGGCTGTGCGCCGCTCCTCCAAGGCGCAGGCGAAGCGCTTCGCCGATAAGGCGCGCGCCAGCGACGGTCGCACTTCGTTGGCGAGCTTCGTTTCGCTGCGTCCGCTCTGGACGATGAACGGCGCTCTCGAGATCGAGATGATCGAGGAGACGCCCTCGAAGCTTTCCTACAACGTCACGCGCTGCCGCTACGCCGAGATGTACAAAGCCATGGGCCTCGGCGAGATCGGCCATCTGCTCTCCTGCCAGCGGGACGGCACTTTCTGCGAAGGCTATGACGAACGCCTGAAGCTCACCCGCACCCAGACCATCATGCAGGGCGCGAGCCATTGCGATTTCCGCTATGTCTATGAAGGTGAGGGGGAACGGCCGGCAAGTGACGGCGGCTGATACGGCCCCTTATATTGTCGCACCATCTTTGACTGGCCCTGGAGATTGCGCTACTGTGAAAAAATGAAAAATATCACAGTTTCACTGGATGATGATATTTACCGGCGTGCTCGCATGATCGCGGCCCAAAAAGACACGTCGGTGTCCGCGCTCGTGAAGCGCTTCCTGGTGGAACTCGGGTCCGAAGAAAGCGATACCGAGCGGCTCAAGCGAAAGGAGCGTTTGCTTCGTGAGCGCATCACCGAGTTTCGGGCCTCGGACCGGCTGCCCCGCGACGATATTCATGGTCGGCGTGGATGAGAGCGCGCCACTTTCTCGATACGAATATTCTTCTCTACTCCATCAGCAGTGATCCAGCGGAGGCCGCCAAACGCGAAAGTGCCCGCCTGCTCATGGACAGGGACGATGGGGCACTATCAGTCCAGGTGCTTCAAGAATTCTATGTCCAAGCGACGCGGCCCACACGGCTTGACCCGCTGCCGCATGAGATCGCTGTCGGCCTGATCGGCACTTGGACGCGCTTTGCGGTGCAGGAGCTCACGCTCTCCATCCTTGACGCTGCTTTGGAGATCAAGACAACCCATGGCTTTTCGTATTGGGATAGCGCCATCATCGCCGCGGCCCGCGCGCTTGGATGCGGCGAGCTCTACTCGGAAGATATGAGCCACGGTCGGGAGATCGAAGGCATTCTCATCGTCAATCCCTTCCGGTCGCATATCACACGGTAAGCCCTCCAGCCGTGGACGCGCGTGAGCAGCGCCCCAGGCGCTAGCGGAAACCCGCAGGGGTCGGAGCCGTGTCGCGCTCAAAAATTCGAGTCGAGGCCGCACCCTTTGACGGTGCAGCGGGGCGTCCCGCAGCTTGCCAAAGCCGATGCCGCGAGAAGCCCAAGCACCGCGAGCGCGACCAGGCGCAGGCGACCGGCACGCGCGCCCGTTCTCGTGCTCCCCAATGCGCTTCGCATGAGTGCCATGGTGTCTCCCATCCTTCTTGATCGACCGCTCCCCTCCGATGGCCGCCCTCGCGAGGAGCTCACCTGAAATCGAATCTCTTTCGGCCGCAGCATTTCTCTTGCGTGATGCGCGGGCGCCGCTCAACCGTGCGGAGGCCAGATCACGAAGCCTTTTGGTGGATTCCGGTGGCGCAAAAAAGGCTCGCCAATGGATTTTTGCTGAGCTCGCGGTCGCTCAGCGATCCAGCCATGCGTGAGGAGCATTGAAAGGCGACGCAAGAACATGCATATGCCCTCATCAATGTGGATATGCACGTAATGGCGACCGTCCCTTCGCCTTTCACCTATTGCAGCGCCGCGGCGCTTCGCATGGCGGCGCGCCGTGTCTCGCAATTCTATGACGGCTATCTCGCGCCCGAAGGGCTCAAGGTCTCGCAATATTCGGTGCTTTCGATCGCAGCGCGTCGCAGGGAGAAGCCGCCGACCGTCAACGAGCTCGCCGAGGAGCTCGGCATGGATCGCTCGACGCTTGGCCATAATCTTCGCCCGCTCGAACGCGATGGGCTCATCACGCTCGAAAGCGACGCGCAAGACAAGCGTGTGAGACGCGTCGTGGTCACCGAGCTCGGCCGCGCCAGGCGCCGCGCCTGCCGTGAGCTATGGGCGCTCGCTCAAGCCCGTTTCGAGGAGGCATTCGGCTCCGCCCGCGCCGCCGAGCTCGGCGGCCTCCTCGCCTTCATCGCACGCGACCTCGATCTTCGCGTCTTGCCCAGCACCCGTTCAGACGAAAGTCCTCCTCATGTTCGCTAGCGGCCTCTCCGCCATCCTCGCCAGGCGGGGCATTCACTACGGCTGGGTGGTCGCGGCCGTGACCTTCATCATGCTGCTCACGACCGCGGGCGCGATGGGGCTGCCCGGCGCGCTCATCTTGCCGCTCAATGCCGAGTTTGGCTGGGGCACGGCGGCAATCTCCTCGGCGCTCGCGCTGCGGATCATGCTTTACGGGCTGATGGGCCCCTTCGCGGCCGCCCTGATGAACCGCTACGGCTTGCGCAATGTCGCGATCACCTCGGCGCTCCTCATCTCGCTTGCGCTCGCGGGCGCCTCGCTGATGCGGGAGTTCTGGCAGATGATCGTGCTCTGGGGCATCGTCGTGGGAATTGCGACGGGCCTCACGGCGCTCGTGTTCGCGGCGACGGTTGCCAACCGCTGGTTCGTGAAGAGGCGAGGCTTGCTTGTCGGCCTGCTCTCGGCGAGCAGCGCCACGGGCCAGCTCGCCTTCTTGCCGCTCAGCGCCTGGCTCGCCACGCATGTGGGTTGGCGCGCGGCGCTTCTGCCGGCGGGTGTCGGCGTGCTTTTCGCGGCTCTCCTCGCGATCCTTTTCCTTGCCGACCGGCCTTCCGATGTTGGGCTTAACGCCTATGGAGAGGAAGGCACCGTCGCCTCGACGCCGTCCATGGGCCGCAATGCAGTAGGTGCGGCGTTCGCCATGCTCATCGAAGCCTCGCGCCAGCCCGCCTTCTGGGCGTTGTTTGCGACCTTCTTCATCTGCGGCCTCTCGACGAACGGGCTCATCCAAACGCATTTCATCGCGTTCTGCAGTGATTTCGGCATGCCGGCTGTCGATTCGGCTTCGGTGCTCGCGATGATGGGCGCCTTCGACTTCATCGGCACCGTCGCCTCGGGTTACCTTTCGGACCGTTACGACTGCCGCTGGCTGCTCTTCTGGTACTACGGCTTGCGGGGGCTTTCCCTGCTTTGGCTGCCGTCCTCCACCTTCAGCATCTACGGCCTCTCGATCTTCGCCATGTTCTACGGGCTTGATTGGATCGCCACGGTGCCGCCGACGGTGCGCATCGCGGCTGGCGTGTTCGGGCGCGAGAAGGGCGGCCTTGCCTTCGGCTGGGTGTTCATGGGCCATCAGCTCGGCGCGGCCGTGGCGGCGTTCGGCGCGGGATTGTCGCGTAGCGAGCTTGCGACTTATCTGCCGGCCTTTTATGGCGCGGGAGCGGCCTGCCTCCTCGCGGCGCTCATCGCGCTCCTCGCGAAGCCGAAGGGAGCGAAATTGGCGCTCAACTGGCCGGTTCCCCAGCCGGCGTGACCGGCGGCTTTCAAGCGCGGCGGGAGACGCTCATGCAACCGCTCTATCTCGAGGACCTCAACGTCGGCCAGAAATTCGCTTCGCGGCTGCAAAAGGTCGATGCCGAAGCGATCAAGGCCTATGCGCGCGAATTCGATCCGCAACCCTTCCATCTCGATGAGGAGACGGCCCGCAAGAGCTTGTTCGGCGGGCTCGCGGCGAGCGGCTGGCACACGGCGAGCCTCACCATGCGGCTCATCGTCGAAAGCGTGCCGCTCGCGGGCGGCGTCATCGGCAGCGGCGGCGAGCTCTCCTGGCCTCGGCCGACGAAGCCCGGCGACACGCTGCGCGTCGTCACCGAGGTGCTCGAGATCACGCCTTCGCGCTCGCGCCCCGATCGCGGCATGATCACCATGCGCTCGACGACGCTCAATCAGAATGACGAAGCGGTGCAGGTGTTCACGCCGAAGGTCGTGGTGCAGCGTCGCCGGGAGGGGGCGCGATCATCGTAACGGGCAGTCACATTCTGGAGCAGGCATGCGCGAGATCGAGATTCTGGACGCGAAGGCGAAACTGGCGGCCATCGTCGACGATGCCGTGCGAGGAAAACCCGCGATCATCACCCGGCACGGCAAACGACAAGCGGTCATCATACGCTTCAAGGAGTGGGAGCGGTTGTCGCAGGTGCCATCTTTCGGCCGGCTACTGATGTCCGCGCCGGCCGGTCAAGACGATCTCCCGAACCGCAATCGTGCGCCGCTCCCCACGACCGATCTGTGAACCTTCGGTCTCTCGTCGGCGTTTCACAGCACGAAGCGGCTCGCATCTGAATTCTTGGCGAGATCGGCGACGCGCTCGCGCACGTAGTTCGCATCGATCGTGAAAGTCTCACCGGAGCGGTCGGACGCGGTGAAGGAGATCTCGTCGAGGACGCGCTCGATGATGGTCTGCAACCGCCGCGCTCCGATATTCTCGACCGCGGCATTCACCTCGAAGGCGAGGCGGGCGATCGCGGCGATCGAATCCTTCGAGAAATCGAGCTTCACGCCCTCGGTCGCCATCAGCGCGACGGATTGCTTGATGAGGCTCGCCTCGGTCTCGGTGAGGATGCGCACGAAATCGGCCTCTTCGAGCGGCAATAGCTCGACGCGGATCGGCAGGCGCCCTTGCAACTCGGGCAAGAGATCGGCCGGCTTCGACAAATGGAAGGCACCCGAGGCGATGAAGAGGATATGGTCCGTCTTCACCGTGCCGTGCTTGGTCGCGACCGTCGTGCCTTCGAGGAGCGGCAGGAGATCGCGTTGCACGCCTTCGCGGCTGATGTCGGCGCCGCCGCGCCCCTCGCGGGCGCAGATCTTGTCGATCTCGTCGAGAAACACGATGCCGTTGTTCTCGACCTCGCGCAGCGCTTCTTGCACCACCGCGTCATTGTCGAGAAGCTTGTCGCTCTCGTCCGCGATCATCAAGCCACGCCCTTCACGCACCGGCACGCGGCGCGTCTTGCTGCGTTGGCCGAGAGCCTTGCCGAGCATGTCGCCGATCGAGATCGCGCCGACCGAGGCGCCCGGCATTCCCGGGAGCTCGAACATCGGCATGCCGGCCTGGCCCGCGTTCACCTCGAGCTCGACCTCCTTGTCGTCGAGCTCGCCGTCGCGCAGCTTCTTGCGGAAACTGTCGCGCGTCGCGGCGCTCGCATTCTTGCCGACGAGCGCGTCGAGCAGGCGCTCTTCCGCCGCGATCTCGGCCTTGGCGGTGACGCCGCGGCGCTTCTCCTCGCGCACCAGCGAGATGCCGATCTCGACGAGATCGCGCACGATCTGCTCGACGTCGCGTCCGACATAGCCGACCTCGGTGAATTTCGTCGCCTCGACCTTGAGGAAGGGTGCATTGGCGAGCCGCGCGAGGCGACGCGAGATCTCGGTCTTGCCGCAGCCCGTCGGCCCGATCATCAAGATGTTCTTCGGCAGCACCTCCTCGCGCATCGCGCCTTCGAGCTGCTGGCGCCGCCAACGGTTGCGCAGAGCGATGGCGACGGCGCGCTTCGCGGCGCCTTGGCCCACGATGAAGCGGTCGAGCTCGGAGACGATTTCGCGCGGAGAGAAGGTCGTCATCGAGGCCTCATTGAATTGGTTCCGTATCGTGGAATTTGCGGTAATCGACTGTCAGCTCGCCGCCCTCCGAGCTGTCGAGGATATCGACGTAGCGCTCATCGAAACGAAGATCCGCATGGTCATAGCCGCGCCGCGCCCGGATCATCTGCGCCGAGCTCTCATCGAACCCCTCAATGATGATGACGAAGCTCGCGCTCAGCTGGGCCAAATCGGCCGATGTGAGGTTGAACAACGGGCTCGTTTCGTCGATGCGGTGAAAGATCGTCCAGCTCAGCATGAAGACGGGGCTTTCCCTCCTGAGCAAGGCAAGCTCGGAAATCGCCCTGAAGGGGCGGCCATCGTCGTCGGCAGCGCGGATGACCCAGAGCTTGGCGGAAGCATTGCTGATCGTGTTCTGCCGTTCATTGGCCATGCGGATCATCAAGGTGCGATGGCCCTCGTGCTTGGCGACCACCATCTTGTCGGCGAAGAGCACGCGCGCTCGCGGGCGAGCGAAGCGCGCGAAGATCAAGCCGGTGAGCACGCCCGCATAGAACAAGCCCGTGAACATCTCGAGGCTTGCAACGATATGGCCGTAATGGGTCTGCGGATGCAGATCGCCATAGCCGACCGTCGCGATGGTCTCGATGCTGAAATAGAGATCGTAGATGTAGGAGCCGTGCGGCACATTGGCGACGGGATCGTCGCCGAGCCAATAGGCGAAAGCGAAGGCGGCGTTCAAAAGAACGAAGACGACGGCGGCGCCCAGGACGAAACGGGGCCAGGATGTCGTCATGCTGCGGTGGCTGAAATCGTCGAAGAGGCGCTTCTCGAGCCCTTGCGTGACCGCGTCGCGATTCCCGACGCGCACCGTCGTGCGATGGCGAGGCTCGTGCCGCCGCCCTTTCGTCATTCGGGCTTTCAGAGGGCGCGCCATGCCGAGAAAACGCAGAGCGTCGCGAGGCCGGTCAGCATGCGAGGCCCTCGATGACGACATTGGCATTGGTGTAGACGCAGATCTCGGCCGCGATGGCGAGTGATTTTCGCACGATTGCCTCGGCGTCGGCCTCGATGTCCATCAGGGCGCGGGCGGCCGCAAGTGCGTAGTTTCCGCCTGAGCCGATGCCCATCACCTGGCCCTCGGGCTCGAGCACGTCCCCGGTGCCGGTGAGGAGGAGGCCGACCTCCTTGTCGGCGACGAGCATCATGGCCTCGAGCCTTCGCAAATAACGGTCGGTACGCCAATCCTTGGCGAGCTCGACGCATGCGCGCATGAGCTGGTTGGGGTATTGCTCGAGCTTGCCTTCGAGCCGTTCGAAGAGCGTGAACGCATCCGCGGTCGCGCCCGCGAAGCCGCCGATCACCTGCCCCTTGCCGAGCCGGCGGACCTTGCGGGCATTGGCCTTGATCACGGTTTGGCCAAGGCTCACCTGACCATCCCCGCCGATGACGACGCGCGAGCCTTTGCGCACCATCAGTATGGTGGTGGCACGAAGGCGCTTGCTCTCGCGGTGGGTTCTCTCGGTCATTCTTCGCGTCATCTCGATGAAGGTCCTTCGACGAGGGCTCGCCTCAGGGGAAACTATTTCATGGGAGGATCAGTCTCAACCCGACGATCCGGGAGCGTGGTCCCGACGGCCAGAGGAAGACCCAGGCTGCCAAGCGAGCCGGTCATGGCGCGCCGCACTGCGAGCCGCCAAGCTCGGCTTCGCCTTACGCCGGCTTCGCGGCCTGGATCGCGGTCCACAGACGAAGGGGCGTTGCCGGCATGTCGATCTCCCGGATGCCGAGGTCGGAGAGCGCATCGAGAACGGCGCTCACGACGACCGGCAGCGAGCCCGAGCAGCCGGCTTCGCCGCATCCCTTGGCGCCGACCGCATTGGTCTTCGTCGGAACCGGGTGGTGCAGAATCTCGAATGCGGGCGTGTCGGCGGCGCGCGGCATGGCGTAATCCATGAAAGAGCCGGTGCGCAACTGGCCCTCGGCGTCGTAAAGCGCGTCTTCCATCAGCGCCTGGCCGAGACCTTGCACCGCACCACCATGGATCTGGCCCTCGACGAGCATCGGGTTCACCACCGTGCCGAAATCATTGACGCTGACGTAGCGATCCATATGGGCCTCGCCCGTCTGCGGATCGATCTCGATCTCGGCGATGTGACAGCCGTTGGGGAAGACGCCGGGGATGGGGGTGCTCATTTCCGCGTGGTCGAGGGTGCGCGGCACGCCGGCCGGGAGGTTTGTCGCCTTGCGCAGTCGCGCCGCGAGATCGATGATGCCGATCGAGCGGTCGGTGCCGGCAATGGTGAAGCGCCCTTTCGCGAATTCGATGTCCTCGACGCCCGCCTCGAGCAACGCGGCCGCCGCAAGCTTGCCGCGCTCTATCACCTTGTCGAGCGTGGAGATGATCGCCGTGCCGCCCGCCATGATCGAGCGCGAGCCGCCCGTGCCGCCTCCGCCTGGAAGGAGATCGCTGTCGCTTTGGTCGAGGCGGATGCGCTCGAAAGGCACGCCGAGCTTGTCGACGACAATCTGCGCGAAGGCCGTCTGATGGCCTTGGCCGTGGTCATGCGTGCCGCTGAAGAGCGTCAGGTCTCCATTCTCCTCGAAACGGATGCTGCCGAGCTCGGTGCCCATGGCGGCCGTCATCTCGAGATAGGTCGAGATGCCGCGCCCGCGCAGCATGCCGCGCTTGCGGCTTAAGCGCTTGCGGGCCGCGAAACCCTTCCAATCGGCGGCTTCGAGGGCCTTATCCATCAAGCGCTCGAAATCGCCGCAATCATAGGTCTGGCCGGAGGCTGCCGCGTAAGGAAAATCCTTCGGGCGGATGAAGTTGCGCCGGCGCAAGGTGACGCGATCGATGCCCATCTCCGTGGCTGCGAGATCGATGAGCCGCTCCATGAAATACACGCCTTCCGGCCGTCCCGCGCCGCGATAGGCCCCGACCGGAACGGTGTTGGTGAGCACGCATCGCGTTGAGACTTCGATGCATTGCGTGCGGTAAGGACCGGCGACATTCTTTACCCAGTTCAGGCTCGGGATCAGCGGCCCGAAGCGCGTAAGATACGCACCCATGTCGCCGAAGCCCGCGAGCCTCACCGCGAGGAAGCGGCCCTTGGCGTCGAGCGCGAGCTCGCCCTCGACTTCCTGCGCGCGGCCGTGATGATCCGAGAGGAAGCTACCTGACCGATCATTCGCCCATTTGACCGGGCGGCCGAGAAGCCGCGCGGCGTGCAGCATCGGCACATATTCGGGATAGACCGAGCCTTTCATGCCGAAGGAGCCGCCGACATTCTTCGACACGATGCGCACCTTCTCGGGCGGCACGCGCAGCACCTCATTGGCGAGCTGGGCGCGCATGCCCATCACGCCCTGGGTGCACACCGTGAGCGTCCAACGATCGCCCTTCGCGTCATAAGACGCAATCGCGGCGCGCGGCTCCATGGCGTTCACCACCACGCGGTTGTGCACGAGGCGAAGCTTCGTCACATGGGCCGCCTTGGCGAACGCCTGCGCCGTCTTCTCGGTGTCGCCATAGTGGTAATCGAGCGCCACATTCTGCGCGAGAGCCGCGTGAAGACGCGGCGCGCCCTCCGCGACCGCCGCGTGCACGTCGACGACGGCGGGAAGCGGCTCGATGTCGATCTCGACGGCTTCGGCCGCGTCGCGCGCCGCGACCGGCGTCTCGGCGATCACGCAAGCGATCGGCTCGCCGACGAAGCGCACCCTTTCGAAAGCGAGCGCCGGACGGGGCGTCTTGTGCAGCGGGGTGCCGTCGCGATTGGTGGCGGGGACGCCGCAATCGAGCGTGCCATATCCCGCCGTTTGCAGATCCTCCCCGGTGACGACGGCGAGGACGCCCGGCATCGACTTCGCCGTCTCGATGTCGATCCGGCGGATCACGCCATGGGGATGGCGGCTGAGCGCCATCGCGGCGTAGGCTTGGCCCGGCATGTTGATGTCGTCGGTGTAGCAGCCTTCCCCGCGCACCAGCACCGGATCCTCGCCGCGCCGCACGGGCTGGCCGACGCCGAATTTCATGGCGGCAAGCTGATCGGCGTCATGTACGGTCATCGGACAATCCTGTTGGCTTCAAAGTGGGACGGCGAGCTGCATTGGCCGGATCGCCGTGGATCCTGCCTCGCCGATCTCGCCGCCGGCGCCGCGAAATCGTGCTCGCTTTCGAGAGGCTCGGCCGGCTCGACCCTTCCGGGTATACGGCATCGCGCCATGCCCTTCCACGCCATGGCCCGACAGGCTTCCATGCCGAAAACGCAGAAGAGCTTGCGCGTGACGAAGAGGCATTCAGGAAAGGCGCGCTTCGGAGTGGCCCAGCGCACGCGGGCGCGAGGTTCAGGCCGCGGAGGGCCGCCTGAGCATGGTGAGAAATTTCATCTGCTCGTTGCGGTTTTCTTGGAAGACGCCGGTGAATTGGGTGGTCACCGTCGAGGCGCCGGGCTTCTGCACGCCGCGCATCGTCATGCACAAATGCTCGGCCTCGAGCATGAGGGCGACGCCACGCGGCTTCAGCGTCTCCTCGACGGCGCGCACGATCTCGGCCGACATGGTCTCCTGCGTCTGCAGGCGGCGCGCGAAGACGTCGATGACACGTGCGAGCTTCGACAGGCCGACGACCCCGCTGCTCGAATAATAGCCCACATGGGCCTTGCCGAAGAAAGGCACCATGTGATGCTCGCAATGCGAGAAAAAGGGGATGTCCCTCACCACCACCAGATCGTCGTAGCCGCCGATCTCCTCGAAGACGCGCTCCAGCGCATGAGCCGGATCCTTGTTGTAGCCCTCGAAGAGCTGTTCATAAGCCTTGACGACGCGCCGGGGCGTCTCGACGAGGCCCTCGCGTGTGGGGTCATCGCCGGCCCAGCGTATGAGGGTACGCACCGCCGCTTCCGCCTCCTCGCGGCTCGGGCGGCGCAGCGCCGAACTGTCGTTGTCCGCTTGCGGCGGGCGAATGGGCAAGGTCTTAACCGTGGAATCCATGCGGAGCCTTCCTGATGTCGGTGAGTTTCTCATAGCCTGCATCGCCCATTTGGGCCAGCCCGGCGGATCGGCGCACCCATCGGCGCCGCCGAAAGAACCCGACGACCCGCGAGCCCCACCGGGCCGCGGGCGCGGCATTTTGGCAAAACATCCCCACTCCCGATGGGTGATGGGGGAGTTTAACCGGTCTTTCGCGCCATCTATATAGGAAGCGCGCGGGCGGCCCACCAGCCGCGCGCCGCGCACGGTTCTGCGCCGACGCACGAGGGAAGTCCTTTTTTCGATGTTGAACGACATCTACAACGCGAAAATCCTGTCGTTTGCGGCCAATATTCCGCGTTTGGGGCGGCTTAGCCATCCGCAAGCGAGCGCCACCGCCCATTCGAAGCTCTGCGGCTCGACCGTCACGGTCGACCTCTCGATGGAAGGCGACAAGGTTTCGGACTTTGCACATGACGTGAAGGCTTGCGCGCTCGGGCAGGCTTCGTCCTCGATCATGGCGCATCATGTGATCGGCGCGACGGCGGATGAACTGCGCGCGCTGCGTGAGAAGATGCGAGCCATGCTCAAGGAGAAGGGCCCGCCACCTTCGGGAAAGTGGAAGGACCTCGAGATCCTCGAACCGGTGCGCGACTACAAGGCGCGCCATGCCTCGACGCTGCTCACCTTCGACGCGGTGGTCGAGGCGGTCGGCAAGATCGAGGCCGAGCGTCTGGCGGCGCTTCAGTCATGACTTGAGCATGACGGCGATTCCCCTTGGAGCCAGCTTGCTCTAAGGCCGGATGCGCTCAGATCGAGAAAGCGACAGGCTTTCGATCCCTTGATTTGCCGCAGGATCTTGTCGCAGAAACAGCTCATATTTCTGCGGATCATGATTTAACGAAGCCGCTATTACCCGAGCTCGAACGGGTCTTATTTCTCGACCATGGGTGTGGCGACGCCGAGCAGCGCCTCACCCTTGTTCACGGAAAGGCTCGTCAGCCGGTAGAGAATGAACCCGGGCACTTGCGACGGGATCGTTGCAAGGACTTTGCCGAAAACGTCCCGGATCTCGCCAAGCTGCGCGCCCGCCGCGACGGGCTCGGAAAGCTCCTTTGCGGGATACCACAATCCGCTCACGGGCGCCGGAGGCACCCACATCCTCACGACTTGCGGCCGCTCTTGCGCCGCCGGCGTGACGGGGCCAGGGATCATGCCGAGATGCTTCATCACCCGCCCGACGCCGGCCGTCATCTCGCCGACGCTTTCCTCACCCCAGAGACCGTTGCCGCTTACCTCGGCGATGATGCCGGGGACGCCGATCTTGTGCGCGGCGTTGATCGTGTAGCCTTCCCCGCCCGCGGCGACGGCGATCGACAGGCCGAAGGCCGAAGCAAGCGCGAGTGAAGCCTCGCTGCCATTCGGAAAGAGCGAAAAGGGCACGAGCGCTTCGTCGAGGTCACCGCCATGGAGGTCGAGATAGGCGTCCACTTCCGGGTAGACATTCGCCACGAGCCAGTGCGCAAGGCGCTCGCTTATCGTCCCGTCCGGCTTGCCGGGGAAGACGCGGTTGAGGTTCTTTCCATCCTCGGGCATCACATAGATGCTGCGGCCCGTGAAGCCGCGCATGTTCAGGATCGGGAGCACGATCAACGTTCCCCGCAGTTCCTCCGAACGAAACTTCGTCAGCCGAAGCGCCGTCTCGATCGAGCAGAATTCCGACCCGTGCACGCCGGCCGTCACCAAGAGGCGAGGGCCGGGTTGCGAGC
Organism: Beijerinckiaceae bacterium; assembly: GCA_035949255.1. Classification (GTDB taxonomy): domain Bacteria; phylum Pseudomonadota; class Alphaproteobacteria; order Rhizobiales; family Beijerinckiaceae; genus GAS188. The sequence goes on along the minus strand of DASZIL010000067.1, from coordinate 197 downwards.
CCTCGATCACGGCAAAAGGTATTTCGACCTCCTCGGTCGCGCGGACGAGGCCGCGCTCGACGCGCGGTTTGCCGGTCCGAAAAAGCGGAAGTTTCGTCATCGTCGCGTGCTCCAAGATGGATCGGATCCGACGAAGGTGTCCCCCTTGCGTCGCAAAATCAATCGCCGCTTAATTCGGTGACAGCTTATCAATTTCC
>DASZIL010000066.1:0-17242 GCA_035949255.1 Beijerinckiaceae bacterium | reverse complement strand
GAAAATCCGCTGAGCGACCTCGAGCTCGAGCGCAAGGCTATGTCGTTGATCACGCCGGTGCTCGGCGCCGCGCGCGCCCGGCAATTGATGGGCGTGATCGCGCGTCTCGAGGAGGTCGAGGATTTACGCGATCTCACCGGTCTTCTCGTGCCGGAGGGCGAGGTGCGAGGCGCCGCATGAGCACTTACCCTTGATGCGGCGCTTTCTCCTGGCCCGGCTCGGCTGGGCTGTTCCGGTCATCCTCGCGATCCTGGTCGTCAACTTCCTGATCATCCACATCGTGCCGGGCGATCCGATCCAGGCGCTCATCGGGGACTTCCCCGCGCCGCCAGGCTATGCGGATCAGATCCGTCACGAGTTCGGCCTCGACCAGCCGGTCTCGACCCAACTCGGCCTCTACCTCTTGAACCTCGCCAAGGGGCAGCTCGGCTTCTCCTTCGCCAATCGGCAGCCGGTGCTCGGGCTCATCCTGCAGCGCGCGCAATTCACCTTGCTTTTGATGCTGCCGGCGCTCGCGGCGGCCGCCATTCTCGGCATCGTGATGGCGCTTGCCGCCGCGCCGCGAGCCGGCAGCCTTTACGACTCAGGTCTTACGGCGTTGAGCCTCGTCGGCTTCTCCTTGCCGATCTTCTGGCTTGGGCAACTCCTCGTGATCGTCTTCGCGATCAAGCTTCACCTCTTGCCCGCCCAAGGCATGTTCTCGCTGCGCGAGCGGCTCACCGGCTGGCCCTATGTGCTCGACGTGCTTTGGCACCTCGTCCTGCCGATGTTCAGCGTCACCATTTATTATGTCGCGATCGTCGCGCGCGTGGCGCGCGCGAGCGTTCTCGACGCCTTGTCGCAGGATTTCGTGCTTACCGCCAAGGCGAAGGGGCTCAGTCGCCGCCATGTGCTGTGGCGCCATGTGCTGCCGAACGCGCTGATCCCGGTGGTCACCGTCATCGGCTATAATTTCGGCTATTCGCTCACCGGCGCCATTCTGGTCGAGACGGTGTTCGCCTGGCCGGGGCTCGGCAATCTCTTCATCACCTCGATCGGCAACCGCGACTACCCGGTGCTGCAGGGTATCTTCCTGTTGACAGCAATCGCCGTGGTGATCGCCAATGTGGCGACCGACCTCATCTACGCGAGCCTCGATCCGCGGGTGCGCGCGACCGGGCTTGGCCATGCGTAGGCTTGGCCATGCGTAGGATGTGGCGGCGCTTCCTCGCCTATCGCGCGGGCGTGCTTGCCGCGGCCTATGTGCTCGTGCTGGTGCTGGTCGCAGCTGCGACGCCCTTCCTGCCGGGCCCCGATCCGCTGCAAATCTCGAATGACGTGATGCAAGCGCCGAGCCTCGCCCATCTCCTCGGCACGGACGAGCTCGGTCGCGACGTGCTTTCCGGCATCGTGCACGGTGTCGCGGTCTCGCTCACCGTCGGCTTCGCGGCGGCGCTCGCCGCGACCGTCATCGGGGTCGTGATCGGGGCGACCGCGGGCTATTGGGGCGGGCTCTTCGATCTTCTCGTGATGCGCATCGCGGAAGTGTTCCAGGTGGTGCCGAGCTTCATCCTCGCGGCCGTGATCGTGGCGCTCTCCGGCCCCGGCCTTACGCGCGTCGTCAGCGTGATCGCGCTCCTTGCCTGGCCGCAGGTCGCGCGCCTCATGCGCGGCGAGGTGATGCGCATCAAGGGGCTCGAATTCGTCGACGCGGTGCGCTGCCTCGGCGTGCGAGAGCCCGTCATCCTCGCTACCGAGGTCATTCCCAATGCGCTCGCTCCCGTGCTCGCGGCCGGCACCTTGATCGTCGCTCAGGCGATCCTGCTCGAAGCCGCGCTCAGCTTCCTTGGCCTCTCCAGCGCCGATCTCGTGAGCTGGGGCCGCATGCTCAACAGCGGCCAGCGCTTTCTCTACAATGCCTGGTGGCTCTCCGTATTTCCCGGCACCGCGATCTTCCTCACCGTGCTCGCCTTCAACCTCTTGGGCGACGCCATCGGCGCCGCGCTCAACCCGCGTACCGAAACTTAAGAAGATGTCGCGGACCAAGCCACCGATCTTGCAGATCGAGGATGTGCGGCTCACCTTCCGCACACGCGATACCGTGGTGCGGGCGTTGAATGGGGCAAGCCTCGTTATCCAAGAGGGCGAGGCGGTCGGGCTCGTGGGCGAATCGGGCTCGGGAAAATCGACGCTCGCGCGCGCCGTGCTCGGCCTCAATCCGGAGCGCAGCTCCAAGATCGAAGCGGGGCGCATCCTCATCGCCGGCCGCGACGTGACGCGCCTCTCGCAAGCCGAATGGGAACACGAGCGAGGCCATCCCGTGGCAATGGTGTTCCAGGACCCTTTGAGCTTCCTCAACCCGATCATGCGCATCGGGCGCCAGATCGCCGAAAGCATCGAGCGTCACGCGCCGGAACGACCGGTCGGCGAACGGGTCGGCGAGCTCCTCGAGCTCGTCAGATTGCCGGCATCTCTCTCGCGCGCCTATCCGCATGAATTGTCGGGCGGCATGCGCCAGCGTGCGCTTCTTGCCGTCGCGCTTGCTTGCGAGCCGCGCCTGTTGATCGCCGATGAGCCCACGACCGCTCTCGATGTGACGACACAAGCGGAAATCCTCGCCCTGTTGCGCGACCTGCGCGAGAAGCTCGGCATGGCGATGCTGCTCATCACCCATGATCTTGGGATCGTGGCCTCGGCCTGCGAGCGCCTTTACGTGATCTACGCCGGGCGGGTTGTGGAATGGGGGCGCACGAAAGAGGTATTCGCGGAACCCGCGCATCCTTACACCGTGGGGCTGTTTCACGCGGCGCGCGCCGACCGCGACGCGCAAGGGCGTTTCGCGACCATAGGCGGGGAACCCCCCGATCTTGGCGAGTCGGCCCAAGGCTGCCCTTTCGCTCCCCGTTGCCCGAAGGCGCTGCCCGAATGCGTGCGCTCGATGCCGGACGCATCCGTCTTGGGCGAAGGCGCATCGCACGCCGTGCGATGCTGGCTTTATCCGCAGGCGCAAGACGCCACAGCCGCTGCCGATCGAGCGGGTGGAGGCTAGAATGGCGGCGCCGCTCCTGGCTCTGGAAGGCATCACGCACAGCTTTCGCCGCTCCGGCGGTGTGCTCGTCACGGCCGTGCGCGACGTGAGCCTCGAGGTGGGGCAAGGGGAAACGGTCGCGCTCGTCGGCGAATCGGGCTCGGGCAAATCGACGCTTGGACGCATCGCGCTCGGCTTGCTCCACCCGGACGCCGGCCGCGTGCTTATCGGCGGCAAAAGCCTCGGCGACATGTCGAGCCGGGAGCTGCGCCGCGAACGCGTCGCGTTCCAGCCGATCTTCCAGGATGCGACCGCCTCGCTCAACCCGCGCCGGACCGTGCGCGACCTGTTGGGCCAGGCATTACGGCAGCGGGGCGCCGGCGCGATCGGCCCGGCGAGCGTCGAGCTGCTGGAGAGTGTCGGGTTGCGGCCGGGCCTGAGCTATCTCGAGCGCTACCCGCATGAGCTGAGCGGCGGGCAGCGCCAGCGCCTGGCGATCGCCCGCGCGCTCGCCATGGAGCCACGCCTGATCGTCGCCGACGAGCCGCTCTCGGGCGCCGACGTCTCGATCCGCGGTCAGGTCTTGAACCTTCTTGCCGATATCAAGAAGGAGCGCGGCCTTTCCTATCTCATGATCACGCACGACATCTCGATCGCTCGGGCCTTCGCGGATCGCGTGGCCGTGATGAGTCAAGGGCAGATCGTCGAGGAGGGGCAAGCGAGTGTTGTGCTGACGAGGCCCGAGAAAGATTACACGAAGCGCCTTCTCGCCGCCGTGCCGCAGCTCGTTCAGTGAGGGTGCTGCGGGCGCGTGGCGCCGCGCGATAAGGAGACGGCTCCGCCCCCTCAAAGCGAGCGCGCAATCAGCATCTTCATGATCTCGTTGGTGCCGCCATAAATCTTCTGGATGCGCGCATCGACGAAGATGCGCGAGATCGGATATTCCTGCATGTAGCCGTAACCGCCGTGGAGCTGCAGGCATTCATCCGCCGTCTCCACCTGTTTTTGTGAGCACCACCACTTCGCCATCGATGCCGTGACGGTATCGAGCTCGCCCGCGACCAGCCGCTCGACGCACCAATCGATGAACACGCGCGCGATCATGGCTTCGGTCTTGCGCTCGGCAAGCGTGAAGCCGGTGTTCTGGAACTCGATGATCGGCTGACCGAAAGCCTTGCGCTCCTTCGTATAGGCGACGGTGAGCGCGATGGCGCGCTCCATCGAGGCGACGGCGGCAAGCGCGAGGGCGAGACGCTCTTGCGGCAATTGCTGCATGAGCTGCACGAAGCCCTGGCCTTCCTCGGAGCCGAGCAGATTGTCGGGAGGCACGACGGCGTCTTCGAAGAAGAGCTCGGACGTATCCGAGGCGTGAAGGCCGATCTTTTCGAGGTTGCGTCCGCGCCGGAAGCCTTCATTGCCTTGCGTCTCGAGGACGAGAAGCGATATCCCCTTGGCGCCGGCCTCGCCGGTTCGCGCGACGACGATGACGAGATCGGCGAGCTGGCCATTGGTGATGAAGGTCTTCTGCCCGTTGATCACATAGGCGTTGCCTTGCCGCCTCGCCGTCGTGCGCACGCCTTGCAGGTCGGAGCCGGTGCCCGGCTCGGTCATGGCGATGGCGCCGATGAGCTCGCCCTTTGCCATCCCCGGGAGCCAGCGCCGCTTCTGCTCCTCGGAGCCATAGTTCACGATGTAATGGGCGACGATGGCGCTGTGCACCGAGACGCCGACCGTCATCTCGGGCACGATCGTCTCGAGATCCTCGATCACCGCCGCCTCATAGGCGAAGCTCGCGCCGATGCCGCCATAGGCTTCCGGCACGCTCGGCAAAAGCGCGCCCATCTCGCCAAGCGCGCGCCACGCCGCGCGATCGACCATCTTCTGCCTTCGCCACTTCTCGGCTTGAGGGGCGAGCTCCTTCCCCAGAAAATCGCGAAACGGATCGCGGAACTGGTCGAGCTCCGGTGTCATCCAGGCCGAGCGATAGGTCATCGCAACCCTCATGCGCCAGAGAGCCCGCAAACCTCGGGCGTGATGCGCATATGGCGGCGCCGCGATGTTGACAAGCGCCGGGAAGCGGGGAGGCTGGCGCGCTTGACCGATCTTTCGCTCGCGGGGATTCCGACAAGGAGGAAGCCGAGATGACAACGCTGACGCTCGACAAGCTGCGCGCCAAATATGGCGATGCCGACGGCGGCGCCGTTCACGACCCAGAGTTCCGCAAGGTGGCCGAGCGCATTTTCTCTCCGAGCGGACAGCGAAGCTTCCCCTATTCCGGGATTCCCACGTTTCTGCGGGCGCCGTTGCGCAGCCTGGATTGGAGCGCGCCCAACCTCGAGGGGCTCGATGTCGCGCTTCTCGGCATTCCCATGGATTTGGGCGTGACGAACCGCAACGGCGCGCGGTTCGGGCCGCGCGCCTTGCGCGCCATCGAGCGCATCGGCCCCTACAACCATGTGCTGAAATGCATGCCGACGCATGATCTTGCCGTCGCGGATATCGGCGATCTCCCGCTCAGCAGCCGCTTCGACCTCGAAAAATCCCATGCCGATATCTTCCGCCACGCGCGCATCCTGGTCGATGCCGGCGTGAAGCCCGTCTCGGTGGGTGGCGATCATTCCATCACCCTGCCGCTGCTCAAGGCCGTCGCCAAGGACGGACCGGTCGGCCTCATCCATATCGATGCCCATTGCGACACGAGCGGCGCCTTCGAGGGGTGCAAATTCCATCACGGCGGCCCGTTCCGTCGCGCCGTGCTCGACGGCGCGCTCGACCCGCGCCGAACCATCCAGATCGGCATTCGGGGCTCGTCCGAATATCTGTGGGAGTTCTCCTATGATTCGGGCATGACGGTCATCCATGCCGAGGAGATCGATGCGCTCGGAATCGAGACGATCGTCAAGCGGGCCAAGGCCGTCGTCGGGGAGGGGCCAACCTATCTCACCTTCGACATCGACAGCCTCGACCCCGCTTTCGCGCCAGGCACCGGCACGCCCGAGGTGGGAGGGCTTTCGACGCGAGAGGCGATGGCGATCTTGCGCGGCCTCAAGGGCACGAATCTCGTCGGTGCCGATCTCGTCGAGGTCGCCCCGCAATATGACGCGACCACGAACACCGCCCAGGCGGGCGCGCAGATGCTGTTCGAAATTCTCAGCCTCTTCGTGCATTGAGATAGGGCGCGACCGCCGCACCGCATTTCCAATCTCTGGGAGTTCAATCGTCATGTCGATCGAGCCTGCCGCCATCGCCGCCGCGGTCGAAAGCAATTTCGCGACGCAGGTCGAGTGGCTGACGACACTCGTCGCCTTTCCGACGCTTCGCGGCGAGGAGAGCCCTTGCCAGGATTGGCTAGCGCGCGATTTCGCCGCCCGCGGCTGGAGCGTCGATCGCTATTCTCTCGCGGATGTCAACATGGCGCATCTGCCGGGGTTCTCGCCCGTGATGGACACCGATTACGCGCGCGCGATGCAGGTGGTTGCCACGATCAGAAGCCCGGAGCAGCGCGGCCGAAGCCTCATCCTCCAGGGCCATGTCGATGTCGTGCCGGAAGGCCCGCGTGACATGTGGCAATCTCCGCCCTTCGCGGCGAAGATCCGTGACGGGCGCCTCTACGGGCGAGGCGCCGGCGACATGAAAGCAGGCGTGAGCGCCATGGTGTTCGCGCTCGCCGCGCTTCGCCACCTCGGGTATGCGCCGGGCTCGGACGTTTATGTCGAGACCGTCACGGAAGAGGAATCCACCGGGAACGGCGCGCTTTCGACGCTCGCACGCGGCTATCGGGCCGACGCCTGCCTCATCCCGGAACCGACCGGCCAGCGCATCCTGCGCGGCACCGTGGGTGTGATGTGGTTTCGCTTGAAGCTGCGCGGCCGCCCGGTTCATGTGTCGCGTAGCGAAGAGGGGACGAACGCGATCCTCTCGGCCTTCGGCCTCATCGAGGCGATCCGGGAATTCACGAAAAAACTGAATGACCGCGCCAGGAGCCATCCCTGGTTCGGCAAGATTCAGAATCCGGTGAAGTTCAATCCGGGGAAGATCAAGGGCGGGGATTGGGCGAGCTCGACACCTTCCTGGTGCGAGGTCGATTGCCGGATCGCCGTCTTGCCGGGCATGTCCTTGGAGGCTTTCCGCAAAGAGCTGTCGCAGGTGATCATGGAAGCCGCGAAGCGCGACAGCTTCCTCGCCAACAACCTCCCCGAGATCGTTTGGAACGGCTTCCAGGCGGATGATTACGTGCTCGAGCCCGGCTCCGATTTCGAAAATACGATGCGCGCGGCCCATCGCGCCGTGACGAAGGAGGAGCCGCAGGAGACGATTCTTCCGGCGGTGACCGATTGCCGTTTTTACGGCCGCTATTACGATATCCCGAGCCTCGCCTATGGTCCGGCGAGCACGGACGGGCACGGTTTTGACGAATTCGTCGATCTCGAAAGCCTGAAGAAGGCGACAACCGTCATCGCGCGCTTCATCAGCGAATGGTGCGGACTGAGGCCGATTGGGTGAGCGACCCCGTGACCGGCCGTCTCAGCTTCCGAGCATCCTGGTCCGCACCTTGAAAAGATGCGCGCGGATCGCGCGTCCCGCGGCTTCGGCGTTGCGGTCGAGCACGGCGACGGCGATTTTTCGGTGGTCGCTCTGGTATTCCTGCCAGCGTGCCGCATCGGTGTGCCCCTGCTTCAGCTTGAGCCAGGGGCGTTCGTGGCGAATGGCGACGACCGCATCGAAGACACCGATCGCCAAACGGTTATGAGTGGCCGCGACGAGCTGCTTGTGGAAGGTGCGATCCCAATGCTCCCACTCCTCCATGCCCTTCGCCTCATCGCCCTTGTCGACACATTCCATGATGGCGCGAAGGTCGCGCTCCGAGCCGTTCAACGTCATCGCCTCGGCGAGGCCGGGCTCGAAGGCGAGGCGAAATTCCAGGAGTTCGGCCGGGCTCGTGTCGAGGAGCGGCAAAGTGATCGAGCCGCGCGAAGCCTCGGAAGTCGCGGTGACCACGGTCCCATGGCCGACCTTGCGGATGATCTTGCCGACCCGGTGAAGCTCGGCGAGCGCGGCGCGCACGACACTGCGCGAGGCGCCGAACTGAAGCGCGAGCTCGCGCTCCGTGGCCAATCTTTCGCCTGGCCTGATGCGGCCCTGATCGATCTGCCGCTCGAGCACGGCGTGCAATTGGTCGATCTGCCGCCGGGCTCGAGCCCGCTGGCTGCGCGAGGGGAGGATCGCACCGGGCGAGACTTCCATGGGGCTTGCCGTTCTGCCTTCCGATTGGCAAAGTTGAGCGAAGCTGGACCAATAGGGGAAATCGAGAAGGCACGCAATGCAGCAATGATCCACATAGTTTATGCTGGAAGAAGGATCGGAAATGCAAGATGTTCAACGAGCTTTGCCCTTGTGGTGCCAACCATTCTATGCCAATTCTGAACCAACAAAAACCAGGGCAAGGGACCCCTGGCGATAGGTGAGGATGACGCGTTTGCGGAGCATTCCGGCCAGTCGGACAACGTCTATGCCGCGCGTCGCGATGAGCGAGGGCGATCTCGCGCAAACGTCATCCGGCGTGGCTGGCGAAGGCAGAGCCTCACCTGCAGAGGGCGAGATCGCCGTCGATTGCCGAAAGCTCGTGAAGCGTTTCGCGGGCGGCTCCGTCGTCGCGCTCGACGGGGTCTCGCTCACCATCAGGGCGAATGAGTTCTTCACGCTTCTCGGGCCGTCCGGATGCGGCAAGACGACCTTGCTGCGTCTCATCGCCGGCTTCGAGACCCAAGACGAGGGCTCGATCCTCGTGCATGGTCAAAGCCTCGACGGGCTTCCCCCGTTCCGCCGGCCGGTCAACACGGTTTTCCAGAGCTATGCGGTGTTCCCGCATATGTCGGTCGAGGAGAACATCGCCTTCGGCTTGCAGATGCAGCGCCGGTCGCGCGCCCATATCGCGTCCCGCGTCAAGGAGATGCTCGCACTGGTGCGCCTCGAGGGCCTGGAGAAGCGCAAACCCGCGCAGCTTTCCGGCGGACAGCAGCAGCGCGTGGCGCTGGCGCGCGCGCTGGCGACCGAGCCGCGCGTGCTTCTTCTCGACGAGCCGCTCTCGGCGCTTGATCAAAAGCTGCGTGCCGGAATGCAGCTCGAGCTCAAGCGGCTGCAGAACGAAGTCGGCATCACCTTCATCTTCGTCACTCATGATCAGCATGAGGCGCTGACGATGTCGGACCGGATCGCCGTCATGAACGCCGGCAAGATCCTTCAGCTCGGAACGCCCGCGGAAATTTACGAGCGGCCGACCGCACGCTTCGTCGCCGATTTCATCGGCGATACCAATCTCATCGAGGCGCGGCGCGTCGGGCCCGCCCGGTTTCGCATCCTCTCCGGCGTCGAAATCGAGGCCGATGAGGCGGGACCCGTGGGTGACGAGGTGATCCTCGCCGTGCGGCCTGAGCGCACCGTGCTCGCGGCGCCTGGGCAAGGGCCTCTCGCCGGCACGATCGAGCAGATCGTCTATGAGGGGACGGACACGACCTATCATGTCAGGCTGGCGCCAGGCGTGCGCTTTCGCGTCTGCGAGCAAAACCGCGGCGGGGGCAGCCCACGCTTTCGCCAGGGTGAGGCGGTGAGCCTCGCCTTGCCCGCGAATGCGGTTCGGGTGCTCGTCGAATGAGCAGCCTCTCATGAGCAACGCAAGGCAAAGAGCCGGGCTTCTTGCCCCTTCGATGGCCGTGATCGGCGTGCTGCTCGTGCTCCCGCTTGGCCTCATGGCGTTCGTGTCGACGCTCGAGCGCGGCCCTGACGGCGGCGTCATCTGGAGCCGGCACACGCTCGATGCCTATCTGCAGTTCCTGTTCGAGCGAGACCTTTTGGATAATCTCGTGTTGAACACCGATTACCTCCAGATATTCGCGCGCTCGATCGGGCTTGCCGCGACGACCGCGGTGCTCACGCTCGCGATTGCCTTCCCGATCGCGCTGTGGATGGCCTTCCAGCCGCCGCACCGGCGCACCTTGCTTCTCTTCGTCGTCACCGTGCCGTTCTGGACGAATCTCCTGGTGCGCAACTACGCCTGGATCCTGCTCTTGCGGAACGGCGGCGTCATCGATCGCCTGCTGCAGGCAACGGGCCTCACGCACGAGCCCTTGAACGTGCTCTATTCCCCGCTCGCGACCGGGATCGGCCTCGTCTATTCCTTCCTCCCCTTCATGATCCTGCCGATCTATGTGAGCCTCGAGAAGCTCGATCGGCGGCTCATCGAGGCCGCCTTCGATCTCGGCGCCGACCGATGGCACGCGCTCATCCGCATCATCCTGCCGCTCTCGATGCCCGGCATCGTGGGCGGGCTCATCCTGGTCTTCGTGCCGTGCCTTGGCGCCTTCGTGACGCCGGCTCTTCTGGGCGGTGGCAAATCGCTGATGATCGGCAGCTTGATCCAGCTCCAGTTCGGCCAATCGCGCAACTGGCCTTTCGGCGCGGCGCTCGCCTTCGTCCTCCTGGCGCTCATCTTATGCGCCCTCCTGTTCCATGCGCTGCGCTACCGGCGCCTCGCGGGGCGCCTCGTATGACGCGCGCCGGCGATCTTTGGCGCTTTCCCGGCACCCGCGCGGCCGCCTTCGCGGTGCTCGCCTACCTCTATCTCCCGATCGTCGTGCTTGTCGTCTTGTCCTTCAACGCCAGCGATTCCTCGCTCGCGCGCTGGGAAGGTTTTTCGACGCATTGGTACGCGGTCGCGGCCGCCGACGGCAACATGGTTCATTCAATCGAGATTTCGCTCACCGTCGCCTGCGTCGCGACCCTGGTCGGCACGATCGTCGCGACCTTGGCGGCGCTCGCGACCTCGCGCACGCGTTTTCGCGGGCAGATCGCGGTCGAGGCCTTGATCGGGCTGCCGCTCGTCGTGCCCGATATCGTGGCGGCGATCGCCATCCTGCTTTTCTTTGTGATGGTGGGCATCCAGCTCGGGCTCTTAAGTCTCGTCCTCGCGCACACCGTCTTCACCATCCCGATCGCCTATCTGCCGATCCGGGCGCGTCTCGCGGGCCTCGATCCGGCGCTCGCGGAAGCGGCGGCCGACCTTTACGCCAACCCCTGGCAAAGCCTGCGCCGCATCATCCTGCCCTTGATCTGGCCCGGCATCCTGTCGGGCGCGATGCTCGCCTTCATCGGCTCGCTCGGCGACGTGGTCGTGAGCTATTTCATCTCGGGGCCTGGCTCGACGACGTTGCCCGTCTACGTCTTCAGCATGGTGCGCATGGGAGTCACGCCGACCGTGAACGCCGTCTCGACCTTGCTGATCGCCGCCTCCGCCTCGCTGCTGACGCTGTCTTACCTGCTCGGCCGCCGCTTCAATTGACGGCCCTGCGCAACAAAGGGAGCCTGCCATGGAACGCCTGACGAAACCGTTTTTGCTCGCCGCCTGCCTCGCGCTTTTGCCCGTGGGCGCTGCCCCCGCGCTCGCGCAATCGAAGGAGCTCCTGCTCTTCAACTGGTCGAACTACATGCCGCCCGACCTCCTCAAGCGCTTCGAGGCCGAGACCGGAATCAAGGTGACGCTCGACACTTATGATTCGAACGAGACGATGCTCGCCAAATTGCAGGCGGGCGGCGCCGGCTACGATGTGGTGGTGCCGACGGGACCGACCGTGCAGGTCATGGTCCGCGACGGCCTCCTCATGAAGTTCGACGCGAGCACGATGGCGAATTTCAAGAATGTGCGAGCGCCCTTCGACAAGCCGGCGTTCGACCCCGAGCGCGCCTACACCGTGCCCTATATGTGGGGCTCGACGGGTATTGCCTATGACACGGCCAAGGTTCCCGGAGGCAAGCTCGATGAGAGCTGGAAGGAGCTCTTCGAGCCACGGTCGCAATTCGTCGGCCTGATCGGCATGCTCAAGGACGAAAATGACGTGCTCGGCGCCGCCGCCTTCTATCTCGGCTACGATTATTGCTTCGAGAAGCCCGAGGAAGGGCAAAAGGTTCTCGAGCTCCTCGAGAAGCAAAAGCCGGCCGTCAAAGTCTATAATTCCGAGGGCACGGTCGATCGCGTGGGCGGCGGCGATGTCGCCATGGAGCTGATGTGGAACGGCTCCTTCCATCGTGCCCACAAAAAGCTCGCGACGGTCGCCTACATCTATCCGCGCGAGGGTCTCGCGCTGTGGGGCGACAACCTCGCCATCCCGAAAGGCGCCAAGAACGTCGAGAACGCCAAGCTCTTCCTCAATTGGATGATGGACCCGAAGAACGCGGCCGAGGCCACCAATTTCCTCGGCTACAACAACGCGATCAAAGGCTCCGAGCAATATCTCGATGCCTCCTTGCGTGACGATCCCGCGGTGAACACGCCGGAGGAGGATGCGGCGCGCTTCAAGCCCGTGCGCGATTGTCCAAAGGCGTCGATCGACCTCAAGGACAAGATCTGGACGCGATTGCTGCGCTGATCCGATGGCGAGTGAGGACTATCCCGACAGCTTCTATGCGCGCATGCTTCGCGAGCGGCGCGCCTACCCTGCGCTCGAAGGCGATCTCGCCGTCGAGACGCTCGTCATTGGCGGGGGGCTTGCCGGATGCGCCACGGCGCTCGATCTCGCCGAGCACGGCCATAAGGTCGCGCTCGTCGAGGCGCGGCGCATCGGATGGGGGGCGTCCGGCCGCAACGGCGGATTCGTGTCCGACGGGTTTCCGGGTGGCTATCCGGCGCTCGTCGAGCGCGTCGGTCTCGAGCAGGCGCGCAAGCTGCACAAGCTCGCTCGCCTGGGCAATCTGCTGCTGCGCGAGCGGATCGAGCGCTACGCAATCGCTTGCGGGCCGATTCAGGACGGTGCTCTGCGCTGCAACATGGCCGGGCAAAGCAAGAGCCTTGCCGAGTTCTGCGAGTTCATGGCGAGGAATTTCGACACGCTTTACACGCATTGGCCGCGCGAGCGTGTGCGCGAGGCACTGACGACGGATCAATATGCGGATGCGCTTTTCAATCCCAATACTTATGCGGTGCAGCCTCTCGATATGACCCGTGGCCTGGCACGTGCCTGCGTCGAGCAAGGCGGACAGGTCTTCGAAGGAACGCCGGTCGTCTCACTCGCCTCGCATGGCGCTCGCAAGGAGGTGCGCACCACAAAGGGACGCATCCGCGCCGATCGGCTCGTCATCACCTGCGGCGGTTATGTCGAGGGCTTGCACAAGACGATCTCGCACGCGACGGTGCCGATCGCGACTTTCGTCATGGTGACCGAGGCTTTGGGCGAGACGCTGAAGAAGGCGATCCGCGTTCCTTATGCGATCTCGGACATCAAGATCGCGACCAACTATTATCGCCCGCTTGTCGACACGCGCCTGCTTTGGGGCGGTCGCGTGCTTGCCTGGGAGCGGCCGCCGGCCGAGCTTGCTCGCGCGCTGAAGCGCGACATGGTGTCCTTTTATCCAGATCTCGCGGAAGCACGAATCGAAGTCGCCTGGGGCGGCATGATGCCGTTCACCCGCCACAAGCTTCCCGTCATCGGGGAGATCGAGCCCGGCCTGTGGTACGCGACAGGCTTCGGCGGGCTTGGCCTCGCGCTCACCACCACCGCCGGCCGGTTGATCAGCGGGGCGATCCGCGAGGGCGATTCCGCCTGGCGGCTCTTCGCGCAATTCGGCTTGCCTTACGCCGGCGGCAAGCTTGGCAAGATCCCGGCTCAGCTCGTCTACTGGAAGCATCAGCTCGCGGCCAAAATCGGCCTCTCCCAGAGCGCCTGAGAGAGCTTGAGCGAAGCTGCATTGCCGGGTTCCCTGAGGCTGAGCTATTGCTCAGGCGACGAGCATATGATCTCATGCCGAGACGCGAAGCATCCGCGAGCCCGCCGAAGCCAGCGGGCCGCGGTGCTTCTCCTGCGCATCAAGAACGGATGCCGCCTTGGCTTCGACCCTGAGCTACGAGCTGATCATCTTCGATTGCGACGGCGTGCTCGTCGACAGCGAGGTGCTCAGCTGCCAATGCCTGATGGATCTGCTCCGGCGTCACGAGATCGAGGCCGATCTCGACTTCGTCTTCAAGCGATTCCTCGGCAGAAGCGTGAGAGCGGTGACCGATTATTATCGGGCGCATGGCCGAAAACTGCCTCGGGATTTTCCCGTCGAGCTCCGGACACTCGTCCGCCGGTCCTTCACGTCAACATTGCGGCCCGTCCCGGACGTCGCAGGGCTCTTGCGCGGCCTTGACGCGCCCTTTTGCGTGGCGTCGTCGAGCGATCTCGAGCGTGTCGAGTTCTCGCTCGCGCTCACCGGGCTTGCCGAATTCTTCGCCGGAAAGATGTTCAGCGCCGAGATGGTGCGTCGTGGCAAGCCGGCGCCCGACCTTTTCCTGCATGCAACGGCCCGCATGCGGGCCGACCCGCGAAAGGCGCTCGTCGTCGAGGACAGCGTCAGCGGCATCGAGGCCGCCAAGGCCGCCGGCATGACGGTATGGGGTTTCGTTGGCGGCAGCCATTATGCCCGTCGCGACGGTGCGGCTTTGCTCAAGGCGGCGGGCGCGGATCGGGTTTTCGATCGCATGGCGGATTTCCTCCACCCTCGACGAAAGGTGAGGCATGGCGCCACTATCGGATAGCGAAAGCTCGCGCCTCGACGATGCGGCGCGCGCCGGCTGGCTCTACTTCATCGCCGGACATACGCAGGACGAGATCGCCAAGAGCCTCAAGGTCTCGCGCGCGACGGCTCAGCGCCTGGTGTCGCTTTGCCTCGCGGAAAGGCTCATCACCTTCAGGCTCGAGCATCCGATCACGCAGTGCATGGAGCTTGCCGCAAGGTTGAAGGACGCCTTCGGCTTGCGCCATTGCGAAGTCGCGCCGAGCGATCCGGCTTCGCCGACCGCCGTCGCCGGGGTGGCGGAGCGCGCCGCCAATCTCCTCGAAGCGACGCTGCGCAGCGAGAAGCCGATGATCATCGCCATCGGCACCGGGCGCGCCATGCGGGCCGCCGTCGAGCAGGTCCCGCCGATGGAATGCCCGAACCATCAGCTCGTCTCGCTCGTCGGCAATATCTCGACGGATGGCTCGGCGAGCTTCTTCGACACGGTGGCGCGTCTCGCCGACCTTACCAAGGCGCGTCATTATCCGATGCCTTTGCCCGTTCTCATCTCGACGCAAGCCGAACGCGACCAGCTGTTGAAGATCAATCCGATCACCAAGGTGCGCGCTATCGCCGCAAAAGCGGATTTGCGTCTCGTCGGCATCGGCCAGATGGACCGCAACGCACAAATCTATGTCGACGGCTTCATCAATCGCGAAGAGCTCCTCGAGCTGATGCGCCTCGGCGCGGCCGGCGAGCTCACCGGCTGGGCCTATGACGCGAAGGGCCGCATCATCGATGGGGGCACCAACCGGCGGCTGACGAGCGTGCCTCATCCGGTTCCCGCGAAGGCGCTCACGGTCGGGGCCGCCATGGGACCGGCGAAAGTTGCCGCGATCCGCGCGGCTTTGAACGGGCGCCTCATCAATGGCCTGATCACGGACGAGACGACCGCGAAGGCCCTTCTCGAGAGCTGAGCTCGCCATCTCCTTCCGCCGCGGCGACGGCTGCGCGGATCGGTTCAATGCTATATATCGCCAACGTCGGCGCGACGAATTCTTAAAACAATGTCCCGCGAGTCTTGGCGACTTCGCTTCCTCTTGCGGCGGAAGGAAAAGTGCCGGTGAGGAGGCCAGGGAAGTCGGGTCACAAGACTTGACAAGTATCCGCCCCGGTGTGAGCATATGATCATCAAAAGAGCATATGCTCATCATACCTCCGGGAGGAGACAGTGAAGCACCTGGTTCGAGCCCTTTTGGGCGCGGCTTCCCTGATGGTCGCCGCCCCTTCCTTCGCCGAGACCACGCTGACTATCGCCACCGTCAACAATAGCGACATGATCCGCATGCAGGGTCTGACGAGCGACTTCACGACGAAGAATCCGGACATCGCGGTGAAATGGGTCACGCTCGAGGAGAATGTGCTTCGCCAGCGCGTCACCACCGACATCGCGACCAAAGGCGGCCAGTTCGACGTGCTGACCATCGGCACCTATGAGGTGCCGATCTGGGCAAAGCAGAATTGGCTCATCCCGCTCGATAATCTCGGCGCTGCTTACGATGTCTCGGACCTTTTGCCGAAGATTCGCGACGCCGTCTCGGTCGGAGGCAAGCTCTATGGGGCCCCCTTCTACGGCGAGAGCTCGATGATGATGTATCGCACCGACCTCTTCCAGAAGGCGGGGCTCACCATGCCCGAGCAGCCGACATGGGATTTCGTCGTCGACGCTGCGAAGAAGCTCACCGACAAATCCGCCGAGGTCTACGGCATTTGCCTGCGCGGCAAGGCCGGTTGGGGCGAGAACATGGCTTTCCTCACCGCGATGGCGAATTCCTTCGGAGCCCGCTGGTTCGATGAGAAATGGGAGCCGCAGTTCAACACGCCCGAATGGAAGAAGACGCTCACCACCTATGTCGATCTGATGAAGGCTGCCGGACCTCCCGGCGCGAGCTCCAACGGCTTCAACGAGAATCTGGCGCTGTTCAACGCCGGCAAATGCGCAATGTGGATCGATGCCACGGTTGCGGCCTCCTTCGTGACGAACCCCAAGGATTCCAACGTCGCCGACAAGGTCGGCTTCGCCTTGGCGCCGAACACCGGGCTCGGCAAGAACGCCAATTGGCTGTGGGCCTGGAACCTCGCAATCCCCGCCGGGTCGAAGAAGGTCGACGCCGCGGAGAAGTTCATCGCCTGGGCGACCGGGAAGGGCTACACCGAGCTCGTCGCGTCAAAGGAGGGCTGGTCCAATGTGCCGCCGGGCACGCGCAGCTCGCTCTACCAGAACCCGGACTACCTGAAGGCCGCGCCCTTCGCGAAGCTGACGCTCGCGTCGATCGATTCGGCCGACCCGAACCATCCGACTCTGAAGCCGGTGCCGTATGTGGGCGTGCAATACGCCGCGATCCCCGAATTCCAAGGTCTCGGCACGACGGTTGGCCAGGATTTCTCGGCTGCGCTTTCGGGCTCGATGACGGTCGATGCGGCGCTCGCGGCCGCTCAATCCTCGACCGAGCGCGAAATGAAGCGCGCCGGATATCTCAAATGACGTCGGCCGCGCTGTAGCGAGCGCGGAGTCCTTTTGGTGTCCTGCGTTGGAGTTCGCGGAGCCTCCAGTCTCGGCGTCGGGCCATGAGGCTCGAGCTCTGAGCCTCGCGCTCTGAGCCTCGGGCCCCAGCCTCCAGCCGCGACCCGCGAGGCTCGCGAGAGCCGCCC
>DASZIL010000065.1:0-3897 GCA_035949255.1 Beijerinckiaceae bacterium | reverse complement strand
TCAGCAAGGCCGTCATCGCGGCCGTGGAGCGTGAAATCCCGGCATGGCAGTGAATCAGGAGATGCGCTTCGCGCCGGGCCGCGAGATCACGCTGGAACGTGTTCCCGAAGGCCAGAATCTCCTCGACATGGCGGGCTTGCGGAAGCTCGATGCCCGGACCCGGCTCGATCGCGTCGTTGAAATGCATCTCGATGCGGTGATGCGGGTCGTAGGTCCAGAAGGCCTCGGGCTCGGGCCAATTCGGATCGAGAATCGAGAGCACATGCGTGACGGCGCGCGTCGAGTGATCGCCGAGTTCGTCAAGACCACAGATAGTGAGGTCGGGGAGAAGCTTTGCCGTCATGGCTCAGCACATATCATAGTCGTGCGTCAGCGCGAGACGAAAGTCTCAAAAGGCGTGTCGGCCAACGACGCTCATTTCACGGGTTCGCTTTGGCCGCGGCGCGCCTCGCGCGATCGGCTCCTGCCGCTTGGAGGCGCGCAACGGCCTCGGCCACTTCTCGCCCGAAGTCATCGGTTGAGAGGGCTCCGCCGAGATCGGCCGTGCGGAGCTTGGGCTGCGCGAGCACATGGTCGATGGCGGCCTCAAGGAGCGAAGCGGCGCGCTCGAGCGCCGGTTTGGCGTCCTTTCGTCCACGCCAGGCAAGCAGCATGGCGGCGCTCAGGATAAGTGACGTCGGATTGGCCTTGTTCATCCCCGCGATGTCGGGAGCCGAGCCGTGCTGAGCCTGCGCGACGCAGATTTCCTCGCCCAGATTGATGGAGCCGCCAAGACCGAGGCTTCCCGAGAGCTCGGAAGCTTCATCCGAGAGGATGTCGCCGAACATATTGGTGGTGACGATCACGTCGAAGCGGTCCGGATTGCGAATGAGGAGCGCCGCCGTGGCATCGACGATCAGCTCCTCGAGCTCGACATCGGCAAATTCCGCGGCGACCTTGCGTGTCTCGCGCAAAAATAGGCCGTCCGTGAGCTTCAGGACGTTGGCCTTGTGCACCGCCGTCACCTTCCGGCGACGTCGGCTGGCGAGCCGAAACGCCGCTTTCGCGACCCGGTGCGAGCCCTTCGCCGTGACCTTGCGCAGCGAGAGCGCCATGTCGGGCTCGGGCGCGAATTCGCCCGAGCCTTCAAACATATTGCGGTCGGCGTAAAACCCTTCCGTATTCTCGCGCACGATGACGAGGTCCATCGGCTTGCGCAGCAGCGTCAGGCCTTCGCGCGAGCGGCACGGGCGAATGTTGGCAAAAAGCTCGAAGCGCGTTCTGAGCTCGGCCGACGGGTTGAGCCCGCCTTCCTGGCGCGTCGGGTAATCGAGATGGGAGACCGGCCCGAGGAGAACGCCGTCGACCTCGGGGACGCGTTCCAGCACCGCCTTCGGCAAGGTGGTCCCTTCGGCCCGCAAGCTCGCAAGCCCGATGTCGCGCGTCTCGAACTCGAGCCCGCAGGACAAGGCCGCGTCGGCCGCCCGCAAGACTTGAAGCGTCGCCGCGGTGATCTCGGGGCCTATGCCGTCACCCGGAAGAACGAGAATTTTCATCGGATCCGGGTCTCGTGGGCGCCGCTCAGTCTCGCTCGAGGCTCAAGCGAGCTTGATCTTGTGCTCGACGACATGCTCGAGCGAGGGAACATCCTTCGAGGTCAGCACCATCTTCAGATGCAGGGTCGAGCTCTTCGCAGTGCCTTCGCGCAACACGCGTTCGATCTCGCGCTGCGAGGTGACGCCGACCTCTTTGAGGAATTTCCGGATCTCCATGTTGAGCTTGTCTTCATCCATCGGCATTCTCCCGTCGTCGGACCGCTTGCCGCCAGGCTTTCGTGGCGCTTCGGCCAGGTTCGATTTTGCAAGGTAGCGCGAGAATTCCGCGCCGTGAAATCTCAAAGCTCCAGCTGGGATCGTGGCCTATGCCGCCAATCAGCCGGGAAGGCTTGGTCGAGCTCGAGGCTAAGAGGGATTGGCGCCCAACTGCCAGAGGATAGCGAACGCCACAACGCAGCCGCCAAGGAGGGATGCGACCGACGGGGTTTCGGCGAAGACGAGCCATACCCAAAGCGGAGCGAACGGCATTTCCAAGGCGCTGATCAACATGGCCTGCCCGGCGGGTACATCGCCGGCACCTGAGAGATAACATGGCAATGCGACAGCCATGGTCGTGATGCCGAAGCCCGCGAGCCATGCCATCGCCTCCCAGGTAATGACAAAACTCGCGCTCGAGACCCAACCGAGCGGTAGGACGGCCGATGCCGCGACGAGAGAGGAAATGCACGCAGTCAGCAAGGCCGGAAGCTGCCCATGACGGCGGGCGATGACGGTCATAAGTGACATGGAAACCGTCATCATCAGCGCGAGCCCATCGCCGAAAAGCGTACCGGCGTCCACGGAGCCGGCGGCGGTGATGGCGACGCCAAGGAGTGCCAAGACCGCCGCGCAAATGGTTCTGCGCGGTGCCTTCTCGCGCAGCCAGAACCAGGCGATGAACGCCGTCATCAGGGGCGCCGTCGCATAGATGATCGACACATTGGCGACCGAGGTGTGCGCAAAGGCCGCGAGAAAGCAGATGGTGGCGAAGGATGACGCGACTATCGTCGCCCAGCCCCATCGCCCGAGGAGAAGGATGGAGCGCCAAGACGTCCCGCCCCTCGAGACGAGTATGAGCGGCAGAACCGCCGCGCTACCGAACAAGTTGCGCCAGAACACCATGGCCCAGAGGTCGACCGGCGCTTCACGGGCAAAGAAACCGGCGGTGCTGAAAGCGAGTGCCGAAAGGATCAACAGGAGCTGGCCCTTCGCGGTCCGATGAGAGCGATCGATCGCGGTCGGTGATGCGGCGGAACTCGGCATGGCAGCTTGTTCTCAAATTCATGATCCGCCCAGTCTCGTCCGCCGCGCCGTTGGTTGCTTCAGGCAATTCTTTAGCGTCGGCGGAGATCTTCTGCGATACTCATCATCATGAATGAGCTTGCCAAGCCGACACCGGAAGAGAGCGAGCCCGAACCGCCCTCGCTCGCCGCGGCGGCCGCGCTCATCGGCGATCCGGTGCGCGCCGCCATTCTGCTTCACCTCACGGATGGCAGCCGGCGGCCGGCGAGCGAGCTTGCCTTCCTGGCCGGTGCCTCTCCGCAAGCCGCGAGCGCCCATCTGACGCGGCTCGTCGACGGCGGCTTGCTCACCGTCGAGAACCAAGGTCGCCATCGCTTCTTCAGCATAGCCTCGGGCGAGGTCGCCGAGATGATCGAGGGGCTTGCCAACTGGGCCGACCGGCAGCCGAAGCGCCGCCGTCTTGATCCGGCGCTGTGCCGGGCGCGCCTCTGCTACGATCACCTCGCCGGACAGCTCGGCGTAGCCGTTTTCGATCGGATGGCGGCGCAAGGCTGGCTCATCTTCGGCGCCGACGGGCCGGGCCTAAGTCCCGCCGGGCTAGACTGGTGCCGCAGGAACAAGCTCGATCCCACAGTACCGAAGTGGAGCCGACGCCCTCTGCTGCGTCTGTGTCTCGATTGGACGGAGCGACGCCATCACATCGGCGGCCATTTCGGAGCGGCGTTCGCACACACCCTGTTCGACGCGGGCTATCTGCGCCGCCGGCCCAGTCAGCGCATTGTCGACGTCACGAGGCGCGGCATCGCGTTTCTGCGCAGTGAGCTGGCGATCAATGTGACGCGCTGAATGGAGCTATTCTTCGAGGGGCCTGCCGCGCTGCGCAAAACTCAAGACGTTGTAGCAAGGCTCCCGCGACGCGCCACGCGAGTGGGATCGAACCTGTAACCCCTACGATGTCAACGTAGTGCTCTCGCGCCGCGAGGTGACGCCGACCTCCTTCAGGAATTTTCGGATCTCCATGTTGAGCTTGTCTTCATCCGTCGGGCTTCTCCAGTTTCGAGCCGCTTGCAATTGCGGGCGC
>DASZIL010000064.1:0-3670 GCA_035949255.1 Beijerinckiaceae bacterium | reverse complement strand
AGCGACAGCGCGCCTCGATTATTGTTGGGTGGGATCAGGGAAGAAGAGAATATTCTTCTCCCCTTCCGCAACGCCAGTGGCGCCGATCTCGATCGTATCGCCGACCTTCAATCCGCCGATGGTGAAGCCGGTGACGTTCTGCGCATTCACATAGCCGACGACGGAGAGCGATCCTGCTGGCGGCGCCGCCGACCCGCAGCTTTGGCCCGAGCCCCTCATGTCGACGAAGAATGTCATGGCCTTGCCCTTGGCGATGGCCTTGTGCTCGACCGCGTAGATGTAAGAGGTCAATTCAATCTGGGTATTGAGTTTTTTCGAGCAGGTCACGCTGCCCTTCGCGGGCGCCCAGCAAAGCTTGGTGCAGGCAAAGCTTTGTTGCTGCGCCAAGGCGCCCCCTGCTCCACTCGCCGCGCCGACGAGCCAAAGACAGAGGGCGAGACATCCCGTCCGTTTGGTCATCCGCATCGTGTTGCGATACCACGAATTGTCCCTGAAGCTGATCAAAAGCTTTGGCTCAGCCGTCGAAGGCCTTGCGATGGAAGGATGGGAAGGCGACGAGCCCCGATGGGCGGCCCGCGACGTTTGCCGTCGCGAACCGCGCGAACCGATGCCGTCGCACAGCGTCCAGGAGGCCGGAACTTGAAGCCACGCTTTGTCGCGCCGCGTCATCCGTTCGCCTCGCGACCCTATTCGTTCCGACCGCTCGCGCGGGGCGACCTCCCGCTTGTCGCCACTTGGCTCCGCACTCCCGAAGTCGTGC
The DNA here is from genome assembly GCA_035949255.1 of Beijerinckiaceae bacterium. Classification (GTDB taxonomy): domain Bacteria; phylum Pseudomonadota; class Alphaproteobacteria; order Rhizobiales; family Beijerinckiaceae; genus GAS188. The sequence continues at coordinate 2,910 of DASZIL010000064.1, read as the reverse complement.
GCTGGTGGGGTGAGCCGAAGAGGGAGCTCGCGCTCATCAAGGAGGATCTCGACGCCGCCGAGATGACGCAATGGATCGTGTCTTGCGAGAAGGCCGCGTTCGCCTATGCGCAGGCTTATGAAGTCCAGGCCTGGCCACAACCGCATTTGGCTCACCTGCCTTCGGGCGCCATGGCGGTCGACGCCTTCATCGGCGAGCCGGAAATGATCGGGCGAGGCCATGGCGCGCGGTTCTTGCGGCTCCTCGTCGATGAGCTGGTCGGCGCGGGCGCACCGCTCGTCGTCATCGATCCCGACGCCGACAATCACAGGGCGCGACGCGCCTATCGCAAGGCGGGATTTCGCGGCGACGCCTTGGTCGACACCGCCGCGGGTTCGATCGTGCTGATGGTGTTCAATCAAGCGAGCGAAGCGGCGAGGCCACATGAATGACCGCGATTCGCAACCGCGCTCCATCACACTTACCCGAGCGCCGTCTCGTAAACCTCGGGTCTGAATCCGACAAGAAGCCTTCCGCCGAGATCGAGCACCGGACGCTTGATCATCGAGGGCTGGTCGAGCATGAGCGCGATCGCCTTCGCGGCGCCGAGGCCCTCCTTCTCCCGATCCGGCAGCTTGCGGAAAGTCGTGCCGGCGCGGTTGAGAAGCGTCTCCCAGCCGACCGCGCGCGCCCAGGATTCGAGGCGGGCGCGCTCGATCCCTTGCGCCTTGTAGTCGTGAAAATCATAAGCGACGCCATGGCCGTCGAGCCAGGCACGCGCCTTCTTCATCGTGTCGCAATTCTTGATGCCGTAGATCGTGACGGGCTTGGCCGCGGCCATCGATGAGCTCCATTGCTGCTACGTCTTTCTCCTGCCATGGAGACGCTCGGCTTGCCAGCCGCGCCAAGACGCGAAACGGCGCTGCCTTCCGGCCGATAAGGCCGTTAAGCTCGGCGTCGAAGATGCGCCCTCCTTCCGAGCTCAAAAAAAGGATCATCGCCATGAGAACCTCGCCCGAGACGACGCCGCCGCCGGATGCGAAGGCGCGTCGCGCCGCCCCTCCGGTGAGGGTCTACACGGGCGAAGGCTTCCCGAAGTTCGACGCGGAATTCTACCGCAAGGCGCGCTCCGGGGCGCAGAAGATCGCCGAAGCGATCGTGCCGCCGCGGGAGGCGCGCTGCTTTCATGCACCCGCCGGCCATTTCTTTCGCATCGTCAGCATCGAGGGACCGCAGGTCGGGGACCTCAACCTCTGGAACGCGCATGATCTTTCCGAACGTTTCTTTAGCGGCAAGACGCGCGCCATCCACGCGACGCATGTGACGACCCGCGATCGGCTCTGGAGCACGCTCCCCTATATGCGCCCGATGGCGACGATCACCGCCGATACGCTCGATTGGTACGGATGGGACGCGGATGGTGCCGGTGTGCACGACATCATCGGCACGCGCTGCGACCCCTACACCAACCTCCTCCTCAACGGCAGCGAATACCATCATTGCTGTCACTCGAATTTGACGCGCGCGCTCGCCGACGACCGGAAGATGGCGCTCCCCGAGGCCGAGCGGCATGTCCACGACGTGATGAACGTCTTCATGTGCACGGGATACGCGCGCGACACGCATGAGTATTTCATGAAGGCGAGCCCCGTGCGGCCGGGCGACTTCATCGAGTTCTTCGCCGAGATCGATCTCATCGGCGCCCTCTCCGCTTGTCCTGGAGGCGATTGCGGCTCGAGCCATTCGAGCGATGCCGCGAAGTGCCACCCTCTCAAGGTCGAGATTTACCGCCCGCGCGAAGGTGCGCTCGAGGGCTGGCGATCGCCGCCAGCGAGCAGATATTCACGCAGTCACGGGGTGTGAGCGGACGCGGGCACTTCTTTCGACCGAGATCGAAGACCGTCCCAGAGCCGCCGTTCAATCGCCGCCCGCCGTCGGCTCCGAGCCCTAGAGCGCCGCGAAGGCCGGCGTCGCCATGCCCAAGGCTCAGCCCTCCGACCAACGCCCCGTCACCACCGCGTGGACGAGGTCTTGGAGGAACAAGCCGGTCGCCATGCCGCGATCGTAGCAAGCCCATAAGCGTGGGAGGATTTCCACGAAATGCCCGCCGCGCTTATGGACCCGCACGAGTTTCGCGCGCTGCGCCGCCGTGAGGAGACTGCGCACATGGGTGCGCGACACACCGAACCTGTCGCCCACCTCCGCGAAAGGCACGGGAGCATGCGGGCGATCCGGGTGCTCCATCGCCGCGTGCACAAGCGCGGTGATCACCATAAAGCCGGCCGCACGATTGAAGAACAGCATGATGTCGGGATTGGCGGCCAAAAGCTTCGCGCTCAGCGGCAGGACGCGAAGGCCCACGCGCCCGAGCGCAACCTGGAATTCCGGATCGCAGCGCGATGAGAGACCATAATCGATGTGCGGCGAAAGCACCGCGAGCGGCGCGAGCAAGGTGAGGAGCCAATCGCGATCATGGGCAAGCATCTGCTCGGTCGGCTTCAAGATGCGAAGCCGCCGATCCCCGTCGGGCACGACGTGATCGAGAAAGCCCACGGCGCGCAGGCGGGCGACGAGGTAGTCGATCTGCCTCGCGCTCGTAAGGCCGAACATCGCCATTTCGTGCTTGAGGCGCCCCATCGTGAGCCAGGTCTCGCGGCGCGAAGGGTCCTGCGCCGCGTCGAGCACCAAGACGACCTTGTTGACGACGAACCGCCCCGATTCGACGAGAAGCCGCGTCAGAAACGGATCACGGCCATAAAGCGCGAGATGGCGCTCGACATAGACCCTGCGGGCCTCGGGCAAGCGCGGATGAGAGAGGATGGCATCGATCGACAGATGCGGCACGCTCGCGGCAAGCGCCTCGAGATCGGAACCCTCCAATTCGCACTCCTCGATTTTCTGTTTCTGGGCTTCGACCAACGGGAGCAAAGC
>DASZIL010000063.1:0-14149 GCA_035949255.1 Beijerinckiaceae bacterium | reverse complement strand
GCTCATCTTGCTCGACGAGCCGACCGAGGGGCTCGCTCCCGTCATCGTCGAGGAGCTCTTGCGGGCCTTGCGCCGGATCATCCGCGAGGAAGGGCTCTCCTGCGTCGTGATCGAGCAGCACGCAAAGAAAATCCTCGGCGTGACCGACGAGGCCATCATTCTCGAACGAGGCATGATCGTGCATGCGGCCGAAAGCTCACGCCTCGCCGCCGACACGGCGACGCTCGAGCGCTATCTGGGGGCCACGGGGAAGTCGTGAGCACCGAAGGTGGCGGCTCGATCCTTAGCGCGCATTCCCGCGAAGGTAGAAATGCAGACCGCCAAGGCGATGCCCAAAACGAGCTGGATGCCTCCCCGCGAAGGCGGGGAGGCCGCGGGCAGGAGCGGAGAGGCTCGACCACTTACCTCCTCGGCTCATTCCCGCCCACCCGCGCTCATGTGCGCAAGGCGGGCACCCAGGACCGCCGGGCGATGCCCAAGCACGCTTCGATGCTCACATTCGTGAGCCCGGAACGAGGCTGCAAAGCCCTTGTCGAGGCCAGACGCATCTGCTACTCGCCTTCGCCTGCGCGCGGCGGTTTCCGCCAGCGCCTTGCGGCCGTGGCGGAATTGGTAGACGCGCTAGCTTGAGGTGCTAGTTGGGCAACCAGTGGAGGTTCGAGTCCTCTCGGCCGCACCAGTATTGGCATGCCATGAGTGCTCGCGCTCGCCGCACGTGATGGCCGTGCTCGGCACGGCCATCCAGGCTTTGGCGTCAGGCCATGCGAAAAAGAAGCGTGGATGCGGGCCAATCCTCCGAACCAATCCCAGGACGCGCAAGACCTCTGGCACGGCGGGACTTCTTCTCGGTTGCTAGGCTCAGCCCCCCGCCAGCGCCTTCGCGCCCGCGTCGTAAATGCCGTCGATGACTTTCTTGGCGTCGGCGCTCGAGGCGCCCTTGGCCTTGTAGCGGCCGGTCCACCTCAAGACCGAGCCTTTGGCATCGGAGAGGACGCGGATCGTCGAGCGATAATGAGTGACCGGGAGCGGGCTCGACATGATCGTGTAGGTGTAGCTGCGATGGGCGTCATCCCATCTCACGAGGTTTTCGACGATCGTACCGCCGCCCTTGAGCGAGATCGTGCGCTGCTTGCCATCGGCGCTGAGCTCGCATTTTTCCGCCGCCGGATGCCAGGTGCCGATCCCGCAAAAATCGCCGACCTTCTTCCAGAGCGCGTCGGGCGAGAGCGATGAGGGTGTGGAGAGCTTCGATTCGAGCGCGAAGGCTGACACGGTCGAAACCACGAGCGTCGCCAGCGCGGCGACCGGCAGGGCAATGCGCATCGGTATTCCTTCCTTTGAGCGGACGGACGATCGGAAATGATCGTCCTCTTAGCGCAGATTGAGGCTAATTAGGCTGGTTGGCAAGGAGGCGAGCAACAGGCGAGCCCGCCTCAACTCACTCCGCCGCAGCCTTGTGCTTGCGCGCGAAGGTGGGCGCGCGGCTCTTCGGCTTCGCCCGAAGGCGAAGCTCGGTGAGGTCGGCCTTCTCGCGCGGCGTGTTGCGCATGAGCTGATCCTTGCCAGGCTGGTAAGGCTTCGGCACGTATATGCCCTCGGCGCCGTACCAGGCGGCGGCCTTGAGCGCAAAGCTGGGATCGGCGAGATGGGGGCGCCCGAAGGCGACGAGATCGGCGCGCCCCGCTGCCAGAATCGTGTTCGCCTGATCGGCGCTGGTGATCGAGCCAACCGCCATTGTCGCGACGCGCGCCTCGTTGCGGATGGCCTCCGAGAAGGGCGTCTGGAACATGCGTCCGTAGAAGGGGCGCGCGAGCGGCGTCGTCTGGCCGCTCGACACATCGACGAGATCGGCGCCCGCCCCGGCGAAGGCAGCGGCGATCGCGATCGCTTCGTCCTCCGTAAGGCCGCCCTCCTGCCAATCGGACGCGGAGATGCGCACCGACATCGGCTTCGTCGAAGGCCAGACTTCCCGCATGGCGGTGAACACCTCGAGCGGGAAGCGAAGCCGGTTCTCGAGGCTCCCGCCATACGCATCCTTGCGCTCGTTCGTGAGCGGGGAGAGGAAGCTCGCGAGGAGATAGCCATGGGCCGCGTGCATCTCGAGCATGTCGAAGCCGGCGCGTTCGCCGCGCTCGACGCTCGCCACGAACTCGTCTCGCACGCGGTCCATGTCGGCGCGCGACATCTCGCGCGGCACTTGGCCATGCGGAAACTGGCTTTGCGGATAATAGCGAAGGGGTGAGGCCGAGATGATGGGCCAGGCGCCTTCTTCGAGGGGCTCGTCCATCCCTTCCCACATGAGCTTCGTCGCGCCTTTGCGGCCGGCGTGGCCAAGCTGCAGGCAGATGCGCGCTTGGGAATTCTCATGGGTGAAGGCGACGATGCGGGCGAAGGCCGTTTCTTGCGCGTCGTTCCACAAGCCGGTGCATCCATGCGTGATGCGCGCATCGGGCGCGACGCAAGTCATCTCGGTGAAGATGAGGCCCGCGCCTCCCATGGCGAGCGCGCCATAGTGCACGAGGTGGAAATCCTGCGGCACGCCGTCCTTCGCCGAATACATGCACATCGGCGAGACGACGACGCGGTTTTCGAGCGTCATCTCGCGCAAGCGCAAGGGCTGGAAGAGGGGAGGCAAGGGTCGCTCGACGTCGACGTCATGGCCGAGAGCGCGCACCTCGCTCGCGAAATGCCGCTCGACCTCGCGGATGAAGCCTGGCGCGCGCAGCTCGAGATTGTCGAAGGTGATCGATTTCGAGCGCGTCATCAGGCCGAAGGAGAAGCGCAAGGGGTCCATGTCCCAGAAGCGCTTCACATGCTCGAACCAGACGAGCGAGACATCGGCCGCATGCTGCGTCTTCTCGACTTCCTCGCGCCGTGTCGCCTCGAAACGCCGGAGCGCGCCGGCGATGTCGCCGCGTTCCGCGACGAGCGCCTGATGCAGCGAGATCGCATCCTCCATCGCGAGCTTCGTGCCTGAGCCGATCGAGAAATGCGCCGTCGCCTTGGCGTCGCCGAGAAGCACGACCCGGGCGTCCATCGTCCAGCGCGCGTTGCGGATCATCGGGAAGCGCCGCCACAGCGAGCGGTTGGTCGTGAGCTTATGGCCTTCGAGCTCCTCGGCGAAGATGCCTTCGAGGAAGCGCGCCGAGGACGCTTGGTCCATCCGGTCGAGGCCTGCCTTCACATAGGTGTCGGGATCGGTCTCGAGCACGAAGGTCGAGCGGTCGGCTTCGTACTGGTAGCAATGGGCGATGAAGATGCCGTGCTCGGTCTCCTTGAAGAAGAAGGTGAAGGCGTCGAAGCTGCGCGACGAGCCCATCCAGGAGAACCAGTTCGGGCGCAGATCGACTTCCGTGCCGAAATGCGCCTTGTGATCCTCGCGGACGCGGCTGTTGATGCCGTCGGCCGCGACGATGAGATCGGATGAGCGCAATTCATCGAGGCCGGCGATCTCGGCCCGGAAGATGAGCTCGACGCCGAGCGCGCGGGCGCGCTCCTGAAGGAGGAGCAGGAGCGTGCGGCGCGAGCAGCCGCAAAAACCGTTGCCGCCGATGCGATGCACGGCGCCGTGAATATGGATCTCGATGTCGTCCCAATAGGCGAAGCGGCTGGTGATTGCCTCATAGCTTTCGGGGTCGGCCCGCTCGAAATTATCGAGCGTCGCGTCCGAGAAGACGACACCAAAGCCGAAAGTGTCGTCCGCCTGATTGCGCTCGTGGACGCGAATATCGAAGCGGGGAAAGCTCTTCTTGGCAAGGATCGCGAAATAGAGCCCCGCCGGACCGCCGCCGATCACATCGATCTTCATGGGTGGTGGTTCCTTTCTCGCCGACCCAGCGGGCGAGCATCGTTCATAGCAGTCGCGCCTGATGCTCCGGGTAATTATTTTAAGCTTAAAGGAAACCTGCGCAAGGGGTTCAGGATCACTCCATGGCCGGGACAGCGAACGAGCGCGGCCCGAAGACGAATCGCTGGTAAACAAGGCCGATGCCGATGAGCACGACGCCGAGCCCGATGAAGGAGAGCGCGCGCAGCATGCCATCGAGGCTGGCAAGGTCGAGAAGGAAGACCTTGAGCACGGCCGCCACGACGAAGCACGCCGAGGCGAGGCGCGCCTCGCGCGAACCCTGCCAAAGCCCGTAGCCCAGAAGCAAGATACCGAAGACGAGCCAAGCTGCCGAGTAGGCGTAAAGCTCACCTTGCGTGAAGCCTTCAAAAAGGTGCATCGCCTCGCCATGGAAGATGCGGCGTACCTCGAGGCTCACATAGGCGAAGAGGCAAAGGATCGCCGCCGAGCTCGCGAGGCTCGCATAGCGCTTCCATCCCATTCCCCTCGCGCGACGGGCGAGGACGGCATTGAGGAGGGACGGGAGCGCGTAACCGACGAGAAGCGTGTTGAAGACGGCGTTGCCGGCGATCCCCTCTCGACTGAACAGGGGGTTCGCCAGGAGCCCGAGGCCGAAACCGAAGATTGCCATGGCGAGGAGAGCCAGCGCGGCCGAGGTCTTCTTGAGCCGCGGTGCGATCTCGCCCTCCGCGACGAACGCGAACAAGAGCGCGCCTGAAAGAAGCAGCGCCGTGTCGATGCCGAGCTCGGCGACCCCCGCGCCGAGCCAAGCGACGATCATCTGCCCATGGAAGAAAACGCGCACCTCGAGGATGAGAAAGGCGAAAGCCAGAACGAGAGCGAGCGCCGCGCCGCTGCCCCAAAACCAGAATGGCCGTGGCTTGCGGGCGAGAAACGCCAGCGTGCCGGCCATCAGCGAAGGGATCAGATATCCGAGGATCAGCGTATTGAGGATCGGGCCGCCTTCGAGCGGGGTGGCATCGAGCGACGGGTTGTAGCGCCACAATAGGCCGATCGCGGCGATCGCCATGCCGATCATGGCGAAGGCGATCGAAGCGTAGCGGAAGACGATGTTGGCGCGCGCTGCGTCGAGCCGCATCAGAACGAGGCTGAAGCCGAGCGAGGTGACGGCGAGGAGGCCTTGCTCGACGAGGCCCGAGCCTCGCGCGAAAGGATCGCCGCCGTTCGTCGCGTGCCGGATCTCGAAGAAGAAGAGGAGCGCCGAGAACAACACGGCGAGCGCGTCGGCGACACGCGCCGGTATATCGTCCCGCACCCTTCTCAGAAATCGTCCGGCGAGCGCGAAGGCGGCTGCCGGCACGCCATAGCCGAAGAGCAGCCAGTTGAATATGGGCGTCCGCGACAAGCCGCTGCCGATGATGCGGGGCTCGGAGGAAACGCGCGCCGCGACGAGAACCCCGAGCGCGGCGACGCACCAGCGTAGCGCCGAAAGATCGAGCAGGCTCGCCACGAAGGCCGTGCCGAGCGCCGCGAGCGCCAAGGCGACGGTCAGCATGCCGCCGTCGAGCGCGAAGACGAGGCCGAGCGAGATGGCGGCGATCGCGCTCGCCGCCATGGCGGCGAGGCCGAGCTTGAGCGCGCCGCTCTCGCGGGCGCGGAACGCTTTGAGGAATAGCAAGGTCGCGACCGCGAAGCCAAGCCCGGCGAGGCAGGCGATGAGCGCGAGCAGCAACGAGGCCTCGTGCCTTGCGAAGCGCAGATAGGCGATCGCCAGGGAAACCAGCGGAGTGAGCGAGGCCGCGCCCGCATAGATGGCGGCGACGCGCATCGGCAGATCGGCGCCTTCGCGCAAGCGACGCATGGCGGAAAGCGCGACACCGGCGCCGGCGAGGATCGCGAAGGCCGTGAAACCCAGCGGCTTGATCGCCGGCACGCCTCGCCAAAACGTGTCGAGCAACATGGGCGGGGTGAAGAAAGGGAAGGGCGCGCCGGCTTGCGCCAGGCGAATCACATCTCGCGCTTCAACGCTCGCTTTCGGCCACAGCCAGAGCGCGGCGAGAATGACGAGGCCGGCGAGCGCCGCTCCTCCGCAAGCCGACGAGCTCCGGACGGCGGTCGCCGCGAGCAACGCCGCGACGAGGAGCGCGCCGATGATCCAGCCTCCGCCGAAAAGCGACGGTGGAACGACCCCCAAGGCCAGGATGGCGAGAAGCGCGAAAGCGCCGAGCACGCCATGCGCGAGCGGGTCGATCCGGGCCTCCTGGTCAGGCCGGCCCCGATGCGGGACGATCGCCAGCGCATAGGCGGCAAGGCCGAGCTGAAGCACGATATGGGTGAGCGCCGCATAGAGCGGTTCATGTTCTTTGGAACCCGCGACCTGCGCGATGAAGGGGAACGCCCAAAGGATGGCGCCGATCGCGGCTGCCGTGGCGAGCCAGGGCCAGCGCTTGAATCGGGCGAGCCCATAGGCGCAAGCGATAACGACGAGGTCATAGGCGATGACAGGCCAAACGCTCGCGTTCTCGGACTCCACGAGCAAAGGCGTCGCCAGGGCGCCCACGAGCCCGAGACCCGCCAAGGCCGGCCCGTGCACGTAAGCGGCGGCCATGGTCGCGATCGCGACGAGGCCGAGCGCCAGGAAGGATGCCGCCGGCCCGATGAAGCCATAAACCGCATGGGCGGAATAGATGGTGGCGAAGGCGGCGATGGTTCCCGATGCCGTCAGCACGCCCGGAATATAAGGCGTCGCGAAGGGGCCGGCGGGCGAGCCCAAATCCTTGGCGGTCACATCCTTGGAGGATGCCGCACGGAGCGAATATCTCTGCGTACTTGCTTCTTCGACCCGCAATTTTTCATCGGAGACGCGTGCGTTGCGCCCATCCTTTCGCCGCAGGAACTCACCGGCGGTCGTGAGGGCGGCAGCGAGGAGCGCGCCCAATGCGATTCTCACGCCGGGGCCGAAGAAGCCGCGCTCGATCGAATAGCGCACCAGGAGCACGGCGCCGAGCGCGAGCGCGAGGCCGCCGATCCACACCGTCCAATGGGCGCCGAGCCGTTCCTCGAGCGTGTGGGATTTCGGCGCCGGCGTGGAGGGCGGGGTCGTCTCGGGTGCGGTGGCGTTCGGCGGCGTGAGCGTCATCGAGGCCGAGGCCACAGTCGGCAGGACCGCGTTCGTGTCCCGCGCCGCGCCCGTGCCCAGGGTTTCCGTCGCGCGTTTCTCTTCGTTTTCGCCGATAGCATTTCGCACGTCCCCGGTGATTTGCCCGGAGTTTTCCGCCGGCCGTGGCAGGGTTGGCGCGAGCGGCAATGCGCTCGTTTCGGGAACTTGCTCCTCACTCGTCGCGGGCTGCGGCCGAATATCAGCGGTTGCGCTTTCCTCGCCTTGATCGGAGAGGGACGCCCCCTTCAAGCTTCTCATTTCGGTAAGCGCGACAGCGAGCTGATCGCGAAGCCGCGTCAGTTCGCTTTCGAGTCGCTTGACCCTGAGCCGGCCGACAATGGCAAGGACCGCCACGACGAAGAGGATGAAACTTCCCATGAAAACCCAGCGGGCCCCTCCACGTCAGCATGCACAAATTAGGGTAGTTGGCCCCTTTGGCAAAGGCCTAATAGGGGCGCGGTGATTGTGCGGGGCACGATCGAGACTGTCGAGGGGGAGGCGAAGGTCCCAAGTCGTGGGCCAAAGCTCGGTCGAACCTGCTCGGTCTCGACTTTTGACAAGTGACAGCGTCGCCGTGCCGCCCTATCAAAGTCGCTGCATCCACCGGAAAGGCTCCCCCAATGGCGCGTGCACGCTTGCGCGATCTCGGCATCACGACGGGCGCGCTGCCGCCGGGGCCGCTCAACGCCATCACCGACGTCGCGGGCGTGCGGGTCGGCATGGCGACGGTGATCGGCGACGAGCCGCGCGTCGTTCGCACAGGCATCACGGCGATCTGGCCGCGCACCGACATCTGGACCGATTACGTCTTTGCCGGCTTTCATTCCTTCAACGGCAATGGGGAGATGACGGGGCTTTGCTGGATCGCCGAGCAGGGGCTCATCGGCGCGCCGATCGGCATCACCAACACTTATCAGGTTGGCCTCGTGCGCGACGCCATCTGCGCGCTCGCGGTGCGCGATGGGACCTCGCAGGATTTCCATCTGCCGGTCGTCGCCGAGACCTATGACGGCTGGCTCAACGATGTCCAAAGCTTCCCGCTCACTCAAGCCGATGCGTTTGCAGCCTTTGACGGCGCGCGCGCCGGCGTCGCAGTGCCGGAAGGCAATGTCGGCGGGGGCACCGGCATGATCTGCCATCAGTTCAAGGGCGGCACCGGCACGGCGTCGCGCGTGGTGACGGAGGCGGGCGCCCGCTACACGGTGGGCGCCCTCGTCCAGGCGAATTACGGGGCGCGCGATCTCTTGCGTGTCGACGGCGTGCCGGTGGGCCGCGAGATCGATCGCAGCGTCGTGCCCTTGCCGCGCGAAGAGCCCGGCGATGCAGGGTCGATCATCGTCGTCATCGCGACCGACGCGCCGCTTCTGCCGATCCAATGCCAGCGCCTCGCGCGCCGCGCGACGACGGGGCTCGCCTGGGTCGGCGGCGTCGGCGCCAATGGCTCGGGCGACATCTTCCTTGCCTTCTCGACGGGAAACCACATCGGCCAGCGCGACAAGCTGAGCGAGGTACGCATGCTCGCGCCCGAGGGCATGACGAGCCTCTTTCGTGCGGCGGCCGAGGCGACCGAAGAGGCCATCCTCAACGCGCTCACCATGGCCGAGACGATGACGGGGCGCGAGGGCAGGGTGGTGCACTCACTGCCGCTCGACCGCCTTCTTGAGGTGTTGGCAAGGTATCGGCCGGGTGCGGCGGGTTTGGGCGAGCGGAGCCGATCCGATTTCGGGATGGACCGCTGAGCCTTGCCTCTGCCACGGGCTAAGCTCACCGCGCTGCCGCGACACCTTGGCTTTGGCCGAGGAGATGGCCCAATGGGCGCGACGGGCTCAAGGCGTAGGGCCCATCGCCCAGCAGGGCTTGCGCCATGCACAGCACGAATAGATAGGCGGGATATTCCCAGCCGCCGTTGGTGTTGGTGAACACCCATCCGTTGGAAAGATGCACGAAGAAGAGCGCGCCGAGCAAAATTGGCGAGAGCGCCACCGCCACGAGACGCGTCTTTACGCCGAGAATGAGCAGGATGCCTCCCACGAGCTCCCAAACGATGGTCACGTAAGCGAGCCAGCCCGGCAGGCCGACGCCGACGAAGAATTGGGCGGTGCCGTCCGCGCCGTAGGTGATGAGCTTGAGCACGATGCTGTGCGCGAGGAACAGGATGCCGAGCGAAAGCCGCAAAAGCAACACACCCCAATCCGCCGAGGTGGGGGAAGGCGTCGTCGAATTCATGCCGGTCTCCTTAACCGAATTTGACAAGAGCGCCGGCAGATTACAGCATGCCGTTCGGCAAACTAACTTGGTATTTTGCAAAGAACCTTTGTAAGAATGCAAATCGCTATCGAGGATTGGAACGATCTGAGGCTCATCCTCGCCGTGGCTCGCGCCGGCGCCCTGGCGGGCGCCGCTAAGGCGCTCGGCATCGATCATTCGACGGTGTATCGGCGCCTGCAAGCGATCGAGGGGCGGCTCGGCGTTCCCCTCTTCGAACGCCTCGCCGCGGGCAGCTACGCGCCGACCGTGACGGGCGAGCGCCTCGCGGCGGCGGGCGAGCGCATGGAGGACGAGGCCCTGTCGCTGTCACGCGACCTTGCTGGGCGGGACCGCCGGCTCGAAGGGCGTTTGCGCGTCACTTCCTCGGAAACCCTCGCTTATCGCCTGCTCACCCGGCACATGGCGGCGTTCCGCGCCGCCTATCCCGGCGTCACCGTCGAGCTCGCGATCGACAATCGCGTTTTGAGCCTGACGCGGCGCGAGGCCGACGTGGCGCTTCGCCCGATGCGCCCGAAAGAAGGCAATCTCTGGGGCCGCAAGCTCGCCGAGGTCGCCTGGACGCTTTACGGCTCGGCCGATTATCTCGCGCAGCGGCCAGCTCCCGCGTCGGCGGAGGAGCTCGCCGCCCATGCGCTCATCGGCTGGGATGAAGGCGCATTCGGCATCAACGCGGCCGACTGGCTTTCCGCCATCGCCCCTTCCTCTTCCGTCGTTTATCGCACGAGCAGCCTCGTGAACCAGCTCGTTGCCGCGCGTGCCGGGATGGGGCTTGCGGTGCTTCCCTGCTATCTCGGCGATCCGGAACCGCAATTGCGCCGTGCGCTCGCGAAGCCGGTGCCCGAGCTGTCGCGCGAGCTTTGGATCGTGACGCATACGGATCTGAAGGCGACCGCTCGGGTGCGGGCCTTCTTCGAGGTGGTCGGCGAAGGCATCGCCGCCGACAAGGCGCTCATCGAGGGGATGGCGGGCTGACACCTCTCACGTCGTCACCGGCGCGGCTGTCGGAGCCGGAGGCGCTTCGCTCGGCAGCGCGGCGAGCAGGATGATGAGCGCCCGGTCGCTGAGCACGATGGTACGCTCGCGCCCCTTGAGCCAGGAGGAGGCTTCCTCGAAGGTCTCCGCGTCGATGAGCTTCGCCTCCGCCACCGCGCGATGGGGGTCGACCTCGCCGCGCGTGCGCCGGGGCGCTTCGGGCAAGAGCTGAATATGGCGCTGGCGCATGGTGAGATCGCCATGCACCACCCGCAAGCCGTCCGTTTCGTCGATGCCGAGCGCCGATAATTCCTCGGTGAGCGCATTGGCGCGTGCCACGATCACGGGCGGTGAGCGCTCCTCCGGCGTGAGCAAGAGGCCAGCGCGCCGCAGGCCGAGGCCGAGTCGCCTGAGCCCGCTCGCCGCCGAAAGTGGAATGGCGAGGACAAGGCCGAGGATCGTCGGCGACATCCAGGCGAAAAGATAAGGCGAGAGGCCATAGGCGGAGATGCCCGCCACGATGCCGAAAGCCGTGTGCCAGAAATGGCGATGGATGATGTTGCCGAGCGGGATCGAGCCGTCATCGCGCCTTTGCGGATTCCAGCCGGTGTCGCGGCCGGAAAGGATCTGGAACACCGAGCCCGATTGGATGAGCATGAGCACTGGGGCGAGGAGGGCCGAGATCACGATCTCGAGGAGGGCGGACAAGGTGAGCCTGATCGCGCCGCCGGCGTCGCGGCGCGTGCGCGCGTCGCAAAGCGCGAAAACCCAGCCGAGCGCCTTCGGCACGAGAAGCACCGCCATGGTGAGGATGAAGAGCGAAAGCGCGCGCTCCGCGTCGAAGCGCGGCCACGCCGGGTAAAGCGAAAATTCGCGGGTGAAATATTCCGGGCGCACGAAGCGCGTCTGGAGCACGAGGAGGAGGCCGACGATGAGCTGCATGAGCCAAAGCGGAGAAGCGACGTAGGCCGCGATTCCGGTCGCGAAATGCTGGCGCGAGGACCATTGGAGCCCGCGCGCCAGGATCACGCGGGCGTGCTGCAGATTGCCCTGGCACCAGCGCCGGTCGCGCACCGCAAGATCGATGAGCGAGGGGGGGCCCTCCTCATAGCTGCCTTCAAGGTCGGGGAGCATCGAGACGGACCAGCCGCCGCGGCGAATGAGGGCGGCCTCGACGAAGTCATGGCTGAGGATGTGCCCGCCGAAGGGCGGCTTTCCGGGAAGGCTAGGCAAGCCCGCATGGCCGGCGAAGGCCGCAAGCCGGATGATGGCGTTGTGCCCCCAGTAATTGCCGTCCTTGCCGCTCCACGCCGAGAGGCCGGCGGCGACGATAGGCCCGTAGAAGCGCGCGGCGAATTGCTGAACGCGCGCGAACAGGGTGTTGCGGTTCAAGATGAGCGGCAAGGATTGGATGATGCCGGCGTGCGGATCGGCCTCCATGGCGCGGGTGAGCGCGAGGATGCACTCTCCGGTCATCAGGCTGTCCGCGTCGAGCACGATCATATGCGCATAGGCGCCGCCCCAGCGCGTCACGAAATCGGCGATGTTGCCCGCCTTGCGCCCGAGATTTTGCGCGCGGTGGCGGTAGTAGACGCGCGCCCTGGGCCTTAGCCTTTCGCGAAGCGCGAAGAAGGCGACCTCCTCGGCGACCCAGATGTCGGGATCGGTCGTGTCGGAGAGGATGAAGAAATCGAAATGGGTGCCTTCGCCCGTAGCCTCAACCGATTCGAAGATCGCCTGAACCGCCGCGAAGCAGCGATCGGTGCGCTCGTTATAGACGGGCATGACGATCGCGGTTTGCGTCGCGATCGGGGAGGCGGGCGCCTGGTGCGGTATGATGCGGCGGGCGACGAGCGAGACGAATCCGAGGACGCCGCTCGTCGCGGCAAGCGCGATCCAGGAAAAATTGACGATGAAGAGGATGAGGAGGACGTATTGCAGGAAAGTCGTGCCGCTGATCGACACGACCTTGTACATCTCGAAGCCGCCATAAAAGGTGAGCGCGAGCGCGCCGCCGAAAACGACGAGGCGCGCGAGAATGAGGCGGAAGCCGGGACCGGTCGCTGTGACCGCGGCCTCGCGCGGTCCGAAGCGCTTGAGCGATTGCACCGGCATCGCGAGCGGCGCGGGTGCCGGAATAGCGGGCAAGGGCGCGGGCTCGCCAGGGGCCGCACCTGCCGCGGGCGAAGGCGCAAGGCCTAGCTGGTCCAGCGATATAGCCATGTTTCCGAAGCGATCTTGCCGTTTTCGATCAACACGAGATGCAGCTCGCAGAGCGTCTCGCCGCCGGGATCGAGCTCGAAGAGTACGCGCAAGCACTTGCGTTCGAGGTGCGGGGTGAGCCGCACCTCCGTGATCTTGCCTTTCGACGTGCTTGCCGCCGCGCTGATGCCGGCGATCGCGGCAGGCTCGGTGAATCGCGACGACGAGAACTCGACGATGAAGCGGCGCCGGTTGGGCGCGCTCCCATGGCCGGTGCGGGTCGATTGGACGGTCGCATCGTCAGGCCGGTCGGGCGCCGACCAGGTCCAATATTGGCGAAGCGCGAAGCTCGTCTGCGATCCCGCCGCGATCTGCGCCTTCGGGCGCCAATAGGTGAGGATGTTCGGGTTCGTCTCATTGGTCGAGGGGATCTCGAGGAGTTGCACGGCACCCTCCTCCCAGTCGCCGATCGGCTCGATCCAGAGCGAGGGCCGGCGCTCGAAACTTCTCTCATAATCCTGATAGGCCAGTGGGTCCCGCAGGCGTTGCAGAAGCCCGAAGCCCTTCGGGTTCTGGTCGCTGAAGACGGAGATTTGCAGCGTCTCGGGATTGGTCAGCGGGCGCCAGATCCATTCGTCCTGGCCGGTGTGCAATTGCAGGCCGTTCGCGTCATGAACCTCGGGACGCACATCGTCGTCGATACGATGGCTCGCGCCACCTAAGAGAAACATGCCTGCGATGCCGCCATAGCCCACATGATCGAGGACGTTGCGCGCGAAGATCGTGCTCTCGACATCGATGATGGTCTCGTCACGAGGGCGGATGGTGAATCGGTAGGCGCCGCAGACGCTCTCCGAATCGAGCAGCGCATGCGCCATGATCTCGTCGGCGAGCACATTCGGCCGCTCGATCCAGAAGGCGCGGAAAAGCGGGAATTCCTCGCCGCGCGCGTCCGCCGGCCGCAAGGTGAGGCCACGCGCCAAAAGTCCGGGCACCTGGCCCTTGGCAAGGCCACGGAAGAAGGACGCGCCCTGGAAGCTCGCGACCTCGCGTGCGTCCTCGGCGCCCCGGTCGCGGTAGAGCACGCGAAAGCCGGAGAAATCGAGGTCGGCTTGGGTCGGCGGCGCAAGCCCGCCGAACTCGAAGCGCGAGGCATCATAGGCGAGGCGGCGGATCGTGCCGTCCTCGACCGTGTAGATCGTCACGGGGTTCTGGTAGACGAAGCCGCGATGCAAAGGCTCGATGACAAATCCCCGTCCTTCGGCGTCCCAGACACGATCCTTCCGATGGATATGGATCGCCTGATATTGCTCGAAAGTGAGGTTGCGGAGGCTTTCAGGCAAATCCGTGTTCGGCGCCATGTAGGGGCGGCGGGCCAATTGCCGGGCGACCTCGATGACCGTGTTCGGATCGAAGCTCTTTCCCTCGCCGAGGACGGAGCGCAGGAGAGCGGCAAAATCGGGCTGTTGCGCGAAACCCGCCTTTGGCAACAAGGCGCAGGCGAGCGCCGCGAGCGGCGCCTCGAGCAAGGCGCGCCGCGTCGAGCCGCGAAGCCAGGGGGACGGCCCCTGGAAAGGGTCTGTGTCAGCTTCGGTCACGAAATGACGAAAGTTGCTTCGGAACGTCTCAGCAATTAGCGGTGACGGCGGTGCTTGTCACGGCCACCCTAGCCTTGCGAAGGCAGGGGAATGCGTGAATGACGAACGCGCGGGATGGCGGAGTGATCCGCGCCAAGGCTG
>DASZIL010000062.1:0-17897 GCA_035949255.1 Beijerinckiaceae bacterium | reverse complement strand
GCCGCCGGTTCGAAAAAATATTTCCGATGCTTGGGCGCGATTCCAGCGGTTGAGCTATGTGCTTGTATTAATAGGGCTTAAATGCCGCGTTTGGCTTTTCTCTTCGAATCTCCAAATAAAAGTCGCTGGAAACGTCTTCGACAGCAATCGCGACCGGCAACCAAAGCAGAGGCCGGCACCGAGGATCTCGTTGTGCGTCACGTCCGTTGTGTCACCCCCGGCACCGTTGCCCATTGTGTCACCCCCGGCGAGGCGAGCGAAGCGAGCCGAGGGAAGGGGGTTCAGAAAGCGGTGAAGGAAGATGACACCGTGAAGCGGCGCGATCAATTGATGGCGAATTCCTTGTCGCAAAGACGAAGCTCGCAGGGCTTGATCAGCTTCGAATGCGCGACGCGCACCGAGAACAAGGGACCGTCGAGCTTTTGGGCCCAAAAGCTCAGGAAATCATGGAGCACCGGAAAGCGCGGCGCGACATCGTAGTCTTGCCAAATATAGCTCTGCAAGAAAGTCGGATGGTCCGGCAAGCGATAAAGTATTTCGGCCGTCGTCAAGCCATAGCCGGCGAGCTGCCGGATGAAACCTTTCGAGACCATCCCGTCCTCCTTGCGAGTCGAGCCAAGCTATAACCCTTTGTTACGCTGGAAGGTTCCAAGGTTCATCGAAACCGCGACATGATCCCGTTTTGAACCGAGCACCTGCCTTTGGACCAATACGCAAAAGCCGTGCCGATTCTGATTCGGCGCACGATCTTCCCACGCGTTTCGCGCGACCACAACAAAGCTCGCGATCACTTTGTGGGACTGTTTGAAACCAACTGAAAGGCTGCGTGAGGCCGTTACTCCGCCGGCTGGACCGAGGCGCTCGCGGAAGGGGCAATATCGCGTCGCGGGAAGAGAAGCGCGCCGACGAAGATGAGCGCGCCGCAGATCGCGAGGATGCGATAAATGCCGGTGAAGCCGCCTGTCGCGTCATGCATCCTGGCCGCCATCGTCACGGCGAAAGCCGCGACCGCGAAGTTGAGGAAGTAACGCACGGCATAGATGCGCCCGCGCAGGCGGTCGGGCGCGTATTTCGCCGTCATCGCTTCATTCACCGTGACCTGCCCGAACTGGCCGAGCATCGCCACCATGGCGGCGCTCGGCGCGGCTAAGCCGAAGGCGTCGGCGAGGAAGAAAAGCCCGACCATCTGCAAGCCCGAGGTGACGAGGAACACCGTGCCGAGCGAGAAACGGTCCATGGCGCGCCCCACCGTGAGCTGAGCGAGCGCGCCGACGATGGTGACCGCCGTGGTCACGGCGCCCGCCGCGGTCGCCGAATGCACGATGTCCGGCAGCCGCTCCTCGAAGAGCTTGGGGAAGGTGACGCTCGCGACATTGAAGATCAGGCCCGCCGCGAAAGTACAGAAGAAAAGGATGCCGAAGACACGAAATACCGTAAAACGTGAATATTCCTTGGCATGGATGTTCTTGCGGGTCGAGCGCTCGGCGGCGTCCGGCACCATCGCCACGAAAGCCGCCCCGATCGCCAACGCCGCGAAGCCTGGAAGAATGAAGGCGAGGCGCCAGCCGAAGAGGTCGGTGATGGCGCCGGTGATGAAGGGCGCGGACGCGATCGCGAGATTGCCGAAGACGCCGTTGAGGCCGATGACCCGGCCCAATCGCTCGGGCGAGGCGCTCGCGACCATCATCGGCGCGCCGACCGGATGATAGATCGAGGCGATGAGGCCGATCGCGCCGAGGCCCGTCGCGAGCGTCAAAAAGGAGTTCGTGGCGGCGGTCGCAAGACAAGCGACGCCCGCGCCGAAGAAGAAGATGATCATCATCCCGCGCCGGCTCCATTTGTCGCCGAGCCAGCCGGACGGAAGCGAGCCGAGCCCGATCAGCACGAAGGCGCCGAGCGAGAGCTGAAGCAGCGAACCGTAGCTCACCTCCGGAAATGCCTTCTCCAACGCGAGGATCGTCGTCGGGTAGATGAGCATGATGTAATGGTCGAGCGCGTGGCCGACATTGGCAAACAGGATGATGCGGCGCTTCGCGCGCTCGGGCACGGCAATACTCACTGGCTTCTGAGCGGACATTGCGAAGGTCTCGCCGGTCAAGAAGGCTGCGTCGCGTTTATATATTGGCCGTCGCAATGCGTCTTGCCAAATATCGTCGCTATTCACACGGCCTTCCCTCGCCTCCGATTGTGTCACCCCGGCGAGACGAGCCGAGGGAAGGGGTCCTGGAGATGGTGAAGAAAGATGGATCCCCTTCCCCGAGCGCTCCTCCGGATCGCTCGTCCGGGGATGACACGGTGCCTTACCCGCAGCTTCCAGTGGCGGGAGCATCGCCGATCCGCCGACGCATCTCGACGAGAGCCTCGGGCGTATCCGCATCGATGAGAATGGCGGGGTCGTCGACGTCGAGCACGCGCACATCGCCGCGCCCTTGCAGGAGCTTGCGCGCTCCCGTGTCGCCGTCGAGATTGGCGACCGATTGGAAGAGCTTGCGCGAGAGAAGCACGGGGTTACCCCATTCGCCGCCGAATGCCGGCACGATCGCGCCAACGCTCGGCTCCTTCTCGAAGCTCTCGATGATCCTGTCGAGCGTCGCCGCCTTGATCAGCGCCATGTCGCCAAGGCAGATGAGCGCGGCCAGCGCACCATCCGGCAAGGCCGCGATCCCAGCGATCAGGGATGTGGAGAGGCCTTCCGCATGGCGTGGATTGCGGACCCGAACGACATCGAGCCCGGCGAGGCTTTCCGCGAGCTTGCCCGGCTCATGTCCCGTGACGAGAAGGACCGGGCGTGCGCGGGAGGCGAGAACGGCCTCGGATGTTCTTCGGATGAGCGGCTTGCCGCCGAGATCGGCAACGAGCTTGTTCGCGCCCATGCGGGTCGAGCGGCCGGCGGCCAGGATGACCGCGGCGACGCTCACGTCTTCGGCGGCTCGGCGCGCGGTTGCGGTCTCGATTTGATCTCCATGAGGAGGCCGCCGACGCCCATCGCCACCACCTCGGCCCGCCCCACGGGCAAGCCCGCGAGCAGACGCTGGAGCACCCAGTCGAAGCCGTTTTCCTTCGGGCTGCGCGCACAGCCGGGCGCGCCGAGCACCGGCGAATTGCCGAGCTCGGCGATGAGAAGGAGATTGCCGGGATCGACCGGCATGCCCAGATGCTCGATACGTCCTCCCGCGGCCTCGACCGCGGCGGGAATGACGTCGCGCCGATCGGAAATGGCCGAGGCTCCGAACACGATCACGATGTCGGGCGAAGCCGCGAGCGCGCGGCGAAGCGCCCCGGCGAGCGGTTCCGTCTCATGCGGCACACGCTCCTCGAAGACGACGATCCCGTCCGCGGGCTTGAGGCGCTGTGAAAGAATCTCGATCGTCTTCGCGACGACGGAAGGCTTGAGCCCCGGCAGAAGCGTGGAGATCGCGGCGATGCGACGGCGCGCATAAGGCGCGATGGAGATGAGCGGCGCGCTGATCTGCGCCATCGCCTTCTCGAGCGCGTTGCGCGGCACGGCGTAAGGGATGATCTTGACCGTCGCCACCATCTCGCCCACGCTCACCGGGCGGAACGCCGGCAAGGTCGCGAAGGTGATCGCCTCGTCGGCGGCGTTCACGGCATCGATGCGGGCCCGGTCCAGCCGAAGCACGCCGCTCCTTTCCGCGAACAGATTGGCGCGACCGGTGAAAGGCGGGTCGATGCGGAGGCCTTCGCCGGCGAGCTTGCGCGCCAGCGTCGCGGCGGCTTCATCCTCGTGTACATCCTCCGGGTCGAGTCTTGCCGCGACGAGGCCCTCGACGCCGGCCGCCTTCAGCTTTTCGGCGATCTCGGGCGTGACACGCGAGCCTTTGCGCAGGACGATCTCGCCCGCCCGCACCGCATGGGCTGAGATTGAACCGACCGCATCATCGAGCGGAACATAGCCGAACTTCATCGGGCGGCGGCGACCTTGGTGTGGGCGCGAACAGCACCCGTCCTGCGCAGCGCGGCGGTGAGTTGTCCCAAGGTCGCAAGCGCGATTTCGGCGGGTGTCGATGCGCCGATGTCGAGCCCGATGGGCGCCGCGATGCGCGCGATCTCCGCCTCGCTGAAACCGGCCGCCTTCAGGCGCTCGACGCGCTTGGCATGGGTGCGCTTCGAGCCGAGCGCGCCGATGTAGAAGCAATCCGCCTTGAGCGCGGCGACGAGTGCGACATCGTCGATCTTCGGATCATGGGTCAGCGCCACGAGAGCGGTGTGGCGATCGAGCGGATGCTGCGCGAGATAAGCGTCGGGCCAGACCGCATGGACAGCCACCTTCGGAAAGCGCTCTGGGCTCGCGAAGGCCGTGCGCGGATCGACGATCGCCACCTCGAAATCGAGAATCTTCGCCATTGGCGCGAGCGCCTGGCTGATGTGGACCGCGCCCGTCACCAGAATACGCACGGGCGGAGATTGGACGGTGAGGAAATACTGCCGGCCTTGATCCTCGATGGTGCCGCTCTTGCCGAGCCTCAGCTGCTCCTGCAAGGCATTCGCGAGTGGGTCCCTCTTGAGCTGCCCGGCCTTCACGAGCCGCTGCTCACCGCTGACGAGATCGGTGACGAGCACCGCCTCGGACCGCTTGGCGCGTTCGGAATTGAGCGCGGAAAGAAGTGCGATCTTCATGGAGCCCTCACGAAGGATCAGGCGCAAGGCCCGACGCGGAAACCGCGAGCCAGCTTGGCATGCGCGCGCCTGCTACTCGAGCTTCTCGACATAGACCTTGATGCGCCCGCCGCAAGAGAGGCCCACGCGCCAAGCCGATTCATCCGCGACGCCAAACTCGAGCATCTTCGACTTGCCGGTCTCGATCACGTCCATCGCCTCGGTGACCACCTCGCCCTCGACGCAGCCGCCGGAGACCGAGCCGAGGAAGGACCCGTTCTCGTCGATGATGAGATGGCTGCCGACCGGACGCGGCGCCGACCCCCAGGTCTCGATCACGGTCGCTAGCGCGACCCCGCGATTCTCCTTGGCCCATTCCTCCGCCTTTGCGAGAATATCGCATTCGCTTGCGACCATGTGGCGCCTCCAATGGCATCGGCGCGGAAGGGCTTCTTTTTGCCTTTCCGCCACGAGGGGGAATCTGTGCGATCCAATGCCCCGGTGCAAGGGCGTGGCGGCATGGCAGGTCGAACATTCAAGACACGCTCGGATGTGCCGCCAAGGGCGGACCCGCCTCCCCGAAACCCTTTGCGCGAAATACCCTCTTTGACCCCGCCATGCGCTTTGGCTAAGCCGGGCCGGACAGAGGTTTCCGCGGCCGCTTCGGCATCGGCGCTCAACCAGGAAAGAACGAAGCTTCATGGCCAACGTGGTCGTCGTCGGCGCCCAATGGGGTGACGAGGGCAAGGGCAAGATCGTCGACTGGCTCTCCGAGCAAGCCGATGTCGTGGTGCGCTTTCAGGGCGGCCACAATGCCGGCCATACGCTGGTCATCGACGGCACGACGTATAAGCTCTCGCTCCTCCCTTCGGGAGTCGTGCGCGGCAAGCTCTCGGTCATCGGCAACGGCGTCGTGCTCGATCCGCAGGCGCTCGTCGACGAGATCAAGCGGCTCGAAACACAGGGGCTCAAGATCACGCCCGAAATCCTGCGCATCGCCTCCAACGTGCCCCTCATCCTTCCCTTGCATCGCGAGCTCGACGCCGCGCGCGAAGCCTCGAACGCCGGCACGCGGATCGGCACCACCAAGCGCGGCATCGGCCCCGCCTATGAGGATAAGGTGGGCAGGCGCGCCGTCCGCCTCATGGACCTCGCCGAACCCGACACGCTCCCGGCCAAAGTCGAGCGCCTGCTCGCCCATCACAACGCGCTGCGGCGCGGCCTCGGCATGGAGGAAGTCGAGGCTGAGGCGGTGAGCGCAGCGCTGCGCGCGCTCAGCCCCCAAGTGCTGCCCTATATGGACGCCGTCTGGCGCCTTCTCGACGACGCGCGCCGGGCAGGACGGCGCATTCTCTTCGAGGGCGCGCAAGGCGCGCTTCTCGACGTCGATCACGGCACCTATCCTTTCGTCACCTCGTCCTCGACGGTCGCCGGCGCCGCCGCCGCGGGATCGGGGCTCGGCCCAGGCGCCATCGATTACGTGCTCGGCATCGCCAAGGCTTATACGACTCGCGTCGGCGAAGGCCCCTTCCCGACCGAGCTTCATGACGAGATCGGCGCCCGCATCGGCGAGAAGGGCCGCGAGTTCGGCGTCGTGACCGGACGCAAGCGCCGCTGCGGCTGGTTCGATGCGGTTCTTGTGCGCCAGACGGTCTCGACGAGCGGCATCGACGGCATCGCGCTCACCAAGCTCGACATTCTCGACGGCTTCGAGGAGATCAAGATTTGCGTCGGCTACAAGCTCGACGGGCGCGAGATCGACCATCTGCCGGCGAGCGAAGGTGGCCAGGCCCGCGTCGAGCCCATCTTTGAAACCTTCGAAGGCTGGTCGCAATCGACCGCGGGCGCTCGTTCCTGGATCGATCTGCCGGGCCAGGCGATCAAATACGTGCGCCGTATCGAGGAATTGACGGGCGCCCCCGTCGCCATCCTTTCGACTAGCCCTGAGCGCAACGATACCATACTCGTGCGCAATCCATTTGAAGGTTGACTTCGGCGCCGCCGCGCCGGAAACGGTTTGCAATGATTGATTATTATCCGCTTCTGTCGCGCGCGATCGTCAATCTTGGCGAATCGGCGGGGCCGGATGTGCGGCGCGCGATCTATGACCGAGCGCGCACGACGCTGCGCTCGCAGCTCGAGGAAATGGATCCGCCGCTTCCGCAAGACCAGATCGAGCGCGAGCGGGCCCAGCTCGAGGCCGTCATCTCCCGCCTCGAGATGGAGGCACGCGCGCGCTTAAAACCCACGACGAAGCTCCCGCTGCGCCACCTGAGATCGACGCAGGGGGCGCAAGAGCATGGAGACGAGGGCGAGGTATCAACGGACACCATCGAGCCCGTTCCGGACGCCCCTCACGAGAGCGATGACGGGTTCCATCACGATGAGGCTTCCGGCTCGCATGGTCTTGCCGAGGCACCGCGATCTTCGGGCAGCCGGCGCTCCTTCGCCGATTGGCGCATCCTCGCGCTCGGGATCGCCGCGGTGCTCATCATCGGCACGCTTGCCGGCCTCGCCTATGTCATGCGCGATCAGGTCGATCCGGCGCGGCGCGAGCAAGTCGAACAAGCGGCCGCGACCAATCCGGTCGCCGGGCGCCCGGCCGAGCCGGAGGCGAAAAATACGGCCCGCCTTGGCGGCCCCGCGAGCCCGCCGACACCAGCGCCCGCTCGGGCGCCCGCCCCCTCCACCTCCGCTGCGGCCTCCACCGCGACCCCGACCGCGGCCGCGCCCGTCCCGAACTCCTCGCCCCAGATCCCGGTGGCGCAGCGCGCAACTCTCTTCATCGAGCTCGCCGGCGGGACCGACCAGGCGCCCCGCACGGTGGCGGGCCGGGTGATCTGGAGCTTCGAGAACCTGCCCTCGAACCCGGGTCAGCCGCTCGATCCCGCCCTCGTCGGCGTCGTCGAGATTCCCGATGCCGGCGTCTCCTTGCGGATGCAAGTGACCCGCAACCACGACGGCTCCTTGCCGGCTTCCCATCTCGTCGGCCTCGTCTTCACGACGAAGGATTCGAATGTGAAGGAGATCTCGCCGGTGCTGATGAAGACGGATGAGACCGACCGCGGCACGGCCTTGATCGGCATCCAGCAACCTCTCGGGCCCAATCTCTTCGTCATGGCGCTCTCGGCCGCCGATGCGGACGTCGCGAAGAATTTCGATCTCTTGACCAAGCGGGAATGGGTCGAGATTCAGTTTCGCCTCGCGGATCAGCGGCGCGGCGCGCTCGTGTTCGACAAAGGGGTCGCGGGCGACCGCGCCCTTCTCACCGCGATCGACGCCTGGAAATAGAGGGGCCCGCCAGGGCGCGCCCTACGAGACGGGCAAGGCCGGCCGCGCCAGCTCACGCTTGGCGTAAGCTGTCTTCACCGCATTTTGCACCTTCTCGAAGGCGCGTACCTCGATCTGCCGAACGCGCTCGCGCGACACGCCGAATTCCGCCGAAAGATCCTCGAGCGTGATCGGATCCTCGGCGAGGCGCCGCGCCTCGAAAATGCGCCGCTCGCGTGGGTTGAGCACGGACAGCGCATCGATCAGCGCGTCATGGCGGTTCGAGGCTTCCTCGGCCTCGACGAGCTTGTGCTCTTGATTGTCCTCATCATCGACGAGCCAATCCTGCCACTCGCCCTCGCCCTGCTCGCGCAAGGGCGCATTGAGCGAAGCGTCGCCCCCGAGCCGCCGGTTCATGTCGACGACGTCCTGCTCGGTCACGCCGAGCTTGACCGCGATCTGCTTCACCTGATCGGGGCGCAGATCACCCTCGTCGAGCGCCGAGATGCGGCTCTTGGCACGCCGCAGATTGAAGAAGAGCTTCTTCTGATTGGCCGTGGTGCCCATTTTGACGAGCGACCACGAGCGCAGGATATATTCCTGGATCGACGCCTTGATCCACCACATCGCATAGGTGGCGAGCCTGAAGCCGCGCTCGGGCTCGAAGCGCTTCACCGCCTGCATGAGCCCGACATTGCCTTCCGACACCACCTCGGACATGGGCAGGCCATAGCCGCGATAGCCCATCGCGATCTTGGCGACGAGACGCAGATGGGACGTCACGAGCTGATGGGCCGCTTCGCGGTCGCCATGCTCACGCCAACGCTTGGCAAGCATGTACTCCTGCTGCGGCTCCAGCATCGGAAACTTCTTGATCTCGTCGAGGTAGCGGGCAAGGCCACCTTCCGACGACAGAATAGGGAGTGCGGCAGATGCCATCACATGACTCCTTGGATAGCCCCCGGGATCGGCGAGCTGTCGGCGGCCCAAAGGCGCCGCCAGCTATAAGATATACCGAAAAATAGTGGCGAAAATGGACATTCCGTCGCGCCAGACCCCTATTCGGAGGGGGTAAAGAGGCCGCGCAGCGCCTTTTCCACCGCCGCAAGAGCGGGCGGTAACCCGCTCTCGAAACGAAGCTTCTTCCCCGTCACGGGATGGGCGAAACCGAGGACGGAGGCGTGCAACGCCTGGCGATCGAGCGCGCGCAACGCCGCCCGGGAGGGCTCGTCGAGCTTGTTGATCTTGGTGCGGAAGCCGCCACCATAGACGGGATCCCCCAAAAGCGGATGGCCGAGCGAGGAAAGATGCACGCGGATCTGGTGAGTGCGCCCCGTCTCCAGCCGGCAGCGTATTCGGCTCGCGAGCGGATCGGGCATGTCGGGAGGAAAGATTTCTTCCACATATAGGTGGGTGAGCGCCTCTTTTCCACGCCCCTCGGCGACCACCGCCATGCGCTCGCGATGGCGCGTGGAGCGCCCGATCGGACGGTCGACGATCATAGTGTCGGCCCGCGGGCGTCCCCAAACGAATGCCTGGTATTCCCTTTCGAGCGACCCTTCTCGTCCGTGATCGGCAAATTGCTCGGCCAAGCCACGATGCGCCTTGTCGGTCTTGGCGACCACCATGACGCCCGAGGTGTCCTTGTCGAGGCGATGCACGATCCCCGGGCGCTTCACGCCGCCGATGCCGGAAAGGCTTTCCCCGCAATGGGCGATGAGCGCGTTCACCAGTGTTCCGTCGGCATGGCCGGCCGCGGGATGCACGACGAGGCCCGCAGGCTTCTCGATCACGATGATCTGCGCATCCTCATAAAGGATCGACAGGGGGATTTCCTGTCCCTGGGGCTCGGAAGGCACGGCCTCTGGGACGGTTAGCGTGATCTTCTCCCCGCCGCGCAGCTTCAGCGACGGATCGGTGGTGGCGATCTCGCCGATGCGCACCACGCCCTCGCGGATGAGGGCTTGCAGCCTGGCGCGGCTGAAATCGGCGAAATTCCGGGCGAGCGCCCGGTCGAGGCGCTCACCGCGCGATTCTTCGGTCGCGATCATGGACAAGACGGTCATCGAGGGCCTTCTATCCGCTTTGCGCGCCTTGCGCTCGGGTCATGGCAGGAGCCGGGTCGTTCTCGCTTCGCGCGACTTTACTCGTGCGCGCCCAGCGATATTCTCGGCTCGAAACCACCAAGGTCCGTCGCGCCTGCAAGGGAAGCGGCATCCCGGGGAGGAAGCATGGCGCTTCTCGAGCTGAACGGCATCGCCAAGCACTTCGGGGCCATCGAGGCTCTCAAGGGCGTCGACATGAGTTTGGAAAGTGGCGAGGTGGTCGGCCTGATGGGCGACAACGGTGCCGGGAAATCGACGCTCGTCAAGATCATCGCCGGGAATTTTCCTCCCTCGGAAGGCGAGATCCGGATGGGCGGAGCCATCAAGCATTTCCATAAGCCCGTCGATGCGAGAGCGGAGGGGATCGAGGTCGTGTATCAGGATCTCGCTCTGTGCAATAATCTCACCGCCGCGGCCAATGTGTTCCTCGGACGCGAAGTGAAGCGGCGCCTCGGCCCCTTTCGTCTCCTGGACTATCCGGCCATGTATGCGCGCGCCGCGGAGCTCTTCAAGGAGCTGAAGTCCGAGACGCGCCCTCGCGATCTCGTGAAGCAGATGTCGGGCGGCCAACGCCAGGCGGTGGCGATCGCGCGCACCCGCCTCTCGGACGCCAAGATCGTGCTCATGGACGAGCCGACGGCCGCGATCAGCGTGCGCCAGGTCGCCGAGGTGCTCGACCTCATCCGCCGCTTGAAGGATCAAGGGATCGCCGTGGTTCTGATCAGCCATCGCATGCCCGATGTTTTTGCCGTCAGCGATCGCGTCATCGTCATGCGGCGCGGTGCCAAGGTTGCCGACAAGGCCGTCGCGCGGACCTCGCCCGAGGAGGTGACGGGACTCATCACCGGAGCGATCCGCACCGCTTGAATTGAACCGCGACGAGAGGGCCGCAACAGCGATGTCCACCCAGTCAACCGCGAGCCAATCAACTGCGAGCCAATCAACTGCGAGCCACGCGGCGATCGATGAGATAACCCATCTCCGCGAACGCAGCTTCCGCCAAAGGATGCTCACGAGTCAGTCCTTCTGGGTGACGGTCGCGGTCCTCACCATCATCGCCGTGATGACGCTCTATCAGCCCACCGCCTTTGCCTCGGCGGATAATTTCTTCAACATCACCCGTAATTTCGCCTTCATCGGCATCATGGCGCTCGGGATGACCGCAGTCATTCTCACGGGTGGGATCGATCTCTCCGTCGGCTCGATCATGGGGCTCGTCGGCGTCGTCTGCGGCCTCTTGCTGCAAGCAGGACAACATTGGGCCGTGGCGATCGCGGCCGGGCTTCTCGCGGGAGCCGCGACGGGAGCCGTCAACGGCGTTCTCATCGCCTATGTCGGGCTGCCGAGCTTCGTCGTCACGCTCGGCATGCTCTCGATCGCACGCTCGCTTGCCATCGTGCTTTCGCAAAACAAGATTATCTACCAGCTCGGCCCCTCCGGCGACTTCTTCGAGGCGATCGGCGGGGGCGACATCCTCGGCATCGCCAACCCGGTGTGGCTTCTCCTCATCATGGCGCTCGTCTTCGGCTATGTGTTCAACTTCATGGCCTGGGGCCGGTATCTTTTCGCCATCGGCGGCAACGAGAATGCGGCGCGCCTCACCGGCGTGCCGGTGAAACGCATCAAGCTCGAGGCCTACATCGTCTCCGGCATCACGGCCGCGATCGCCTCGGTGATGATCGTCGGCTGGCAAGGCTCCGCGATCAATGCGCTCGGCACGGGATATGAACTTCGCGTCATCGCCTCGACGGTGATCGGCGGGGCGAGCCTCATCGGCGGGGAAGGCGGCGCCTTCGGGGCCGTGATGGGCGCGGCTCTCATCGAGGTGATCCGCAACAGCCTTTTGATGGCAGGCGTCGACTCCAATTGGCAAGGTACCTTCGTTGGGCTATTCATAATATTGGCGGTTCTGCTTCAACGAATTCGCCAGCGGCCCGCCGAATAAAGCGCGCCCCCGATAATTCAGGAAACATTCCGGGAGGATCCGACATGCGAAAGCTCCTTGGTGTCGTTGCCGTCACGGCCTTGGCAACCGTGCCCTTGGCGATCGCGACCGCCGCGACCGTCCATGCGCAAGGCAAGAAATATGTCTTCGCGCTCGTGCCGAAGAACATGAACAACCCCTTCTTCGATCAGGCGCGGGACGGCTGCAAGAAGGCCGAGGCGGAGTCCAAGGGCGCGCTTGAATGCATGTATATCGGCCCCGGAGAGCACGGCGGCGGTGAGGAGCAGGTGCAGGTCGTGGACGACCTCATCGCCAAGAAGGTCGACGGCATCGCCGTCTCGGCCTCGAATGCCGCGGCCATGGGCAAGGCGCTCGAGGGCGCGAAGAAGGCCGGAATCCCGGTGCTCACCTGGGACAGCGACCTCCTGGACAAGGACAAGGGCCTGCGCATCGCCTATGTCGGCACGCATAATTACGATATCGGCGTCAATCTCGCGAAGCAGGTGCAGCAGATCAAGCCGAAGGGCGGCGTGATCTGCATCCAATCGGGCGGCGCCGCCGCCGCCAACCATAATGAACGCATGCAAGGCATTCGCGACACGCTCGCCGGCAAGAAATCGGCCGCATCGCCAGGGGAGCGTCTCACGGGACAGAACGGCTGGACCGAGGCCGACGGCTGCCCGCTCTACACCGATGAT
Organism: Beijerinckiaceae bacterium; assembly: GCA_035949255.1. Classification (GTDB taxonomy): domain Bacteria; phylum Pseudomonadota; class Alphaproteobacteria; order Rhizobiales; family Beijerinckiaceae; genus GAS188. Next base: position 5,262 of record DASZIL010000062.1, on the reverse strand, counting down.
GATTTCCCGCGCTCGGTGCAGCAGATGGAGGACATCCTCGGCAAATACCCGACGCTCGACGCCTTCGTGCCGACCGGCGGTTTCCCGCAATTCATTCCGCAGGCCTATCGCAAGGTGGCCGAGAAGTACAAAGCGAGGATCCAGGACGGCTCGCTCGCGCTCGTCGTCGCCGATACGCTCCCCGTCCAGATGGACCTTCTCAAGGCTGGGCTTTCCGACGGACAGGTCGGCCAACGGCCTTTCGAGATGGGCTACAAGAGCATGATGTTCTTGAAGGACATCAAGGAGGGCAAGCCGGCGCCCGCCGACCCGACCTACACGGGCCTCGATGTCTGCAATGCGAAGAACGCGGCGACTTGCGTCGGCGGTTAAGCCGGTGGCGGTTTGCAACGAAGCCGTGGATTATTTGATGGAGAGATAAATCTCATCGTCGCCCGAACAAGCGCTCGATATCGGCGAGCTTGAGCACGATGAAGGTCGGGCGCCCGTGATTGCAGACCTCGGCGCCCGGCGTTTTCTCCATCTGGCGCAGAAGCGCGTCCATCTCTTCGGCCCGCAGGCGCCGGCCGGAGCGGACCGAACCGTGACAGGCCATGGTGGCGAGCACATGATCAAGCTTGCGCTCGAGCGCCGCGGCGGTTCCCCATTCCTCGAAGCTGTCGACGAGATCCGTGACCAATTGACGAAACTTCCCCGGGGCGAGCGCCGTGGGGGCTTCGCGAATGGCGACCGCGCCGGGACCGAAAGGCTCGATGATGAGACCGAGCTCTTCGAGGAGCTTTGCTTGCTCGAGAAGCTTGGCGCAATCTGAAGGGTCGAGATCGACGATTTCGGGCGTCAGCATGATCTGCCGTTCGACGCCGCGCGTCGATCTTTCCCGCTTCAGCCGCTCGTAGACGAGGCGCTCATGGGCGGCATGCTGATCGACGATGACGAGACCGTCTCGCGTCTGCGCGATGATGTAATTCTCATGGAGTTGGGCGCGCGCAGCACCAAGCGGAAACGACTCCGTGTCGGCCGCCCCCGTCGGTTCGTGCGCCTGCGGCTCGACAGCTCCTGAAGGGCGAGAGGCGTAATCGAAGTTCTCCTGCCCTTCCGCAAAGCCCAGGGCGGCCGACACGGTCCTGTTGGCTTGCTGGCTCGAGGCCCGATCGATCGGCGCGAAAGCATCGTGGTTCCAACCCGCCTCGCGATATGGCGCCCTCCCGAGGCCGCCGCCCGATCCGAAAGCCGCGAGCGCGCGATCGCTCGCCTGCGTCACCGGCCGAATTCCGGCTCCGCGCAAAGCATCGCCGATCGCCGTCACCACGAGCGCCCGCACCAAGCCGGCCTCGCGGAAGCGGACCTCGGCCTTCGCGGGGTGCACATTCACATCGACGGCACGAGGATCGATCGCAAGGTAAAGCGCAATCGACGGATAGCGGCCGGCCGGCAAGAGATCCGTATACGCGCCGCGCACCGCCCCGGTGAGCAGCTTGTCGCGCACCGGCCGTCCGTTCACGAAGAGGTGGATGGAAGAGGCGCTTGCCCGCGTATAAGCGGGCAACCCGGCAAAACCCTTGATCGAGAGCCCTTCGCGCGCAAGATCGAGAGCGACGCTGTTCTCGCGAAACTCGCGCCCCATCACCTCTGCGATGCGACGCGCGAGGCCCTCCGGGCCTTCTCCGACATGGGCATAATCAAGAGCCGCGATGCCGTCGCCCGAAAGCGTGAAACGCGCATTCGGATGCGCCATGGCGAGACGCTTCACCACATCGGCGACAGCAGTGGCTTCGGCGCGATCGCCTTTCAGGAATTTGAGGCGCGCCGGCACGGCTGCGAACAAATCCCTCACCTCGACCGTCGTGCCCCGCGCGCGGGCGGCCGGACGCGATGGACGAAGGTTTCCAGCGTCGACGGCAAGTGAGTGCGCCGCGCTTTCCTCCTCGTGCCGCGAAACGATCTCGAGACGCGACACCGCCGCGATCGAAGGCAGCGCCTCGCCGCGGAAGCCGAAGGTCCCAATGGCGAAGAGGTCCTCGTCCGGAAGCTTCGAGGTGGCATGGCGCTCGACCGACAAGATGAGGTCGTCGCCATTCATGCCGCAGCCGTCGTCCGCGACGCGGATCAGGCGCCGGCCTCCGGCCTCGATGACGATATCGACTCGCGTGGCGCCGGCATCGAGCGCATTCTCGACGAGTTCCTTGACGGCGGCAGCCGGCCGCTCGACCACTTCGCCGGCGGCGATGCGATCGACGAGAACGGGGTCAAGGCGGCGAATCGGCATGATGTCGGAAGACCGCTATAGCGCGGGAAGCGGCCGGAGGGGAGCTTATCCTTCGATCAAGGTCCGTCATCGCGCCAGCCGAGGCTGGCAACCCAGGAAGCCTTCGTCGGCTCGCGATCGCCGAGGCGGCGTGCTCGACCTCAGCCGACGGGCTGGCCGACGACGACCACCAACATGCGCTTCGTGTCGAGGAGCCGTTTGGCCACCCTGGCGATGTCGGCTGCATCGATGGCGGCGATCTCTTCATTGCGGCGGCTGAAGTAATCCATGCCGAGATCGTCGAGCTGCGCCTGCAGAAGCTCGCGCGCGATCTTGGTCGAGGTGTCAAAGCGAAGCGCGAAGGAACCGGTGAGGTATTTCTTCGCCTTGTCGAGCTCATCGGCGGAGACATCGCCGCCGGAAAGCCCCTCGATCTCGGCCGTGATCACCGAAATCGATTCACGAGCGCGCTCATTCTTGGTCGAGGTCGCTCCGGCAAGGATGGGGCCGTGCTTGAAAGGCGAGAGGCTCGAGTAGACCGAATAGGCAAGGCCACGCTTCTCGCGCACCTCGGTCCAAAGCCGGGAGGTGAAGCTTCCGCCACCGAGAATATGGTTCATCACCACCGCCGGCACGTAATCCTTGTCCTTGCGCGCAAGCCCCGGCAGACCGAAGACGATCACCGATTGCGGCACCGGCAGATCGATCTTGCGCTCCTCCCCTCCCCTCATCACCCGGTCCTCGACCCGGGTGAGCCCGGCGCGTGAAGCCAGATCGGCGAAGGCGCGGTCGAGCGCCTCGACGAGCGTCTTCTCGTCGATATCGCCGACGACCGCGATCTTGAGCCCGGCGCGCGCGAAGCTCTTGCGCCGATAGCTCTCGAGATCGTCGCGCGTGATCGGCGGCACGGTCTCCAGCGTGCCCTTTTGCGGCACGCCGTAAGGGTGGTCCGGAAAACCGGCCGCCGCGAAAGCATTGCGGGCGATGGCGTTCGGCTCCTTCGCCTCGCGGCGCAACCCCGCCATGATCTGCGCCTTCACCCGCTCCATGGCTTCAGGCTCAAAGCGCGGCTCGTGCAACGAAAGGCGCAAAAGCTCGAAAGCCTCATCGCGATTCTTGGTGAGGGTCTTGAGCGTGCCGCTGAAATAATCGCGATCGGCATCGAAATGCAGATCGATCGCCAAGTCTTCGAGCTTCTCGTGGAAGGCAATGGAATCATAAGGGCCCGCACCTTCGTCGAGCAGGCCCGACAAGAGATGGGCGACGCCCGGCTTGCCTTGCGGGTCTTGCGAAGACCCGCCCGTAAAGGCGAACTGAACGGCCACTAGAGGATTGGCGTGATCCTCGACGAGCCAGGCCTCGACGCCGCGTGGCGAAATCACCTTGCGCGCCGCGGTGGCGCGCACGGGAGCCGCCGTCACCACCATCGCCGCGGCCGTCATGGCGCGGTCCCGATCAAATAGCCGGTGACGGAGCGCTTCTTGTCGAGCCAATGAAGCGCCTTTTTCACTTCGTCGCCGGGCACGCGCTCGATGAGCTCTGGCCAATCGATGACTTGGGCCACCGTGAGGCCGGTCGTTAGCGCTGCGCCGAAATTGCGTGCCAGCGCCGATTGGCTGTCGCGCTGGTAGATCGCATCGGCGACGAGCCGCGTCTTGGCGCGCTGAAGCTCAGCTTCGGAAAAACCGCTTTCGGCCATTTCGGCAAGCGTCTCGTCGACCGCGGCCTCGAGCTGTTCAAGCGACACGCCTTGCGACGGCACGGCGTAGATCCCGAAGAGGTGGTCATCGAGCGCGGTCCCCGCATACCAGGCGCTCGCCGATACGGCGACCTTGCGCTCGAGCACAAGGCGCTGGTTAAGCCTTCCTGTCGATTGCGCGCCCATCGCCTGGGCCAGAATATCGAGGGCTTCCGCCTCGCCGGGCTTCGCCGTGGCGTAGGAAGGCGTCAGATACATGCGCTGCAGCACCGGCTGCTGCACTCGTTCATCAGAAAGCACCACCTTGCGGGCGGCCACCGGTTGAGGCTCCTTGGCCCGCATGCGCGGGGCAAGATCGGGAGTGGGCGAGGCCTTGCCGTAGGTCTCTTCGGCGAGCGCCTTGACCTCACCCGCCTCGACATCGCCGGCGACGATCAAGATCGCATTGTTGGGCGCGTAGAAGCGCCGGTAAAAGGCGAGCGCATCGGCGCGATTGAGGCTCTCGATCTCCGGCTTCCAGCCGATGATCGGCGCGCCATAAGGATGGTTCACGAAAGCGGCGGCGGCCATCGCTTCGCCGAGTTGGGACGAGGGCACCGAATCGGTGCGCATGCGGCGCTCCTCGAGCACGACCTCGCGCTCGGGGTCGACGACCGCGTCCGTGAGGATGAGGCCGCGCATACGATCGGCCTCGAATTCCATCATGGTGCGCAGATGCTCCTTGGCGACACGCTGAAAATAGGCGGTGTAATCATTGGAAGTGAAGGCGTTCTCCTCGCCGCCGAGCTCCGCCACGGTTCTCGAGAATTCGCCCTCGGGATGGGCTTTCGTGCCCTTGAACATGAGATGCTCGAGGAAATGTGCGATACCGGTTTTCCCGCGTGGCTCATCCGCGGCGCCGGCCCGATACCAGATCATATGGGTCACGACGGGCGTGCGGTGATCGGGGATCACGACGACATCGAGCCCGTTGGCGAGACGAAATTCGCTGATCGCGACCGCGCCCTCAGCCGCGCCATCGCTCTTGGCTCCCGCCAAGACCAAGCCTGCGGACACCATCTCGCCCATCACACCACCCATTGACCCGAAGCTTCGAGAAGGCAGAACACGTGATCAGCCGAAATGGCAAGCTCGGGATTGAAGATCACGCGCCAACTATGCCGAAGATTGAATATAGTGAGTCCTAGCGGGCGAAACATGCGTTCCGCCCGGCCATGTTTCAAACCGAGCGCAAGGCTTGCGAAGGCCGATCTTGCGAAGATGGTCTTGGCGAAGATGGTCTTGGCGAAGGCGGATCTTGGCGAAGGCGGATCTTGGC
>DASZIL010000061.1:0-1913 GCA_035949255.1 Beijerinckiaceae bacterium | reverse complement strand
AACGCATCTTGGTGCGCGAACGCATCTTGGTGCGCGAACGCATCTTGGTGCGCGAACGCATTTTGGCCGTCGCGCTCAACGAGTCGAGAGGCGAGGGAGAGCGTCGCCGGCGGCCTTAGCTCTTTTGCAAGATCGATCGCGGATATTTCGGGCGCACGGCTCGTCGCCGGCGGGCCCGCGCGATGTTTTCGGCCGGCTCTCGACCGCCGCGCCGATAAAGGCTATCCCGCCTCGCCCTTGCGGCGCCGCTCGGTGCCGGTTCGGTCGGGCAAAGTTGCCGATGGGGGCCTTGGCGCGCCCGCAGAAACGAATAGGGCTGTGAGGCAATAATCGTGGCGACGCAGACGATGTCCAAACGCGACTATTACGAAGTGCTCGGCGTCGAACGCACCGCGACCGAGGTGGAATTGAAGGCGAGCTTCCGCAAGCTCGCCATGCAGCACCATCCCGACCGCAACCCCGGCGACCATCAGGCGGAGCTGCGTTTCAAGGAGATCAACGAGGCCTATCAGGTCTTGTCGGACGGGCAAAAGCGCGCCGCATATGATCGCTTCGGGCACCAGGCTTTCGCGCAAGGAAATGGCGCTGGCGGCCCTGGCTTCGGGCCCGATTTTTCCGATTTCATGTCGGATATCTTCGACACCTTCTTCGGCGACACGAGGCAGCGTGGGCGCGGCCAGGGCCGCGAACGCGGCGCTGACAGGAGAGCCGATCTCGAGATCACGCTCGAAGACGCCTTCAAGGGCAAGACGGCAAAGCTCGACGTGCCAACGAACGTGCTTTGCGAGAAATGCTCGGGCTCGGGCGCGAAGCCCGGCTCGAAGCCGCGAAGCTGTGCCACCTGCCATGGCCACGGCCGCGTGCGGGCCACGCAAGGCTTCTTCTCGATCGAGCGCGCCTGTCCGAGCTGCCATGGGCGCGGACAGACGATCGACAATCCTTGCGGTGCTTGCGCCGGCATGGGACGGGTGACGCGGGAACGCTCGCTCTCCGTGAACATTCCGCCCGGCGTCGAGGATGGCACGCGCATCCGGCTCGCCGGAGAGGGAGATGCGGGCACGCGCGGCGCGGCGTCCGGTGATCTCTACCTCTTCTTGTCTGTGAAGCCTCACCCCTTCTATCAGCGAGACGGCGCCGAACTCTTCTGCCGCGTTCCGATCTCGATGACCACCGCCGCTCTCGGTGGCGACATCACCGTGCCGACGCTCGATGGCGGACAGGCCAAGCTGCATATTCCGGAGGGCGCCCAGACCGGAAAGCAGTTCCGCCTGAGAGGCAAGGGCATGCCGGTCTTGCGCAGCCGCGATTTCGGCGACTTGCACATTCAGGCGGTGGTGGAAACGCCCCAGAACCTCACCCGGCGCCAGCGCGAGCTGCTGATGGAATTCGACAAGGAGAGCTCGAGCGCGACACAGCCCGAATCGAGCGGCTTCTTTGCCAGGGTGAAGGACTTCTTCGAAGGCCGGTGAGGCTGGCGACAGTAAGGTCCGGCAGCGAAGCAATGCAGGAAGCGATCGAACAAGAATATGTCGTGCGCGCCGAGCGGCTTCGCCAGGAAGCCTCCGCGGCTTGGGCGCACGTGACAGCAAGCAAGGCCGATGCCTGGCTCGCCAGGTTGGAAGCGGGCGAGGACGTAATGCCACCGGAATGCCCCGTCTGATAGGCTCGCCAACGTCCTTATGCGACGTTGACCGGCGCCGTCAGTTTTCGGCAGCAAGCCTCGTGCCCATGATGACGCCCAGCAATTCGCTCACGCTCGTCTCCACATCCTCGCTCGACGTGTCGACCACCGCGTCGGCGCGCGCGTAAAGCGGCTCGCGGCTCGACAGAATGGTCATGAGCTCGGCCATGGCGGCCTTGTCATCGGCCATCGGGCGCAAATCGCCTTGCTCGCGTACGCGGCTCATATGCTC
>DASZIL010000060.1:0-6769 GCA_035949255.1 Beijerinckiaceae bacterium | reverse complement strand
CCGTTCCCGCCCGAGGGGCGCCTCACGGCCCCAAATCACGTTGGGGCCGGGCATCTGTTGCCAGAGAAAGAAGAGGGAGGACGCGAGGCCCCGTAGAGGCCGGGCGAAACGCAAAGCCCGACGCGGCCTACCTACCGGCGGCGGCGCGGCGCAGCCGGTCGTTGATGGCTTCGCCGAGTTGCCTCTCCGGAATCGGCGAGACCGCGATACGCGGCGATCTCCGGCCCGCGAGCATGGCGTCGAGCTTGCGCAAATGCCCGAAGAGATTGGCCGCAGCTTCGGAAAGATCACCCGCTTCGCTCAAGTTGAGCACCGCGGCCGCATGCTCGACGCCGCCCGGTCGAAATTCGCCGAAGAGCAGGGCGGCCTCGCGAGGCTCGATCTCGCGCGCCTCGAGCCTCACCTTCGCGCGCGGCGCATAATGGGAAGCGAGGAGGCCGGGCGAGAGGGGCCGAGGATCGTCTTCCTCGATCGACGGCTGCTCACCTCGCTTGCGGGCGAGGGTCGGTGAAGCTTTGCTCGTGCCCTTCCCGTCGATACCGAGCTTGCCGATCACGCGCTCGATCGCCTCGCGCGCAATACCGCCGGCGCGCAAGAGGATCGGCTTTGCCGATAGACAGGCGATGATCGTCGATTCGAGCCCGATCGTCGTCGGGCCGCCATCGACCACCGCGTCGATTCGCCCATCGAGATCTTCCATTACATGGGAAACCTGCGTCGGGCTGACATGGCCGGAGCGATTGGCCGAAGGCGCGGCGATCGGCCTTCCCGTTTTCTCGAGAAGCCGCCGGGCCAAGGGATGCGCCGGCACGCGCAGCGCCACGCTCTCGAGCCCGGCGCGCGCGAGGTCGCAGACTCTGCCATGCGCGGCAAGCGGGACGACGAGCGTCAAGGCGCCGGGCCAGAAGGCGCGGGCAAGCTCGCGCGCCGTGGCGTCGAAGCTTCCCTGCTTCAAGGCGGCGGCGAGATCGGGAAGGTGAGCGATCAGCGGGTTGAACGAGGGCCTGCGTTTCGCCGCATAAAGCGCCGCCACGGCACTGGGGTTCGTGGCGTCGGCGCCGAGCCCATAGACCGTCTCGGTCGGAAAGGCGACAAGGCGGCCCGCGCGCAAGAGAGCGGCGGCCTCGTCGATCCCGGTCGCGCCGGGAGGCAAAAGCCGCGTTTCGCGAAGGCCGCGCCCGGCGCGGCGGATTGACGGGGATTGCTGCATCGCTCAACTATCGGTTCACGCAAAAATCGGTGCCTTCGCTTCGACCGGCATCGATCATCGCCTTCCGCTCCGCTCGCTTGTCTTGTCAAGGGAGGGGGCCTCATCCTCGAGGGAGGGCCAGGTGATATGACTTCGACCTATCGTGCTCCCGTCGCCGACATGTTGTTCACGCTTCGCCATGTGGCGGGCCTCGACCGGCTGATCGCCGACGGCCTCGCGCCGGGGCTCGAGGAGGATATGAGCCCGGCCATCCTCGAGGAGGCGGCGAAATTCGCCGGCGAACGCCTGGCGCCGCTCAATCGCATCGGCGATCAACGGGGAACGAGCTTCAGGGACGGCGTGGTCACGACGGCGCCAGGCTTTCGCGAAGCCTATCGCGATTGGGCCGCCGGCGGATGGAATGCGCTCTCGGGCCCGGCCGAATTCGGCGGCCAGCACCTGCCGGCGCTCATCGCGACGGCCTGCGGGGAGATGTGGAACTCGGCCTGCATGGCGTTCAGCCTCGGCCCGCTCCTCACCTTCGGCGCAATCGAGGCGCTCCATGAGCATGGCTCGGACGCGCTCAAGGAAATCTATCTCGCAAAGCTCGTCTCGGGCGAGTGGATGGGCACGATGAACCTTACCGAGCCGCAGGCGGGCTCCGACCTTTCGACCTTGCGCACCCGCGCCGAGCGGGCGGGCGACGGCTCCTACAAGATCACCGGCCAGAAGATCTTCATCACCTACGGAGATCACGACCTCACCGAGAACATCATCCATCTCGTGCTGGCGCGCTTGACGGACGCGCCTCCCGGCACGCGCGGCATCTCGCTCTTCCTCGTGCCGAAGTTCCTCGTCAATCGGGATGGCTCGATCGGCGAGCCGAATGACCTGCGCTGCCACTCGATCGAGCACAAGCTCGGCATCCACGCCTCGCCCACCTGCACCATGGTGTATGGCGACAAGGGCGGAGCCAAAGGCTTTCTGATCGGGGAAGAGAATCGCGGCCTCGCCTGCATGTTCACGATGATGAACAACGCACGCCTCAATGTCGCGGCGCAAGGGGTGGCGATCGCCGAGCGCGCGACGCAACAGGCGCTCGCCTACGCGCTCGAGCGGCGCCAGGGGCGCGCGCCCGGCGCCAAGGATCAGGGTATGAGCCCGATCGCCGGGCAGCCGGATGTGCAGCGCATGCTGCTGACCATGCGCGGGCTCACCCAGGCGGCGCGCGCTCTTTGCTACCTCACCGCGGAGGCGATCGATCGCGCCCATCGCTCCGGCGCGCCCGAAGCGCGCACCCAGGCTTTCGAGCGCGCCTCGCTCCTAACGCCGGTCGCCAAGGCCTTTTCCACCGACATCGGCGTCGAGGTCGCCTCGCTTGGCATCCAAGTGCATGGCGGCATGGGGTTCATCGAGGAGACCGGCGCCGCGCAGCATTTGCGCGACGCGCGCATCGCGCCGATCTACGAAGGCACGAACGGCATCCAGGCAATCGACCTCGTGACGCGCAAATTGCCGCTTTCGGAAGGCCAGGCGGTGGCCTCGCTCATCGCCGGCATGCGCGCCACCGCGCAAAAGCTCGTCGGGATCAACAACCCGGCATTCGGGCAGATGGCGGCGCGCTTGCGCGACGCGGTCGAAGCGCTCGATCGGGCGACGCAATACATGCTCGGCGCCGTGCGCGACGCGCCTGAGGACGCGCTCGCCGGCGCCTCGCCCTACCTTCGCCTCTTCGGCCTTGCGCAAGGGACGGCTTCGCTCGCCGAGGTGGCGCTCGCCGCGCATGCCGAAACCCGCAACGGCGATGGCGACCCGGCGCATGCCGGCCGCATCGGGCTTGCGCGCTTCTTCGCCGAGAATATCGCAAGCGGCGCGACCGGCCTCGAGGTCGCGATCACGGCGGGCGCCGCTTCCGTGCATGACGCCGCCTCGGCGCTCGCCTCTTGAGCCTCGCGGCGGGCCGTCCTCTCGGCGGCCGCGCCTGCCTCGTCGCGGGCGGGTCGCGCGGTGTCGGGCGCGGCATCGCGCTCGCGCTCGGCGAAGCGGGCGCGCGCGTGATCGTCACCGGACGTTCCTCGGAAGCAGCCGCCGCGACCGATGGTCGCCCCGAAACCATCGAGGAGACGGCGCGCGAGGTGAGCGCGCGGGGCGGAGAGGGATTGCTGTTTCGCTGCGACCATACGGTGCCGCGCGAGGTCGACGCGCTCATGGCTTATGTGAAGCGCGTCGCGCCACGGCTCGACCTTGCCGTGCTCAACGTCTTCGGCGGCAATGACGGCTTCGACGGCGAGCGCTACCCGGACGGCTCAGCCTATGGGACGCCATTCTGGCGCCGGCCGGCGGCGCGGCTCGCGCACCTCATGGAGACCGCCGTCTACGCCAATCTCCTCACCGCCCAGGCGCTCGCGCCTTTCATGGTGGCGGCCCGCAGAGGCCTGATCGTCGTCACCACTTTCGACGCCGACGGCGCCTATCTCGGCGATGCGTTCCATGATCTCGCCATGGCTTCGAGCGCGCGCCTTGCCTTCGTGATGGCGAAGGACCTCGCGCCCCATGGCGTCACCGCGCTTTCGCTTTCGCCGGGCCTCGTGCGCACCGAACGCGCCATCGCGGCAGGCCTCGGCGACGAGGCGACGGAAAGTCCGCTGTACGCCGGGCGTGTCGTCGCCGCGCTCGCGGCGGACGAGGACGTGGCGCGCCTCAGTGGGCAGGTGCTCCATGTCGCCGATATCGCGCGCCATTACGGCGTGCGGGATTTGGACGGCTCGCAGCCTCGACGCCACGAGCCGTTGAAGCCAGGGGAGAGCTCCACATGACAACGAACGATGTGACGATCTCGCGCCAGGACGGCGTCGCCGTGATCGCGATGACGAGGCCAGCGAAGAAGAACGCCTTGACGCTCGCCATGTATGAGGCGATGCGCATCATGCTGGAGGAGAGCGCGGAGGACGCGACGATCGGCGCCGTGCTCCTCACGGGTTCGGAGGGCGTGTTCACGGCGGGCAACGACATCAACGATTTCCTGTCGCGCCAGGGAGACCCTTCAGAGTCCGCGGGCCTGCGCTTCATCAAGAGGCTCGCCGCTTTCGAGAAACCGCTCGTCGCCGCGGTCGAAGGGCTCGCGATCGGCATCGGCACCACCATGTTGCTCCATTGCGACCTCGTTTATGCGAGCCCTTCGGCCTCGCTCAAGATTCCCTTCGTCGACCTCGGCCTTACGCCCGAGGGCGGCTCATCCGTGCTCTTGCCGCGCCGTTGCGGCATGGCGCGCGCGAGCGAGCTTTTGCTTCTCGGCGAGTCGATCTCGGCCGAGCGCGCCGAAAGCTTCGGCCTCGTCAACGCGGTCGTGCCGGCGGGGGAGCTTCGCGCCCACGCGTTCGCGAAGGCGAAGGCGCTCGCCGGCAAGCCGAAAGAGGCGCTCGCCGCGTCACGCCGGATGTTACGCGGCGAAGCGAAGGAATTGCTCGAGACGATGGACGCGGAGGGGCGCGAATTCGCGAAGCGCCTCGCGATGCCCGAAGCGCGCGCCGCCTTCCTCGCCTTCACGAGCAAGAAGCGTCAAGGCTGAAGCTGCCGGCAGCGCGTCAAGGTGAGCCGGGTGCCTTTTCGACCGGCGCGCCGGCAGCGTCCGACGCCGCTCTGCGGCCGCTCCCTTTAGGGTAAAGCAGGCCGTAAGCCGCAAGGCCGATCGCAAGGCTCGCCGCGATCACGGCGAAGGCCGCACGGTAAGCCGCCTCCGGGCGGCCTTGCGCGCCGCTCGGGAACCAGCCGATCACCATGCCGCTCAGGATCGGCAGCACCGAGGTGCCCACGACCTGAAAGAGATTGACCGCCGTCGCCCCACGTCCGGCGATGTGCGCCGGGAAGCGGCTATTGGCGTCGGCGACATTGACGACCCCGAAGGAAGTGACGGCGCTGAAGACGATCAGCATCAAAACCGCGGTTTCCGCCGAAGGATGCGGCACCAAGATCAGAACCGTGAGGGTCGCGATGCTGAGCGTCGCGGCCAGGATGACGATGATGCGGCGCGGCAGCCAGCGGTCGAGCGGCCCGAAGCCGAGCGTGGCGAGGATCTGCGCCGCCGCCATGACCACGAGCACATTGCCGCGCGCGACCGGATCGAAACCGTAAGCATCGTTGAGATACGGCCCTGCCCAGACGCCAAACACCGTCAGGAATGCGGCGTAGGAGACGAAATGCATGGCGAGGATCGGGACGAGGCCCGCGGTTTTCCACACGTCGCGAAACCCGCTCAGGATGTCGCGAAGCCTCTCGGGCCGCACGGCGGGCTCATGACCCGGATGATCCCGCGCGAGGGCGAAGAAGAGATAGCTTGTCGCCGCGGCAAAGAGCGCCGAGACCGCGAAGGCGGGTCGCCAGCCGATCGAGGCAGCGAAGGCCGCCCAAGGGCTTCCGGCGAGAAGATAGCCGAGGCCGCTGAGCGCGAAGACGCGGGCGAGCATGGTCGAGAAGTTGCGTCCCGCGTACCAGCGCACGCACAAGACCACGGCCGCCATGAAGCTGCCGGCGCAGCCGAGGCCGACGAGAAAGCGGGCGAAGACGAACAAGGCCTCGGAACGCGCCACCGCATGAAGCGCCGCGCCGAGCACGGTGAACACGGTGAGCAAGGCGACCACGCGGCGAGGGCCGAAGCGATCGAACAACATGCCGATCGGAATTTGCGCGGCCGTGAGAGAGACGAAGAAGGCCGCATTCGCAAGGCCGAGCCCTTGCGGGGAGAGCGAAAGATCGCGCATCAGCTCCGGGCCGAGCGCGCTGGTCGAGGCGCGGAAGAACTGGCTCGCGAGCGTGATGGTGACGACCGCGACGAAGACGCGCCGGCCCCACACGGCCCTCGCGTCCGCCACTTCGTGGACGCGGTTGCTCATGTGTCGCGCCACGCGCTCCCCAGGAGCGAAGCCGGGGCGGTCACTGGCCTTGCCGAGCCAAAGACGCAGGGCGCGGTTTCATATGATCCACTCCGATCATGGCCGCGACCATGGCGCTTCGCCGTGTCCATGCGTTACGGCGGGGACCGAAGCATCGCGGATAGCGGAGTTGCCGCGACCGGTAAAGCGGGGCTTGTCGGACCCACGTGTCCGACCCCATAGCCGGCCGTCACGAGGAGTTCTGGCTCGCCGCGACGATACGGGCACGGCCGAAGCATTGCGCGATGAAGGGTGCCAAAGCTTCGTTACCTCTGAATCCGCAAACCCACCGGACCCATGACCTATGACCCACGTCCTCGACCGCGCCGCCGCGCATGCGGCGAAATTCCTGGAAACGGTGCAGAATCGCCCGATCGCCACGACCGCATCGACGCAAGAGCTGCGCTCGCGTCTCGCGAAGCCTCTCCCCGAAAACGGCATGGCGGCCGAGACGGTCATCGATGAGCTCGTGCGCGATGTCGAGGGCGGAATTCTGGGATCCGTCAACGCGCGCTTCTTCGGCTGGGTGATCGGCGGCACGCTTCCGGTCGCGATCGCGGCGGATTGGCTCACTTCCGTCTGGGATCAGAACGCAGCCTCGAACCTCACCTCGCCGGCGGAAGCCGTCGTCGAGGAGGTGTGCGGCGAATGG
>DASZIL010000059.1:0-53167 GCA_035949255.1 Beijerinckiaceae bacterium | reverse complement strand
GTAGGAATGGGTCGGCGTGGCGTCGAGATAGAAGTAGAGCTCCTTCACATCCTCGCCGTGATTGCCTTCCGCATTGGTGAGGCCGAAGAGGCGCTCCTTGATGAAGGAGTCCTGGCCGTTCCAGAGCGCGAGCGAGAGGCACCACCTGAGCTCGTCATCGCCGAAGCCCGCGATTCCGTCCTCGCCCCAGCGATAGGCGCGGCTCAAAGCCTCCTCATGCGTGAAGTAATTCCAGGCATCGCCGGCGGCGCTGTAATCCTCGCGCACCGTGCCCCATTGTCGTTCGCTGAGATAGGGGCCGAAGCGGCGCCACTCCTCGGCGTCGGCGCCGCGCAAGCGCCTCGCCTCAGCGGTCGCGAGGAAGCTCGCGGCCTTGTCCTTCGAGCCGCTGGTCATGGGGCAACGCGTGAAGGCATGGGGGGAGCGTAAACCATGACGGGTTCCATGCGCCATCATGCTCAAGATTATGGTTAAGCATGGTCTTTGGGAAAATGCGTTCCTGTTTTCATATCATGCTCGGGCGTCGCGGGCGTGATCGCCATTTTGCCCGCAGCGACGTGCGCCTATGCCTGCTCATTCGCAGATGCGGTAACGATCGCTCGTGCCGTGGTGCTCGGTGTCGAAATGGAGATGCTCGGCGTGCGCGGGGTCGGAGCCGGGGCCGAGCACGGTGGTGAACCAGCCGCAAGCGGCGTGCCGCATGGTACGCAGGAACAGCGTCTCGGCCGCATCCGCCTGATGCGCGATGCCGATGCGCCGGTGATCCGCGAGAACGATTCCGGCAACATCGATGGCGATCCCCTTGCCGTGGGCGCTGGTCTTCGCGCCGGCGACGTGATTGCGTCCGCGGCATTCATAGGAGGTGCCGGTGTCGAGCGCGGCCACTGGCGAGCCGAGCATCGAGGCGCCGAGCGGCGCGAGGAGGTTTCGCGCGTAATCGGTGAAAACGAGCGCGAATTCGCAATTCAGGATGGGCTTGCCCGGCAGATCGAGCGAGGCGCCGGAGGCAAGATGGATCACGCTCATTCTCACCGGCGTCTTGCTCGTGCAATCGGGCAAGGGCGCGGGTGGAGCGGGCACGGGCTCGGCCACGGCGCCGCTCTCGGCGAGCTTCGCGAGGCAGGCCGCGGCGTCCTCCTGGGGCTGCGCCGGAGCCGGCGCGGGAGCCGGGGCCGAGGGCGGCGTTGGAGGTTGCGTGGGCGCGGGCCTCACCTCCGGCGTCTGGGGCCGCACCGGCGGCCGCGGAACCCCCTGGGCGGCGGCCACGATGCCGATAAAGGACAGGAGCATCACGGCCGCGAGGCTAGCGGCTTTCAGGAGAGGCGGCCGTTTCGGCCGCCGATGCACGCGAGGGGCCGCTGCGACCATCGGGATCGTTCTCCTCCTGGGTCCTGTCAAAGCGAGGCCGAGGCGAGCGTGCCCAGGCCGCAAGAGTAACGGGCGGGACGCGAAAATCGTTCAGCTCGGAGATTCATTCTCACGGCGCGGTTCAGGTGTTGACGATGCGCTCGCTGCCGGCCTTGGTGCCGAAGCGATCCCCGCTGGGCGATATGCGCTTTGGTTCCATCGCCTGTTGGCTTTATGATCCGGGCGCAAAACCGAAGGGTCCGCCTGTCCGGAGCGCCGCATGCCAAAGCTTCGCCTGAGAATCTCCATGTCGCTCGACGGCTTCGTCGCCGGCGCCGACCAGAGCGTCGAAAGCCCGCTCGGGAAAGGCGGCGAGCGCCTCCACGCCTGGGCCTTTCAGCTTGCGGCCTTTCGTGCGCTTCTCGGCCTCGAAGGCGGAGAGGTGAATGAGAGCACAGAGGTCGTGGAGGAAAGCTTCGCCCATCTCGGCGCCACGGTGATGGGGCGAAACATGTTCGGGGGACATCCCGGCCCTTGGGATGCCGCGAAGCCTTGGAGAGGCTGGTGGGGCGCCAATCCGCCCTTTCACCATCCCGTGTTCGTCATTACCCATCACGCGCGCGAGCCGCTCGAGATGGAAGGAGGGACGACCTTCACCTTCGTCACCGAGGGCATCGAGCGAGCACTCGATCTCGCCAAGCGCGCCGCGGGCGAGAAGGATGTCTCGCTCGGCGGTGGCGCCAAAACCGCGCAGCAATATCTCGCCGCCGGCCTCGTCGACGAGATGGCGATCAATCTCGTGCCGACGCTTCTCGGTACCGGCGAGCGGCTGTTCGATGGCCTGGGTGATGACCTGCGCGGGCTTGAGCTCGTGCGCACAATCGCGACACCGAGGGTCGTCCATCTCAGGCTTGCAAGACGATGATGGCTTTGCGCTCCCGGCTCGACGCCGGATCGAGGGGCGATGGCGTGACGGGCGCTCGACGCGCCGCGAAGGCGCCGCGCCTTTCGATCATCATGCCGGTCCTCGATGAGGGCGAGCGCGTCGAAGCGGCGCTTGCCACGCTCGCGCCGCTGCGCGAGCGTGGCGTCGAGATCATCGTCGTCGACGGCGGCAGCACCGACGCGACGGTCGAGAAAGCGCGTGGCCAAGCCGATCTCGTGCTCGTCGCGCCGCGCGGGCGCGCCTCGCAGATGAACGCGGGCGCCGAGCGAGCGCGCGGCGACATTCTCTTGTTCCTCCATTGCGACACGCAATTGCCGCAAGGCGCCGACCGGCTCATCCTCGAGGCGCTCGAGGGAAGCGGCCGCCATTGGGGTCGTTTCGATGTCGAGCTTAGCGGCCGGCCCTTCATCTTGCGCCTCGTGGCCTTCATGATGAATTGGCGCTCGCGCCTCACCGGCATCGCCACCGGCGATCAGGCGATCTTCACGCGCCGCGAGGCCTTCGCGAAGGCCGGCCTTTATCCCGACATCCCCTTGATGGAGGACATCGCGATCTCGAAGGCCTTGAAGCGGATAAGCCCGCCGGTCGCGATCAGGACGCCTGCGATCGCGTCGGGGCGGCGCTTCGAGGCGAAGGGCGTCTGGCGCCTCATCCTCCTCATGTGGGCCTTGCGTCTCTCCTATTGGGCGGGCGCTGATCCGGACGCGCTCGCGCGACGCTATGGCTATGTCCCGCGTTCGCGGTGAGAAGCGCCAGGACGGCCTCGGCATCGCCGTCTTCGCCCGCGCGCCGGTGGCGGGCGAGGCGAAGACCCGGCTCATTCCGCTCCTTGGCGCCGAGCGCGCGGCGGGGCTGCACGCCTCCCTGGTGTGCAAGACGCTTGCAAGCGCGGTCGCGGCGAAGCTCGGCGACGTAACGCTCTGGTGCGCGCCCGACACTTCCCACTCGTTCTTCGAGAAGTGTCGGGTCGAGTTCAAGGTGAGGCTCGCGACACAAAGGCCCGGCGATATCGGTGAGCGTATGCTCGGCACTTTCCAGGCAGCGCGCGGCCCCTTGCTGCTTGCCGGCTCGGACTGCCCACCGCTCTCGGCTTCGCATTTTCGGCAATGCGCGGACGCGCTTCGGGGTGGGCTCGACGCCGTCTTCCTTCCCGCCGAGGACGGCGGTTACGCGCTCATCGGGCTTCAACGCCCGATCGCGAGCCTGTTCCTCGGGATCGAATGGGGCACCGAGCGCGTTATGGAGGAAACGCGCGCTCGTCTGCGTGCCGCCGCGCTCAAATGGTCGGAGCCCGCCATTCTTTGGGATGTCGACCGGCCGAAAGATGTGGCGCGGCTCCTGGAGCATGATTCGCAAGAATGGAAGGCCTTCTTGCGCTGAATTCGGCTCCGGACGGAACGCCCCAGACCGCGAGGGCGAGATCCGGCCTGAAGGCGGGCCCGAGCGCGCCCCTCGAAGATCCGAATTCTGCAATCTCGCCTTGGCGCGACAATCAAATCCCTTGTCATTGTCGCGACGATATGAGCTTGGATTTGCCGGCTCTTGCTCCTCGCGCGCGGACGTGGGGCGCAGGCACGCCTTAAGAGAATGCCGATGGAATCGATCTACTACGTGCTTTGCTTCGCCTGCCACCGCCAATGCGCCCATTGCTATGAGGACCGGTTCCGTCCCTATCTGCGTGACGGGCTCGCCGATGTGGTTTCGATGGCGAAGCGCAATTTTCCGCGCATCATCGCCAATTTGCCGGAACGGATGACCTATATCGATCTCGACCAGCCCCTGGAGGGCGGCGGCTTCAACGAACGGCGCGGACGCGTGATCCTCTCGGGCGGCGAGGTTCTCATCGACCCGGTGCGCGAGGAGGTGCTCTACCCCGCGCTCGAGGCGCTTCGCGCCAAATACGCCGCCAACGGCGGCGTGAAGCTCATGGTGCAGACGACGGGTGATCTCCTCACCGAAAAGATCATCGGCGAGCTTCTGGCGCGCGATGTCTGGATGATCTCGGTCGCCGGCATGGATGATTTCCACGCCGGCATGCAAGGCGAGAAGCGCGAGCCGCTCAAGCGCCGGCTGATCTCCTGGTTCGAGGCCGTCGGCATGTCGGTCTCCGGCCATGCGGCCGGCGAGCGCAAATGGTACGATGAGGAGGGGCCGCTCTATTCCTTCTTCGGGGCCACGCCCGATAGCTGGGTCGGAAAGTTGTGGCCGAGAGGCAGGGCCTGGACGAACGGCCTATCCACGGCGACGCTCGCGGATAATTTCTGCAACCGCTGGTCGGGAGGGCTCAATTTCCTCAATCACGGCCATTCGGGCTCCGAGGTTGCGATCGAGCCGACAGGCGATGTCTACCCTTGCTGCCTGAAGACTAAGCATCCTCTCGGCAACCTCACCGAGGAGCCGTTGATCGAGATTCTCGACAGCCTCGCAGATCATCCCGCATTCCAGGCGATCAACAGGGGGACACCGGAGCGCATGGGCCTTACGCACGGCTGGAGCACCGACCGCTTCCTCGAGCGCTGCAAGACGGTGACGCCGCAAGGCGGGGCTTATGCCAATTTGTGCATCGGCTGCGACGCCTTCCACAAGGAAGTGCTAGGCCCGATCATCGAGGAAAAGCGCGCGGCGCGGCGCGGCCGCGGAAGCGCCATGGGTCAATGAGGGTTGAGCGGGGAGGCCGATGAAAGCCCACCTCAAGCACCTGCCGTTTCTTCTCGGCCTCCTTGCCTTCGCCACGATGAGCGGAGCAGGCGCGCAGGGCGCTTCGCCGGATTTGGGAAACTGGCCCTCGATCCTCGACAAGGCGAGGGGGCAAACCGTCTACTGGTACGCCTGGGGCGGGTCGCAACCGCTCAATGATTACATCGCCTGGGCGGGCGAGACGATGAAGTCGCGCTACGGTGTGAGCGTCGTCGAGGTGAAGCTCGCGGACACGGCGGAGGCGGTGACGCGCGTCCTCGCCGAGAAGACCGCCGGACGCGATCAAGGCGGCGCGGTCGATCTCGTTTGGATCAACGGGCCGAATTTCGCGTCGATGAAGGAGAATCATTTGTTGTTCGGCCCCTTCGCCGGGGAGCTGCCGAACTTCCGCTATGTGGATGCGCAAGCGAAACCCATCCTTCACAACGATTTCACCATTCCGACAGAAGGCTTCGAGGCGCCGTGGAATCTCGCGCAGATCGTCTTTTACGGCGAGCGGGCGGCGCTTTCCTCAACCCCGCGATCGGCCTTGGCGCTTCTCGTTTGGGCGAAGGCCCATCCGGGGCGTTTCGCCTATCCTGATCCGTCGAATTTCCTTGGGGCAACCTTTTTGAAGCAGGTGCTGATCGAGCTCAGCCCTGATCCGGGCCGCTTGCAGAAGCCGGCCGGCGACGCGGACTTCGAGACAGTGACGGCTCCGCTCTTTGCCTATCTCGACGCGCTCAGGCCCAATCTCTGGCGGCAAGGGCGCGTCTATCCCGAAAATCCAGCGGCGTTGCGCACGCTGATGGCGGATGGCGAGATCGATCTTGCGCTTTCCTTCAATCCGGCCGAGGCCTCGAGCGCCATCGCGCGCGGCGAACTGCCGGCGAGCGTGCGAAGCTTCGTTTTCGACAAGGGGACGATCGGCAATGCGAGCTTCCTCGCCATCCCCTACAATGCCGCGCATAAGGAGGGGGCGCTTCTGCTTTGCGATTTCCTTCTGTCGCCCGAAGCGCAGGCGAAAAAGCAGGACCCCGCTGGTTACGGCGGCTTCACCGTGCTCGCCATGGGCAAGCTCGATGACGCGGATCGCGCAAGGTTCGCGGCGCTGCCGCGCGGCGTCGCGACGCTCTCGGCCGAGGAGCTCGGCCCCGTCCTGCCCGAGCCGCACCCCTCCTGGATGACGCGCATCGTGACCGGCTGGCAACGCCGCTACGAGGGGCGGTAGAGCGCGTCTGAGAGATAGATCTATTTCGCCGCGGTCGAAGGGCGTGCGCACCGAGGCGAACGCCATGGACGACCACCGTGGACCGAGTCGCGCGATAAAAAATCAAATTGGATACGGGTAAGCAACCACGCGCCGTAAGCCGCCTTTACTCGTCAGTCTCCCAGCCTCAGGGTGTTGTAACAAGAGATCGATAACGGCCTTGACGCGGGCCTTCACATGACGCCCACCTTGGGAGGATCGCTCTCGATGTAGGTTAGAATTTCATCGAGTTCGGCGGCGGCTCGAATCGTATATCTAAGCTTCACAGGCCATGCTTTTTCCAGATGGCCGTGATTTGCTTTTGCGTCGCAAACTCCCCTCGGGCCTCTTCAATGAGCGATGTGTCGAAAGAAGCGGCTTTCTCTTGGCTTAGCTCAACCATGGATTGATCCAGGCCGGCGAATTGTAACAGCATCCGCGCGAGGGCATTCTGCGCTTCCGGAGGAAGGTCCCGCACCTTCTTGACCGCATGGTCGAGTAAAATCGTCATGGCAGAAATATAGCGGGTGGCTCGCGTCTTAGAAAGGTGTGTGGATCAGGGCCGATTCCTATCACGCGTATTTGTAGACGAGCTGCGTCATCATTCCGGCCGCCATGTGCCAGAGATTGTGGCAATGGAAGAGCCAGCGCCCGACATTGTCCGCGTCGAACGCGATGGTGACCGTGCCGAGCGCCGGCACGAGCACCGTGTCGCGCACGGCGCCGGAGATCGGCTTGTCCTCGAGCCCGATCACCTGGAAGCAGTGGCCGTGCAGATGCATCGCATGGGCCATGAGCGAATCGTTGCGCAGCTCCATGATGACGCGCTGGCCATGTTGCATGCGAATGTCCTTGCGCCGCTCCCAAACGTGGCCGTTGATCGTCCAGACGAAGGGCGCCATCGTGCCCGCAAGCGAGATCTCGCGCTTGGTGTTGGGCTTCCTCAATGGCAAGGGGGTGACGGCCTCGAGCTTCTCCTCGAGCGAGAGATCGATCGGTGGCGCCTTATGTCTCGCGAGCTTGTCGAGCTTGGCGACGGCGGCGCCGGGCGCGGCGAGCACGATGCCGGTGAGCTCGCGCTCGCCCTCCCGCTGCGCGAGCACGGGAAGGGTCGCTCCCGCCGGCACGTCGAGGAGAATGTCGAGCCTTTGTCCTTGCGCCAGGGGGAAGCGCGAACCCTTGACCGGCTTCACCGGGTTGCCGTCGGCCGCGATTACTTCGCCGCCCACCGCGCCGAGGTCGATCCAGAACGAGGTGCCGCTCGCGCCGTTGATGAGGCGAAGCCGCACGCGGCCGCTTCTCTCCGTGCGCACCACGAGAGGGTCGTCGAGCGTCCGGTCATTGGCGAGATAGGCGTCGTATTCGATGTCGTTGAGCACGACGGCCCCGCACAGAGCGAGCGCCGCGGGGTTCGATACCGCGGCGCTCGCAAGCGAGGTCTGGGCCGGGCGCGAGAAGCTCTCGGGCGCCGTGCCGCCGTGAGCCATGACGCTTTTTCCCGTAAGCGAGCGCAAAAGCTCGGCCGGGTCCTTGAAGCTGAAGTCATGCAGGAAGACCGTGACCTCCTGCGCGTCGAGCGCCAAATCCTCGGGTGAGCGGATGATCAGCGGTGCCGCGAGAAGCGCCTGCTCCTGCAAGCCGAGATGCGAATGCATCCAATGCGTGCCGGGCCGCGTCGCGAAATCATAGACATGGCTTTCGCCATTCTCGATCGGCCCCTCATAACCGGTCTCGACCACGCCGTCCTGGTCCGTCGGCGGCGTCTGCCCGTGCCAATGGACGATCGTTGCCTCGCCGCTTCGGTTGACGAGCTCGAAGAGGAAGCGCTGATCGGCGTCGAGAACGAGGCCCGAGGAACCATTCGGCGCCGTGATGCCGAAGACGGAAGCCGCTTTGCCGTTGACCTCGATCGTGCGGCGCTCGACGACGAGTTGCGGCAGCGTGCAAGGGTTGAGCGAAGGCTCGATCGGCGTTGGCCGCGGATCGGCGAATTGGCCAAAGCCGAGGCGCGGCGCGAGAAAGCCCGCGGCGCCGACCGCCGACGCTGAGGCGAGAAGACCGCGTCTCGAAAGAAGGCGCGACATAAGCCCGTTTCTCCGAAAGCTCCCGATGCCGTTGCGGGCTCGCTGACCGCGCAACCGCACGCAGGCTGCGTGGCTCCACCTGTGAGGGTGTCGTCGAGGCCATCATATAGCGGCTTTGCAACCCGCACAGAAGATGGAAAGCCGCTTTCATCGCCTGGAGGACGATGGCTTCAGAACTTCCTCCCATCCTTGCTAAGTAGCTGGTCGGACGAGGTCTTTTCGAAAAGAACGATTTTCGCTCTTTTGGCAGCCCCGCCAATCGTGAACTCAGCTTGGCCTTTGCCGGGCGCACGGCGCCGTAGCGATGTAGGTGGGGCAGGGTGGACATGCGCCACGCCACCCGTGATGATCAAGCTTGCCCCGCAAGGGCAGTGTAACCGCGCAAGAACACGCGCGAGAGGGATCGACATGCCGGGAGAGGAAACGTGCCGCGACTTCGCCTGAAGCCATCAGGCTCATGCGAGCTCTAAAAAGCGGGCTAGCGTGATCTTTCGGCTGGGGCCGCCCCTGATGCTCGCCGTGCTGGTGCTGCCAGTCGTGGCGGGTTTGACGGCCATCTTGCTGCCGGCCTTCGGCTATTGGCCGGCGCTCGGCGGGACGCATTTCACGCTAGACCCTTGGCGTGCGCTCCTCGCTCTGCCGTCCCTGCCGCGCTCGCTCGGCGTCAGTCTCTTCGTCGGCTTTGCCACCACGGTCTTTTCGCTCGGCGCGGTCACCATGCTGATGGCGGCCTTCCTCGGCACGCGCGCCTTCGCGCTCGTGAGACGGCTCTTGTCGCCGCTCTTGAGCGTGCCCTATGTGGCGCTGGCTTTCGGCCTCGCCTTCGTCATCGCGCCCTCAGGCCTCATCTTCCGCCTGTTCTCGCCTTGGGCCACCGGTCTTGAACGCCCACCCGATCTCTTGATCATCAACGACCCTTATGGCCTTTCGCTCGCCGGCGCATTGGTCTTGAAGGAAATCCCTTTCCTCTTCCTGATGACGCTTGCCGCCTTGCCGCAAGCGGACGCGCCGCGAGCCTTCACGAGCGCCCGCACGCTCGGCTATCGCCGCGTCGCGGCTTTCGCCAAGGTGGTGATGCCGCGTCTCTACCCGCAATTGCGCTTTCCCGTGCTCGCGGTGCTCGCCTATGGCCTTTCGGTCGTCGATGCCGCGCTCGTGCTCGGCCCGAACACGCCCCCGACGCTCGCGGTCCAAGTGTTGCGTCTTGCGGACGATCCCGATCTCGCTCTGCATTTCGAGGCGAGCGCGGCATCCGTGCTGCAGTTCGCCTTGGTGCTCTCCGCGATCGGGCTCTGGCTCGTTCTCGAGCGCCTCGCGGGCTTGGCGTGGCGCCAATGGGTGGTGGCGGGCGGGCGCCATTGCGGCGAAGCTTGGATCCGCTTGGCGGCGCCCCTCCTCGCAGGCGCGATCGCAGGCCTCGTCGTGCTCGCCTTTTCCTCTCTGGTATTGTGGTCCATCTCCGCAACCTGGCGCTTTCCCGATATATGGCCGCAAGCCTTCACGCTCGAGGTCTGGCGTCGCGAGCTTGCCATCGGGCTGCCGATCGTTTGCCGCACGCTGCTCCTTGGCGCCGGCGTCGCGGGCGCGGCGCTCATCATCACGATTCTGTGCCTCGAGAACGAGGTGCGCCGCGGCGTGCCCCCGGCTTCGACGCTCAACCTCATCTACATCCCCTTGCTCGTGCCCCAGATCGCCTTCCTCACCGGAACCGCGAGCCTCATGATCGCGCTGCATCTCGACGGCAATGGCTTCGGCGTCGGCCTCGCGCACCTCGTCTTCGTGCTTCCTTACGTCTTCATGTCGCTATCGGCGCCTTGGCGCGCCTACGACCCCCGCTACCGGGCGACGGCCTTGCTGCTCGGCGCGAGCCCCTGGCGTGCCTTTTGGGCAGTGCGCCTGCCGATGCTCGCCCGCGCCATCCTGATCGCCGGCGCGCTCGGCTTCGCCATCAGCGTCAGCCAGTATCTCGCAACCCTCCTCATCGGCGGCGGGCGCTTCGCCACGGTGACGACGGAAGCCGTCGGCCTCGCGGCTGGCGCCGACCGGCGGGTGATCGGCGTTTTCGCGCTGATGCAGGCGATGCTGCCCTTCCTCGGCTTCGCCGTGGCCTTGGTCGTGCCGGCCCTCTTGTTCCGCAACCGCCGGGCGCTGCGCGATGCGTGAGGAAAGCGCAAGGATCGGCAAAGCGGGCTTCGGCGCGGACGAGCGCTTGCGATAAATACAAGAGATGAAATGAGCGAGACGCTTGCCTCCAAGGACCTCCCCAGCGAAGGTCTCGTGCTCGATCGCATGACGGTTTCGTTGAAACATCGCGTGCTCTTCCGGCTTTCGCTCGCGCTCAAGCCGGGGGAGATCGTCGCCGTCATGGGGCCGAGCGGGTCGGGAAAATCGAGCCTGCTCGCCGCGATTTGCGGCACGCTCGATCCCGCATTCGAGATGGACGGCCGCATTCTCCTCGACGGCCGCCCCATCGAAGCCGAGCCACCGGAACTTCGCCGCACCGGCATCCTGTTCCAGGACGACCTGCTTTTTCCCCATCTTTCGGTCGGCGGCAATCTCGCCTTTGGCCTTCCGGCACAGGTGAAGGGCAGGGCGGCGCGACGCGCGCGTGTCGAGGAGGCGCTTTCGGCCGTCGATCTCGAAGGCTTCGCCGACCGCGATCCCGCGACCCTTTCGGGCGGGCAGCGCGCCCGTATCTCGCTGTTGCGCGTGCTGCTCTCCGAGCCTCGCGCCGTGCTGCTCGACGAGCCCTTCTCGAAGCTCGACACGGCGCTACGCGCCCGCTTTCGCGCCTTCGTCTTCGAGGAATTGCGCAAGCGCGGTTTGCCGGCGCTGCTTGCGACGCATGATCACGCCGATGCGAAGGCGGCGGGCGGCCGCGTGATCGTGCTCGAGCCGCCCGGCGCGGCTTAGAAAAAATGCACCACCGCAAAGGCTCGCGGCGGCAGTAACGCCGTCAAGTTCGCTTCAGAAGGTCGGCAAGTTCGGCAGCGGCTTGTGAAACCATTTTTCGTGAATGGCATTCAGCTCGCCGTTGTTCTTCACGAAATAGACGAAGGTGTTCACCCATTGATGCAGGTTCCATTGGTCCTTGCGCATCGTGATGCCGTTCGGTTGCTGCAGCAGGATGAATTTGCGCTCGATGCCGGGTCCCGGATTCTTGGCGTAGAATTCATCGCCCGTGAGGCCGGTCTCGGCGATCGCATCGACCTGCCCGGTGAGCAGGGCCTGATAGGTGGAAGGATCATCATCGAAACGCGCCATCTTGACGTCGTTGCCGAGCGTCGAGGTCAAGATCACATCCTGCACCGTGCCGCGCGGCACGCCGACGCGCAGCCCCTTGAGATCCGCGACCGATTTGATGGGCTTGTCCTTCGGGCCGAAGACCACATTCTCGATGGCGCTGTAGGGGATCGAGAACAGCACCTGCTTGGCGCGCTCGGGCGTGACGCCGAAAGTCGCGACGATGAGGTCCACCTTGTTGGTGACGAGGAAGGGAATGCGGTTCGGCGAGGTGAGCTGCACGAGATTGACCTTCACGCCGAGATATTTGCCGAGCAGCTTCGCGACCTCGATGTCGTAGCCGTCGGGCTCCTGCTGTGCGTTGAGGATGCCATAGGGCGGCAGGTCGACGAGAACCCCGATATTGATCGTGCCGCGGCTGATGATCTCGTCGACCGTCTGGGCCTTTCCCGGCTCCGCCGAGACGAGCCCCAGCGCCAAGGCCAAGACCGCCACATAACTCCAGATCCGCATGCGTTCCTCCTTGATGCGCGAACACTCGACGCGCGAACAGCTCAGCGCTTGTAAGCGAGCGCGAGCCTGCGCTCCAATCGGCCCGCGACGATCGTCAAAGGCCAGCACATCACGAAATACACAAGCGCGACAAGGCCGAAGATCAGGAAAGGCCGAAACGTTGCGTTGTTGAGCTGTTGGCCGGCGCGCGTGAGCTCGACGAAGCCGATGATGGCGGCAAGCGAGGTGCTCTTGATCAGGTTGACGAGAAAGCCGACCGTCGGCGGAATGGCGGTGCGCAAGGCCTGCGGGGCGACGACGCGCAGCATGCGCTGGCCGTAATGCAGGCCGAGCGCGCGGGCCGCCTCGATCTGTCCATGCGGCACCGCCTGGATCGAGCCGCGCCAGATCTCGCCGAGGAAGGCGCCGGCGTTCAGGCTCAATCCCAAAATCACCGAGAGCCAGGCGCCGAGCGGCACGCCGATCATGTCGCCGCCGAAGAAGACGAGGAAAAGCTGCAAGAGCAGCGGCGTTCCTTGAAAGACGCGGATGAAGCCGATCGCGAACCAGCGTGCCGGCCGAGCCTCGGAGACGCGCAAGAGCGCGATGAGGAGGCCGACGACACCCCCGCCAACGAAGGCGATGAGCGACAAGAGCACGGTCCAGCGCGCCGCGAGCAAGAGATAGGCGAGATCGCCGGCGTTGAAGCTGCGCATCAGCGGGTGATCCGTTTTCCGAAAGCCATACGCTCGAGCGCCGCGAAGGCGCTGGAGAACAGGAGCGACAAGGCGAAATAGATGGCGGCGGCGACGATGAAGGCCTCGAAGGCGCGGAAGGTTCGCCCTTGGACGTCGAGCGCGGCCGAGGTGAGCTCATCGGCCGAAATGGCCGAGCAGACGCTCGAATTGAGCATGAGCAGGATGAATTGGCTGCCGAGCGGGGGCACGATGATGCGCATGGCCTGCGGCAGCACGACGAGGCGAAAGGCTTGCAGACGATGCAGGCCGAGCGCCAGCGCGCCCTCGATCTGGCCGTGGCCGATATTCTCGATGCCGGCGCGCACGATCTCGATGGTGTAGGCCGAGCCATTGAGCACGAGCGCGATGAGCGCGCCCTGATCCGCGTCGAGGCGAAGCCCGATCGTCGGCAGGCCGAAGAAGATCATGAAGATCTGCACGAGGAACGGCGTGTTGCGGACGATCTCCACATAGCCGGCGACGAGGAGACGCAAGGGCTTAGGGCCCGAGGTGCGGATGAAGGCGCCGAGGATGGCGATGACGAGGCTCGCCACCATCGCGAGCGCCGAGAGGCGAAGCGTCATCAGGGCGCCGGCGAGGAATTCGTCGCGCGCGTTCCACATGTCGCCGAAGTGGAAGATGTAGTTCATGCGCGGCGCGTCCGAACAGGCCGCATCCGCGAGCCTTGCCCCATTACGCCCTCATCCGAGCCCCTGGTTTCATCGTTCCGACGGTGGACCGGTTGAAAATGGGTGTCAACGCGGGAGA
This sequence comes from Beijerinckiaceae bacterium, assembly GCA_035949255.1. Taxonomy (GTDB): domain Bacteria; phylum Pseudomonadota; class Alphaproteobacteria; order Rhizobiales; family Beijerinckiaceae; genus GAS188. The sequence goes on along the minus strand of DASZIL010000059.1, from coordinate 39,625 downwards.
TAAAATTCGAAAATTCGGTGACACCTTACTAATTTCCCTATTACGAACTTACCTGTGTGGTTGGAATATCGGGTAAATGTAAGGTGTCACCGAATTGCCTTCTTGTCATTTCGCCGTCGCGCCCTCTAGAAAGCGAAAGCCCATGCCGGAGATCTGCCCGTGAACGTCATGCAAAAAGCGCTTTCCTCCTCGCTTCCGACCGCAAGGCCCGAGGAGGTTGGGCTTTCGCCCGAGAGGCTTTCCAGGCTCGGCGCCGTGATGCGCCATGAGATCGAGACGAAACATGTGCCGGGCCTGAGCATGCTGATCTCGCGGCAAGGCAAGGTCGCCTATCGCGAGAATCTCGGGCTTACGCGGCCGGGTGGTTCGCCGATGCGGCAGGATGCCATCTTCCGTGTCTACTCGATGACGAAGCCGATCGTTTCGGTCGCCCTCATGATGCTTGTCGAAGAGGGGCGGCTGTTCATCGCCGACCCGCTCGCAAAATTCATTCCCGCGTTCGCCAAGCCGAAAGTCGGCGTCGAGAAGCGCGGCAAGCTCGAGCTCGTGCCGGCAAATCGCGAGATCACCGTCCAGGATTTGCTGCGCCACACCTCCGGCCTCACCTATGGCTTCACTGGAACCTCGATGGTGCAGCAGCTTTACGCCGAGGCCCCGCTGCGCGCGACAGGCATCAACAATGCGGGCCATGTGGCGGAACTCGCCAAGCTGCCTCTCCTCAACCAGCCCGGCACGCATTGGGACTACAGCCATTCGACGGATGTTCTCGGGCGCATCATCGAGATCGTCTCGGGACAGACGCTCGGCGCCTTCCTCGAAGAACGCATCCTGCGTCCGCTGGGCATGGTCGACACCGGTTTTTTCGCACCGCCCGAAAAGCATGAGCGCCTCGCAGAGTCCTTCCCGAAGGACCCCGACACGGGCGCGCCGGTGACGCTGATCGAGACTCGGGTGGCGCCGACATTCGAGTCAGGCGGCGGCGGGCTCGTCTCGACGATCGACGACTACGCCCGTTTCCTCCACATGCTCTATCACGGCGGAACGCTCGACGGCGTGCGCATCCTTGGCCGCAAAACACTGAGTTTCATGGCGAGCGATCATCTCGGCCCCGATGTGACGATCGGCTCCGATCTGCTCCCCCCGGGACATGGTTTCGGCCTCGGCTTCGCGGTGAGACTCGAGAACGGCCGGGCGGCGACGCCGGGAACGGTCGGCGAGTTCTATTGGGGCGGCATCGCCGGCACCGCGTTCTGGATCGCGCCGGCGGAAGAACTCGTGGCGCTCATGCTGATCCAGGCGCCGGGTCAGCGCGTGTACTTCCGCCAGCTCTTCCGCAACCTCGTGCATGCGGCATTGGCTTGAGTGAAAAGTGAAGAGTGAAGAGTGAAAAGTGAAAAGTGAGGGGTGAGGTGAGAGCGGAAATCAAGAACGGCCTAAGGCACGATTGCGGAAAGCCGACAAGACCAATCTAACCTTTCACTCCTACTCCTCAATTCACTCTTCACTTCTCACCCCTCACCCTCCCCCAAACTTGCCTCCCCTCGCGCAAGGGTCTAACGCCACGCCATGTCCATGGCAGGCGCCTTGCGCGCAAGCGCGTCCAGGAACGCTGAGGGGATCGTCGATCGCGACGCTTTTCTCGCGCGTCTTCGCGAAAGCCTCGCCGAAGGGCGCGCCGAGGCCGAGCGCATCCTGATCGACCGCATCGATGGGCGCGGCTCGGCCGCGCATCTTTGCGCCACCGTGGATCGGCTCATCGAGAGCGCCTATGATTTCGCGACGGGCGAGCTTTATCCCGCGGATAACCCCTCGACGGCCGAGCGCATGGCGGTGGTGGCCACGGGCGGCTATGGGCGCGGCCTCTTGGCGCCAGGCTCCGACATCGATCTCTTGTTCATCCTTCCCTACAAGGCTTCGCCCTGGTGCGAGAGCGTCATCGAGACGATCCTCTACCTCTTGTGGGACCTGCGGCTGAAGGTCGGTCACGCGACGCGCTCGGTCGAGGAATGCCTGCGCTCGGCAAAGGCCGACATGACCATCCGCACGGCGCTCCTCGAGGCGCGCTTCATTTTGGGCGAACGCGAGCTCTTCGACGGCTTCCAGCGCCGTTTTGAGAATGAGATCGTCGCAGGGAGCGCCGGCGAGTTCGTCGCCGCCAAGCTCGTCGAACGCGACAAGCGGCTGAAGCGCTCCGGCAACGGCTCGCGCTACCTCGTCGAGCCCAATGTGAAGGAGAGCAAAGGAGGCTTGCGCGACCTCAACACGCTCTTCTGGATCGGCAAATACGTCTATCGCGTCAAGGAAGCCAAGGACCTCGTGGACGCCGGGCTGTTCTCTCCCGAAGAGTTCGCCTTGTTCTCGCGCTGCGAGGAGTTCCTGTGGCGCATCCGCTGCCACATGCATTTCATTGCCGGGCGCGCCGAGGAGCGCTTGTCCTTCGACATGCAGCGTCTCGTGGCCGAGCGCCTCAAGGTGGTGAGCCGGCAAGGCCTGTCCGGCATCGAGCGCTTCATGAAGCGCTATTTCCTCATCGCCAAGGACGTCGGCGACCTCACCGCCATCGTTTGCGCCGCCATGGAAGCGCGCGAGACGATGCCGCGCCCGCTGCTCGACCGGTTCCTTGGCCGCTTTCGCCGCAAGCGCACCCGCGCGCTCGAAACGCCGGGTTTCGCGGTCTGGAACGGGCGCCTGACGCTCTCCTCGGCCAATGTGTTCCACAAGGACCCGGTCAATCTGATCCGCCTTTTCTGGCTCGCCGACAAGCACGACCTCGCCATCCATCCCGAGGCCAAGCACCTCGTCACCCGCTCGCTGAAGCTGATCACGCGAGCCGTGCGCGAGGATCCCGAGGCCAATCGCCTCTTCATCGAGATGCTGACCTCGCGCAACGCGCCCGAGACCGTGCTTCGTCACATGAACGAGGCGGGAGTGCTCGGCCGCTTCATCCCCGATTTCGGCCGCGTGGTGGCGATGATGCAATTCAACATGTACCACCACTTCACGGTCGACGAGCACCTGATCCGCGCGATCGGCGTTCTATGCGAGATCGATGCCGGAAGGGCGCAGGCCGAGCATCCGCTCTCGAACACCATCTTCCACACCATCCAGAACCGTCGCGCGCTTTACGTCGCGCTCTTCCTCCACGATGTCGCGAAGGGGCGCGCCGAGGATCATTCGCTCGTGGGCGCCCGCCTCGCGCGCAAGCTTTGCCCGCGCTTTGGGCTCAACGAGGCGGAAACCGAGACGGTCGCCTGGCTCGTCGAGCACCATCTCCTGATGTCGACGACGGCCCAGAGCCGCGATCTCAGCGACCCGATAACGATCGAGAATTTCGCCGCGGTGGTGCAGACGCTCGAGCGCCTGAAGCTCCTCATGGTGCTGACGATCGCCGACATCAAGGCGGTCGGCCCCGGAGTGTGGACCGGTTGGAAAGGCGAGCTCTTGCGCACCCTTTATTACGAGACCGAGGTGGTGCTCGCGGGCGGGCATTCGGCGGTCGAGCGCGGAGAGCGGGTGCGCCGTGCGGTGGACGCCTTGCGTGAAAGGCTCGCCGAATGGCCGGCGCGCGAATTCGAGGCCTATGCGAAGCGGCACTATGCTCCTTATTGGCTGCGTGTGCCGCTCGAGAGCAAGGTGCGCCAGGCGCATCTCATCAGGGACGCCGAACGGCAGAAACGCTTGCCCGCGACCTCGATCGAGACCGACAGTTTCCGCGATGTGACGACGCTCACGCTGTTCGCGCCCGACCATCCGCATCTCCTGTCGCTCGTCTTCGGCGCTTGTGCCATGGCCGGCGCCAATATCGTCGACGCCCAGATCTTCACGACGAGCGACGGGCGCGCCATCGATACGATCTCGATCTCGCGAGCCTTCGATGAGGACGCCGACGAGCTGCGCCGCGCCGAAAGGGTGGCGCAGACGATCGAGCAGCTTCTCGAAGGGCGCCGGCGCATCGCCGATATCGAGCGCCGCGATCCGAAGCGCGCGCGCGCCAAGACCTTCGATGTCGCCTCGGAGGTGGTCGTCGACAACACCTTGTCGAACCGCCACACGGTGGTCGAGGTCTCGGGGCTCGACCGGCAAGGCCTCCTCTTCGATCTCACCTCGCAAATCTCGGCGATGAACCTCAACATCGTCTCGGCCCATATCGCCACTTTCGGCGAGCGTGCCGTCGACGTTTTCTACGTCACCGATCTCATGGGCGCCAAGGTCACCTCGGCGGCGCGCCAAAACGCGATCAGGCGGCGACTTCTCGGCGTCTTCAAGCCGGAGTGAGCAAAAGCGATCCCTTAAGGCCGCCCCCCTTGGCGCGTTCGGATCCTAGGGCTGGATTTGCCGGCATTGGACTTGATTTTCGAGGGAACCTTACAGATATCGCGATCCGGACCTTTTGCTGAAAGAGGATATGATGGCCGGCGAGGACGAAAAGCCGCAGACTTCGAAGGAGGCTGCCCCGAATGGGCCGGACACGGCGAGCGTCGATGGCGCGCCTCGAGAGGATGTCGCGACAAAGCTCGAGCAGGAGAAAAAGGAGCTGACTGACAAGCTCTTGCGCGCTCTCGCGGAAATGGAGAATTTGCGCCGGCGCACCGAGAAAGAAGTCGCCGACACCCGAGCCTACGCGATTTCCGCCTTCGCGCGCGACATGCTTTCCGTTGCCGACAATCTTCGGCGTGCGCTCGAGACGGTGCCGGGCGACGCACGCAAGACCGAGGGCGGTCTTGCCAGCTTGATCGAGGGTGTCGAGCTCACCGAGCGTGAGCTCGCCAAGGTGCTCGAGCGCCATGGGGTGCGAAAGCTCGACCCCGCTGGCGAGAAATTCGACCCCAATTTGCATCAGGCGATGTTCGAGGCGCCCCATGACAATCTCGCCAAGGGGCAGGTGCACACCGTGGTCCAGCCCGGCTATGCGATCGGCGAGCGCGTGCTGCGTCCAGCCCTCGTGGGCGTGTCGTCGGGGGCGGCGGCGAATGATCGGAACGGGCGAGTGGCGAGTAGCGAGTAGGGGCGTGAAGAGTAAAGAGTGAAGAGTGAAAACTGATCACCTTCTCTTTTCACTGCTCACTATTCACCTCTCACTCCTAACTCGTCACCCGCTCGCCGCGTCCGTAGACGAGCAGCATCAAGATGATGACGGCGCCATAGATCACTTGTCGGCCGGCTTCCGGCATCTCCATGATCGAGAGCACGCTGTTCAAGAGCACGATCAGGATGACGCCGACGAGGGTGCCGAGATAGCGGCCGCGCCCACCCAGAATATTGGTGCCGCCGATGACGACGGCGGCGATCGAGGGGAGGAGATAGGCATCGCCCATCCCTTGATAGGCCTTGGTCGAATAGCCGGCGAGCAGCACGCCGGCGAGGCCCGCGGCGAGACCGCAGAGCGCGAATGAGATGACGATGACGCCGCGCGTGTTGACGCCGGCAAGATAGGCCGCGGCCTCCTTGTTGCCGATGGCGTAGATGTAGCGGCCAAGCGCCATGCGCCGCAGGATGAGCGCGACGAGAGCCGAGACGGCGAGCCAAACGAAAAGCGCGTTTGGAATGCCGAAGCTGTGCTCGGCGGCGAGCCAGCGCATCAAATCGGTGGCGGCGGTCTGCGGTGCGAACCCCCCCGTATGGGCGACCATCAGGCCGCGCATCACGGCGTTGACGCCGAGCGTGAAGATCATCGAGGGGATACGCAGATAGGCGACACCGACCCCGTTCACGAGGCCGACGAGAAGCCCCACCCCGAGGCCGACCGGCAAGGCCCAAGGCCCGCCGACCGCGGTCGCCATCATGGCCGCCGCCGTCAAGGTCCAGGGCACGGAAAGATCGATCTGCGAGATGAGGATGACGATCATCATTCCCGCGGCGACGATGCCGAGGAAGGAACCGATCTGCAATTGCTGAAGCAGATAGTTGGGGGACAAGAGCGGCGCGGTGCCGAGCCGCGACAAGGTGTAGAACGTCCCGGCAACGAGGATGACGACGATGAACGAGGCCGAGATCAGGATCGGCCGTGCGTCGCGCGAAAGCGATAGATTGAGCGAGGCGGCGGTCACCGGAAGAGCTCCAGCGTGTTTTTGACACGCAGCACCCGGAGCGCCCCGATGCTGACCGCGGCGAGAAGGATGATGCCTTCGAAGAGCGGCTGCAGAAGCGGCGCGATGTCGAAGATGCGGAAGAAGAAGGAGATAACCCGCAAGATCAGCGCGCCGAAAATCGAGCCGATCGCGCTGCCGGTCCCTCCGAGCAGCGAGGTGCCGCCGATGACCACGGCCGCGATCGAGTTCAAGGTGTAGGTGCCGGCCTGCGGAATGTCGGCATTGCCCGAAGAGGTCTGGATCGCCAGGAACAAGCCGCCGCAGCCGGCGAAGAACCCCGCGAGCGTGAAGGCGGCGAGCTTGGCGCGATCGATGCGAAGCCCCGACATATAGGCCGCGCCTTCGGCGGAGCCGATCGCGTAGACGCCGCGCCCCGTGACCGAGCGGCGAAACGGCACCCAGACGAGAAGCGCGATCGCCACGATGAGGACGAACGGAACCGGGATAGTCCCGAAGGGCGCAAACCAGGCAGCATTGCCGTCATCGAAGATATGGATGGTCGAGGCAAAGTCCTGAAGCGAGTTCGTGAGCGCCCAGTTCAAATCATCATCGATCTTGCCGCCGGGAGTGGGGCGCAGGAATAGCGCGATGCCGATGTAGATGGCGCCGGTCGCAAGCGTCGCGATGATGGGCTGGATGCGCCCGTAGACCACGACGCAGCCGTTGAGGAAGCCAGCGAACGTGCCGGCGATGAGGCAGATGAGCATGCCGGTCATGATCCCGGCGATGCCGCCCGGTAACACCGCGAGCACGTGATGGGCGCCGCCAAGCGTAAACTCGATCGGCGTGCCTTCAGCCGCGCCGCTCAAGAGATAGCTGGCGATGCAGCCGACCATGGTCATCACCGCGCCGACGGAAAGATCGAGCCCGGCCGCAAGGACCGGCAGCGTCTGCGCCATCGCGACCATGGCGAGGGTGAAGACCTCATCGGCATTCTGCACGAAGACCGCCGAGGAGAAACCCTTGGGATGCGCAAAGTGATAGAAGAGATAGACGACGCAAAAGAGCCCGATCGCGGTGACGAGGCCGATGTTCTGGCGAATTCGGATGAGGAGATCGCCGCCGAGGCTGCGCCTTGGCAAAAGCCCGGGCATCGGCACGCCTGACATCGAAGCACCGGACACGGCGGGTTCGGAGAGTGTCGAATTAGACATGAGCGACCTCGCCGGCCGAAGACGCGCCCGCGGCGCCGGAGTCGATGTTGAGAGCGCTCGCGATGATGTTGTGCTCGTTGAGATTGGCGCCTTCGAGCTCGCGCACGATGCGTCCGTCATACATGATCGCGACGCGATCGCAACAGCCGATCAGCTCGTCGTAATCGGTGGAGTAGAACAGGATCGCCACGCCCTGGTCGGCGAGCTCTCGCATGAGGCGGTAGATCTCCTGCTTGGTGCCGACATCGATGCCGCGCGTCGGATCGTTGAGGAGAATGATGCCGGGTTTCGTCATCAGCCATTTGGCGATGACCACTTTTTGTTGATTGCCGCCCGAGAGGGTCGAGACCGCGTCCTTGCTGTCGCCGATCTTGATGCGCAGCCGGTCGATGCCTTTCTCGACCGCGGCGCGTTCCTTGGCGCGATCGACGAAGAGGCCCTTCGCGAGCGTGTTGAGCGAGGCGATCGCCAGATTATCGGCGATCGACATCGGCAGCATCAAGCCTTCCGTCTTGCGGTCCTCGGGCACGAGCGCGATGCCGACCGAAGGTGACTTGGCGACGGCCGGCGAGCCCGGCCGCACCGGCTTGCCGTTGATCGTGATCTCGCCGGTCACGCCGCGCAGCACGCCGAAAAGCGCGAGCAGCAGCGTCTTCTGGCCCTGGCCGTCTAGGCCACCCAGGCCGACGATCTCGCCCGCGCCGACGTCGAGCGAGATGGCTTCGAGGCGCTTCTCCCAGCACAGATTGTCGAGCTTGAGCGCGGCCTTCGCGCGAGGCCGCTTCGGCTTTGTCGGGTATTGGGTCGCGATATCGCGCCCGATCATGAGCTGCACGATCTCGGCGGTCGAGCGCGTGCCCCAATCGAAAGTCTCGATGTGCCGACCGTTGCGGAACACCGAGGCCCGATCGGCCAACGCCTCCACCTCATGCATGCGATGCGAGATGTAGAGAATGGCGACGTTCTGCGCCTTGAGGCGCGCCAGCATGGCGTAGACCTTCTCGACATCGGCGCTGGTGAGGGCGGAGGTGGCTTCGTCGAGCACGAGAAGCTGCGGCCTCTGGCCGAGTGCCTTGGCGATCTCGACCATCTGGCGGCGCGAAAGCGGCAAGTCCCGCACGCGCATTAAGGGATTGACGTCTTCGCAGCCGATCTCGGCGAGAAGCGCCTCGGCCCGCCGGCGCTGCGCTTTCGCGTCGATGATCCCGAAGCGGCGCGGTGGCGTTGCGATCGAAATATTGTCCGCGACCGAGAGGTCCGGCAGGAGCGACAATTCCTGGAAGATCGAGGCGACGCCGGCCGCATTGCCAGAGGAGGGCGAAGGAAAGCGGACCTCCTTGCCATCGAGCCGCATGGTGCCGGCATCGGGCTGCACGACACCCGCGACGATCTTGATCAAGGTCGATTTGCCGGCGCCGTTCTCGCCGAGCACGGCGTGGATCTTGCCGCGCCCACAGGCAAAGTCGACGTTCTCGAGCGCGGTGACGCCGCCATAACGCTTGGAAATACCCGAGAGGGTGAGAAAATCCCCCTCGCTCGCTGCATTCACCGCGCGGCTCTCTTCGACCATGGAATATGACACGAATTCTTGAAGGGCTGGACTGCCCGGCAAGGCCGGGCAGTCCATTTTGGCGAGCGCGCCGCTTATTTCACATTGGCTTCGCTTTGGGCCATGATCTCCGGCGCCGTGAAGGTCACGCCGCAGGGGAGGAACTGGTTCGGCGCGAAGAAGTTCGCGCTCAGATTCGACCAGTAGTTCTCGCCGTCCTTGAGCGTCTTGTAATCGGCAACGGGAATCGGGATCGAGATCAGCTGCGGCATGACATTGCCTTGCAAGGCCGAGATCGCCGCCTTGATGGAGATGGCGACAAGCGCGGGCGACTGCCCATAGGACATGCCCTTGAGCCCTTCCTTGTAGTGCTCGGCGATCTGCTTGCGGAACTCGTTCTCGCCCTCGCCGGACATCGGCACGTAAGGATGCTTGGCGTCGATCATGGCTCGTACAGTGCCGTCCGAGCCGCCTTGCGTGAAGACGCCGTCGAAATGACCGTGCACGGCGAGCGCGTCGGCCGTCACCTTCTGCGAGGTGCCCGAATCCCAGTTGCCGACAACCTCCGTGATCTTGAAGTTGTTGCCCGGCGCTTCCAGCACTTCGCGGAAGCCGAGATGGCGGTCGCGATCGACTGAATTGCCCGGCAACCCGCGCACCTCGAGGATGTCGCCCGAGGTCTTGCCGCTCTCGTTGATCAGCCATTTGGCCGACATGCGGCCCATCTCCTTCTGGTCCTCGTTGACCATCATCACCTTGTCGGTGTCGAGGATGTTGTCGAAGGGAACGACAACGACGTTGTTCTTGTCGGCGAGGCGGATGATGCGGTCGAAGCCGTCCGGAGCCACGGCGATGGTGACGATCGCGTCGAAGCCCTGGTTGATGAAATCCTCCATCGCGCCGAGCTGGGCCGCGACGTCGGTTCCGGTCGAGACGACCTTGAATTCCTTGATGTTCTCCTTGATGCCCGGTTGCTCGGCGAAGGCCTTCGCCGTCTTGATCATCTGAATCCGCCAGGTATTGCCGACGAAGCCGTTGACCACCGCGATGCGATACGGGCCGGGCTTCTTCTCCCACTGGAAGAATTTCGTCTGAGCCGACCAAGGCTTGAAGCAGGTAGGATTGGCGCCCGGACCCGACACGATCTTGGGGCCGGCAAAGGTCGCGACCGAGGACAGCAACAGGCCCGCCAATGCGAGCCCCGATACGCGAAGCATCGATTTCATAATTCTCTCCTTGAGGTTTCCTCAACCCGAGTGGACCGAAGTGATCCATGAATTTCAATGGATTTGGCCAAGCCTTGCCGACAAATGGACGAAGCCATCTGCCGGGCCGGACCATCGGGCTCTGCGGCCCTGCCGGGATTTTCCCGTGCGCTTGAAAGCCAGCATGGCACAATGAATGTCGCGCAGGCAACACGAAGCTTCGCGGGGAAATTATGCCGTAGGGTGATCTTGCGTCACCTCGTCTCTGGACGCGCGCCTTCGCGAGCTCCGTTGATCTCGCCGCGCTCGCGCATGAACGCCTCGACCGCCGCCCGGGTCGGTGCCCCGATCCGCCCACCGCCGAAGCTGAGGCATTTGAGCGCCGCGGCGGCGCTCGCGAAGCTCACCGCGCGCCTTTCCGCCATGCCTTCGCCGAGCGCGAGCGCAAGCGCTCCATGGAACACGTCGCCCGCGCCGAGCGTGTCGACGGCCGCCACGGCATAGGCTGGCACATGGTCGATCGCGCCGTCGGCGGTGAGCCAGACGCCGCGCGCGCCATCCGTCACGCAGAGCCAGTTCCGGGCCGAGCCGGCAAGCGCCGCAAGGCCCTCGGCCGGATCGTCGACACTCGTGAGGGCGCTGACGGTCGCTGCTGAAAAGGCGACATGAGAGGCAAGATCGAAATAACTCTTGTCGTCGACCACCCGGTCGCCATCGATCACGCCCGGCACCCGGGCTTCGCGCGCGGCCGAAAGCAGCCGCCTCGCACCGGCGACCCAGGCGACATCGGCGAGGACGGCGCTCGTGCCCTGCGGGAGGCGTGCGGGCAGAAAGGAGGCATCGTCAGGCGTGCGCACATCGGCATGGCAAGTGACGAGACGCTCACCTTCTGGATCGATGAGCACCGCCGAGGAGGGAGAGCGCAGGCCGGAATACCGTCTCGCGAGGCTGCAATCGACGCCCACCGCCTCTAGCTCCGCGACGATCGCATCGCCGGTCGGATCATCGCCGAGCCGCGTCGCCAGCATCGCCTTTCCGCCGAGGCGGGCGATCGCGTGAGCGGCGGTCGCCGCCGTCCCGCCGCCGGCGACCACGAGCTCATGCGCGCGGTATTTTTCGCCGCGGCGCGGCACGCCTTCGACCGCAAAGATGTAATCGAGCGTGGCGATGCCGACGCAGAGAACCTTGGTCATCTCGGGTGAGGTCCGGAAGTCACGAAAGGCTTCATCAACTCACCGTGATCCCGGCATCCACGATGAAATTCTGTGCCGTGCAGCCCGCGGCCTCGTCGGAGGCGAGGAAGAGCGCCATACGCGCCACATGGCTCGCATCAAGCCGGAGCTTCAGGGCCTGCCGTTCCAGGAACTCGTTCTCGAGCGCCGGCGTGCGCCACAGCCGCGCCTGGCGTTCCGTGGCGATGGCTCCGGGCACGATGCAGTTGACGCGAATGCCGCTTTCGCCAAGTTCACGCGCCAGCGTTCGCGTCATCCCGTTGATCGCGGCTTTCGCGGTGGTGTAGGCCGCGAGCCCCGGCCTGCCGCGCATCCAGGCGACGGAGCCGAGCAAGACGATGGAGCCCGAACCGCGCTTCGCCATCGCGGGCGCCACGGCTTGCGTCGCGAAGAACTGGTGGTTGAGGTTGACCGCGAGATTGTCGTTCCAATAGCCGGGCTCGACGCTCTCGAAAGCGTGGCGATCATCGCGCGCCGCATTGTTCACGAGCGTCTCAATCGATCCTGATCCGTCCTCGATCGCGGCAAGCGTTCGCCGCAGCGAGGCAATGTCGGTGACATCGCAGCGATGGAAGCGCACCGGTTTTCCGTCGAGGCTGGCGGTGAGCACTTTCGCGGCCTCCTCGTCGATGTCGAGGAAATCGACGCGCGCGCCTTGCGCCGCGAAGGCTTCGACCATGGCGGCGCCGATGCCGCTCGCGCCTCCCGTGATCACGATGCCTTTTCCGGCAAGAGAGCGATACTGGACACTGTCGTAATTCGTCATCTCGCGCGGCAAGGCCCCGATTCCATCCCGTATGCTCCCGCATTTTGTCCGGCGTGAAAAGGCGTATAATGCGCCTGGAGGCTCGCGGATCGCGCCCGAAAGAAGCTCGTTCTCGCGACCGACTGCCCAGGCGGAAGGAAATGCCATGGCAAATTGCGCCTGTCCGAGCGAGCACGCGCGAGTGGCGATGGACGGCTATGATCCGGCAGCGCGGGTGAAGGCGCTCGAGCAGCTCCTCGTCGAGAAGGGCTATGTCGATCCGGCGGCGCTCGATGTCATCGTCGAGACCTATGCGCATGAGGTCGGCCCGATGAATGGCGCCAAGGTCGTGGCCAAGGCCTGGAGCGACCCGGATTTTCGTGCGCGCCTCTTGGCCGATGGAACGGCGGGCGCGGCCGAACTCGGCTTCGGCGGGCGCGGCGGGGAGCATATCGTCGTCGTCGAGAACACGCCGCGGCTTCATAATCTCATCGTTTGCACTTTGTGCTCCTGTTACCCATGGCCGCTGCTCGGCCTGCCGCCGGTCTGGTACAAATCGCCGCCTTACCGCTCGCGCGCCGTCATCGAGCCGCGCGCGGTCCTGCGCGATTTCGGCGTGACGCTGCCGGAGACGACGGCGATCCGCGTCTGGGATTCGACGGCCGAGACACGCTATCTCGTGCTGCCGCTTCGTCCAGAGGGCACACAAGGCCTGAGCGAGGAGCGCCTAGCCTCCCTCGTCACGCGCGAATCGATGATCGGCACGGGCCTCGCGCTCGTTCCGGCCCGGGCCGCCGCATGAACGGCGCGCAGGACCTCGGCGGCGCGATGGGCTTCGGCCCGGTTCGCGCCGAGAAGAACGAGCCGGTGTTTCATGCGTCCTGGGAGAAACGTGCGCTCGCGCTCACGCTCGCCGCGGGCGCCTTGGGCGAATGGAGCATCGACGAGGGACGTTATGCGCGCGAAAGCCTCCACCCCGCGCTTTACCTCAACGCCAGCTATTACGAGATCTGGTTGCGCGCGCTCGAGAGGCTCTTACGCGAAAAGGCCCTGCTCGGAGAGAAGGAGCTCGAGAACGGGCGCGCCTCGACGCCGGCCGCGAAAACGCGCCGTCCGAAGCTCACCCCCGACAATGCGCGCCGGCTCATGGCCAAAGGGACACCCTATCAGCGCGAGCCTTCGGCTCCGGCGCGCTTCGCGGTCGGGAGCAGCGTGCGCGCCAAGGTGATGAACCCGCAAGGCCACACGCGCTTGCCGCGCTACGCGCGCGGCAAGGAGGGCGTGGTCGAGCGTGTGCACGGCGCTCACGTGTTCCCCGACGCCAGCGCGCTCGGGCAAAACGAGCCCGTCTGGCTCTACACCGTCGCCTTCATGGCGCGTGAATTATGGGGCGAGGGAGCCGACCCGACGCTCACGGTCAGCATCGAGGCGTTCGAGCCCTATCTCGAGCCGGCCTCGTCCAAGAGCTGAGATGCGCCCCGGTCCCGAAGCGCCGTTTCGCGAACCCTGGGAGGCGCAAGCCTTCGCGCTCGCGGTCGAGCTCAGCGACAAGGGCGTATTCGAGTGGCGCGAGTTCTCGCTCGCGCTTGGAGGCGAGATCAAAGCCGCCGAAGCCCAAGGCAGGGACGAGCCTTACTATGCGCTTTGGCTCGCGGCGCTCGAGAGGCTTCTCGCCGGCAAGGGGGTGGTGAGTGCGGTCGTCGTCGATGCCCGCGAGGCGTCGATGAAGGTCCTGGCCGCGCGAGCGCACGGGCGCTGAGCGGCACCGGGATCTCGATGCGCCGCGCGCGATCAGCGACGACAGATGGAAAGCTTGGCAAATCGCTCAAGCCGTTGTTCGACGCCGCCATGGCGGCGCGCGCCCACGCTTATGCGCCCTATTCGCGTTTCGCGGTGGGGGCCGCCTTGCGTTCGCGCGAGGGTGGCGTGTTCGCCGGCTGCAATGTGGAGAATGCCTCCTACCCGATCGTGACCTGCGCGGAGGCGGGCGCCATCGCGGCGATGGTCGCCGCGGGCCACAAGAGCATCGCGGAATTTCTCGTGATCGGCGGGGCGGAGAGGGTCATCACCCCCTGTGGGGCCTGCCGCCAGCGCTTGCGCGAATTCGCAAGGCCCGATGTCCTGGTTCATTGCGTGACCCCGGGGGGAGCGCGGACCACCTATTCGGTCGGCGCATTGCTGCCTTCCGCCTTCGGCCCCGAACACCTCGCCGAAGAGGTTTGACGCGGATTATCGGATGCTTGGTGCGCAAAGAGGCTTGAATATCCAAAGCCTGTTTTTACAAACACTGGCAGCTTTCTTTGATTTGTGGTGTGACAGGCTCACGCAAACGTGAGATTCCGCGTCGGGGCAAACCAACCGGCGCGGGAGTGGGAGCTGTCGCTTTTTCGCCCATGCGGCGCAAGAAAGGCGTGCCATGTACTCGGGCCAAGACTCGGAAACAGTGATGGAGCTGTTGCGCAATCGCGGCCTTGAGGCTTCGGTCGACATCGGCGTCGTGACAGGCACAGGCTTGGCCAACATCGTCAAGGAGGTCGAGAATGCGCTCGACATTCCCTACGATGATCTGCCGGGATTTCCACACGGTTTCGTCTCGGGCCATGCGCGCCGGCTCGTGATCGGCAATATCGGACGTTTACGCGTCGCGCTTCTCCAGGGGCGCTCCCATTATTACGAGACCGGGGATGCGCAAGCCATGCGCACCCCGGTCGAGGTCTTGTTGCGCCTCGGCGCGCATTCAGTCGTGCTCACGAGCTCCGTCGGCTCTTTGAAGCCGAGCATGCGCGCGGGCGCGCTCGCCATCGTCACCGACCACATCAATCTTTCAGGGGTGAACCCGCTTCACAACGAGCAGGGAGATGCCCGCTTCGTGCCCATGAACGATGCTTACGACGCGACACTGCGCCACCGGCTGAAGCGCGCCGCCGCAAGCCAGGGTGTCGCCTTGCACGACGCCGTGTATATGTTCATGCCAGGTCCAAGCTTCGAGACGCCCGCGGAAATCCGCGTGGCGGGAATGCTCGGCGCCGATATCGTCGGCATGTCCGTCGTGCCGGAGACCGTCATCGCCAGGCGCTATGGTCTCAAGGTCGCGGCGCTGTGCGCCGTCACCAATCTCGCCGCCGGGGTCGAAGGGGCGGTGCCGAGCCACAACGAGACGAAGCGAATGGGGGCGACAGCGGCAATCTCGCTCAGGCGCATTTTCGACACTTTCATCCGGACGCTCGATGACGCCTGACTCTCCCCAATATCAAGACGCCGCCCGCGCGCTCGCTTGCCTCGACCTTACCGACCTCGGCGATGCCGCGACCGATGAGGGCGCGCTCGCGCTCTGCACCGCCGCCCTCGCGCCGCGAAAGGTCGCAGCGGTGTGCTTGTGGCCGCGTTTCGTCAGGCTCGCGAAGCGCGAGCTCGCAGGAAGCGGTGTCAAGATCGCGACCGTCGCCAATTTTCCCTCGGGCGAGGAGAGCCTATCGGCGGTCAGCGCCACCATCGAAAAGGCGCTCCATGATGGGGCGGATGAGGTCGATGTGGTCATCCCCTATCGACGCCTCATCGCCGGCAGGAAAAATTCTGTGACGTCGCTGTTGCGCACCGCGAGAGCGACCATCCCCGCGCCCGCGCTCCTCAAGGCGATCCTCGAGACGGGCGCTTACTCAGCCCCCTCCCTCATCATCGAGGCCGCGCGCATGGCGATCGGGGAGGGGGTCGATTTCCTCAAGACCTCGACGGGCAAATCCGCTGTTTCGGCGACGCCTGCCGCCGCGAGCCTTCTCCTCGAGGAGGTAAAGACAGCGGGCCGGCCGGTCGGGGTGAAGATTTCAGGCGGCGTGCGCAGCCTCGCCGATGCCATGAGCTATCTTGCGCTTGCGGACGAGCTCGTGGGACCTCGTTTCGTCACCCCTTCCACCTTTCGCTTCGGCGCGAGCGCTCTTCGTGATGCCTTGCTGGCGACGCTCGGGCAAGGTATCGCGGTTGAAAAGGAGCGGGAGCGCCTTGCGTACTAATTTTTCTTGCACCGTGCGACCATCGCGCGACTCATTCTTCACGCCGTTTTGCGGCAGGGTGACGCTCGAGAACATCCCTTCGCGCAAACCGGCGCCGGGCCGCGCATGAGACACTCTTCTCTCTTGAAGCGGGGTTACGACGGCGAGCTCGGCGAGGCGGCGGCGTCGCGGCCGCGCGCGCTCGCCGAGCTCGGCACGATCGCCCAGCCGTTTCAGATCGAGTGGCGAAGCTCGGCGAATGAGATCCCGGTCGACGCCTGGCGGTGCTGTTTTCCGCCGCCCCTCGAAGGGCTATGGCTCTACACCGCGCTGGAACAAGCGGGGCTCGAAGAGCAATTTCGCTTCGCCTATGGGGTCGTCACGCGCGGTCATGAGATCGTCGCCATCGCGCCGACCTTCGAGGCTGAGTTCCCCATTTCGCTTGTCGCGCCGAGCCTCGTCGATTGGGCGCTGAGCCTTGGTGGGCGTTACTTGCGGCATCTGCGCTTCCAGAAGACATTGTTCGTCGGTTGCCCCTGCTCCGACGAGGGCACGGTCGGCGTCGCGCCAGGGGTGAGGCTCGATGAGATCGCGTCGTTGCTGCAGCAAGCGTTCTGGCGACGCGCGCAAGAGAGCAAGGCGGCGTGTCTCGTCTGGAAGGATTTTCCCGAAAGCTCATGGCCGGCCCTGCGTGCCCTCTCGCGCGAGGCGGGCTTATCCGAGGCCGTGAGCTACCCCGGCACGCGCATTGCGAACTTCGGTTCGGATTTCGAGACTTATCTCGCGCGCCTTACGGGAAATCGGCGCCATAACCTTCGCAAGAAGCTGCGGCTCTCCCGCGCTCATATCGATGTCGAAGTCGAGGTCGTCTCCAAGCCGGACAGCACCCACGTCGCGGAGATTTGGCGGCTGTTCCAGAACACTTATGCGCGTGCGACGACGAGGTTCGAACGGTTGACCGAGACATTCTGGGAGTTCGTCTGCCGGCAAGCGCAGAGCCGGTGCATCATCTTGCGCGAACGCTCCAGCGGCAAGGCAGTCGCCTTCATGCTTGCCATCGTGCAGGGCAAGTGCGTCATCAACAAATTCATCGGCTTGGATTACGGCTTCGGCAGCAAGGTCTATCTCTATTTCCGCCTCTGGGAAGAATTCATGCGCTTTGCCATCGACGCGGGAGCGGAGGAAGTCCAGAGCGGCCAGACCGGCTATCGCGCCAAGCTCGATGTGGGGCACGAGCTCGTGCCTCTCAACAATTATTTCCGCTACCGTAATCCGCTGATCCAGACGATCGCGTCTTTCCTGGCAAAGCGCATCTCCTGGAGCTCGCTCGACGCGGATCTCGCTCGCGCCATGCAGTCGCGCGGCTGGGGCTCGATGCGCTCGGGTTGAACCTGCGAGCGCACGAGCGCGAATTCAATTCGGTGACGCCTTACATTTGCACCAATTACAACCGGAGGGGTCTAATTCAAATTAGGGAATATATAAGGCGTCACCGATTTAGCCGAGGGCGGATGAGGGAGAATGGCGCGAGCATCGACGAACTTGGCGCGAAGCCAAAGGTGAAAAGGCGGTCGAATGCCCGAGTGGCCTCATCCGCCTCGCAAGAGCGAGGCACCTTCTCCCAGAGGGAGAAGGGGGCGCCTTTCCTTCTGCCGCGCGAAGGGCACAGGGGCGTCCGCGCGGAGAGCGCGCGCGAGAGCTACGCGGCGGGAGTGGCTTCGGCAGGCGCAGCTTCAGCGGGTGCCGCGGGCGCGGCCTCGGCCGGGGGCGTGGCGGCAGCGGCGGCGCGCTCCTTTGCCTTGGTGCCGGGCTCGGCCTTCTTCGGATTGTTGCGCGGCTCGCGCTTCAGCACGCCTTCAGCATCGAGGAAGCGCAGCACGCGATCGGTCGGCTTTGCGCCCTTCGCCATCCAGGCCTTGGCCTTCTCGATGTCGAGCACGACACGCTTCACCGGGCCGTCTTTCGCCAGCATCGGGTTGTAGGTGCCGATCTTCTCGATGAAGCGGCCGTCGCGTGGCGCGCGCACATCGGCAACGACGATCGCATAGAAGGGGCGCTTCTTGGCGCCACGGCGGGTCAGGCGAATTTTCAAGGACATGATTGTCTCCAGTGTCAATGAGAGTTGTGAGGGTTCAAGGATCGCGACCGTTTAGCGTCGCGGGATGGATCAAGCGGGTGGCGCCTCCGATCGTTCGGAAGAGCGGTGAACGGAAGGGGCGAGCATCATTTCTTCTTACCCCCGAACGGGTTGAGGCCGCCGGGAAGGCCCGGAAAGCTTCCGCCGAGGCCCGGCAGCTTGGCGCCGCCAAGACCGGGAAGCCCCAAGGGCTTGCCCCCCACAAGGCCGCCGGGGAAGGAAGCCGGAAGGCGTGGGCTCGGCGCCGTGCCGGCGGGCGCTCCCGCGCCACTCGCCAAGGCTTCGGGAAAACCAGGCGGCAATTGACCGCCGAGCTCGCGCTTGATCGTCTCGAGCTGCTCGGGCGTAAGCGCCGACAAGTCGAGGCCCGCGAGCGGATCACCCCCGCCCATTCCGAACATCGAGGCCATCTTGCCCATCATGCCGCCCTTGCCGCGGCCCATCATCTTCATCATGTCCGCCATCTGGCGATGCATCTTCAGAAGGCGGTTGATGTGCTCGGGCGTGGTGCCGGAGCCCGCCGCGATGCGCCGTTTGCGCGAAGCCTTCAGGATCTCCGGATTGGCGCGCTCTTGCGGCGTCATCGAATCGATGATGGCGAGCTGACGCTTGACCATGCGGTCGTCGAGGCCCGCCTTGGCGACCTGATCCTTCATCTTGGCGATGCCGGGGATCATGCCCATGATGCCGCCCAGGCCGCCGAGCTTGGACATCTGGGTGAGCTGCTCGCGCAAATCCACGAGGTCGAAGCGCCCCTTGCGCATCTTCTCGGCGATGGCGAGAGCCTTCTCGCGGTCGATGGTCTCGGCCGCCTTCTCGACGAGCGAGACGATGTCGCCCATGCCGAGGATGCGGTTGGCGATGCGGGCGGGGTGAAAATCCTCGAGCGCGTCGATCTTCTCGCCGACGCCCATCAGCTTGATCGGCTTTCCCGTCACGGCGCGCATGGAGAGCGCCGCGCCGCCGCGACCGTCGCCGTCGATGCGGGTGAGCACGATGCCGGTGAGGTCGAGCCGTCCCTCGAAGGCACGCGCGGTGTTCACCGCGTCCTGGCCGGTCAGGGCGTCGGCAACGAGAAGCGTCTCATGCGGCTGCGTCGCGGCCTTCACCTCGGCGGCCTCGTTCATGAGCTCGTCATCGACGGTGGTGCGGCCCGCCGTGTCGAGCATGACCACGTCATAGCCGCCGAGACGCGCCGCCTCGACGGCGCGGCGCGCGATCTGGACGGCATTTTGCCCGGCGATGATCGGCAATGTGGAAATGCCCGTCTGGCTGCCGAGCACGGCGAGCTGCTCCATGGCGGCGGGTCTGCGCGTGTCGAGCGAAGCCATGAGGACGCGCTTGCCCTGGCGATCGCTGAGGCGCTTGGCGATCTTCGCGGTCGTCGTGGTCTTGCCCGAGCCTTGCAGGCCCACCATCAGGATCGGCACCGGCGGGACGGCGTTGAGCGAAATCGGTTCGGCATCGGCGCCGAGCGTCTCGACGAGCACGTCGTGCACGATCTTCACGACCATCTGGCCAGGCGTGACCGATTTCACCACCTCCGCGCCGACCGCGCGCGCCCGCACCTTGTCGGTGAATGAGCGCACGACATCGAGCGCGACGTCGGCCTCGAGCAGGGCTCGGCGCACCTCGCGCAGCGCTTCGGCCACATCAGTCTCGGTCAACGCGCCGCGGCGCGTGAGCTTGTCGAGGATGCCGGAGAGGCGTGAGGAAAGGCTGTCGAACATGATTGTCTCTGGTGAGCGAATAGCGAGTAGCGAGTAGCGAGTAGTTAGAAGTGAAGAGTGAAGAGTGAAGAGTGAAAAGTTATTGTGATGATGCTTGCGCCACTTTCCTACTCGCTACTCGCCTTTTTCTCTTCACTTCTCACTCCTCACTTCTCACTATTTCTACTCGCTATTCGCCCCTGCGTCGTCGAGCCCCACGTCGTTCAAGACCGTGTCGAAAGCCGTCACCGCCTGCTCGAATTTGTCGCGGCAGCCGGGATTGCAGAAGCCAACGACCGCCCCGCGATAACGGGTCAGCGAATCCGCCGAGATCGGCTTGCCCGACCAGGGGCAAACGGTGTTGATGGCATCCTCGATCTTCAGGCCCGGCGTCGGCATGGCGTTACTCCTTAATGGCGAGTGAAAAGTGAAGAGTGAAGAGTGAATAGGACGCACTCACTTCTCACTATTCACTTCTCACTCCTCACTTTTCACTCCTCACTACTCTTCCCAAACGTTTCAGCGCCCGAGAGCGCCTCGCGCTGTCGGACGTTGACCTCCGGGCTCCAGACCCCTTCATTCGTGAAGGGCCTTGTCCCGGTTGGCGGCTCGAGGGCTCGCGTTCGTCGATTTCGCGGATTTCGCTACGCCGAAGGGGGAACGAAGTCAAATTCGGCCAAGAAAGCTGACCAAGAACGCTGACCAAGAACGCTGACCAAGAGCGCTGACCAAGAGCGCTGACCAAGAGCGCCGGCCGACAATGTCGGCCAAGGATATCAGCCAAGATCTCAAGACTTGCGCCAAGATCCACCGCTCAAAGTCCCACCGCTCAAAGTCCCACCGCTCCCAAGCCCCCGCCGCTCCCAAGCCCCCGACGCTCCCAAGCCAGTGGCTCCTTGGCTTCTCGCGCCGCCGGTCGTAAATGCGTGCAAGCGCATCGGCTCGAGGACCTTCCCATGAACGATCGATCTTCAGGCACCGCGCTCGTCATCGGCGTGGGTGACGGGCTTTCCGCATCGCTGGCGCGGCTCTTGTCGCGCGAGGGCTACAGGCTCGTGCTTGCCGCCCGCGACACCGGCAAGCTCGCCGATCTTGCCAAGGAAACCAAGGCGGACGCGCGCCGCTGCGATGCATCCGACCCGCGAGAGGTGGCGGCGCTGTTCGAGGCGATCGGCCCGCTCGAGGTGATGATCTACAATCCGTCCTATCGCATTCGCGGGCCCTTGATCGGGCTCGATCCGGCGGAGGTTCGCCGCTCGCTCGAGATCACGGCCTTCGGCGCTTTTCTTGCGGGCCAGCAGGCGGCGCGTGCCATGCTGGCGCGCGGCAAGGGCACGATTCTCTTCACCGGCGCGTCCGCCGGCGTGAAGGGATATGCGCGCTCTGCGCCCTTCGCCATGGGAAAATTCGCGCTGCGCGGTCTCGCGCAATCCATGGCGCGCGAGCTGCATCCGCAGGGCATTCACGTCGGCCATGTCGTCGTCGACGGGGGCATTCGGTCGGCGCGCCGGCCCGATCCTGACGGGCGCGACGCCACGCTCGATCCGGATTCGATCGCGGAGAGCTATCTCCACCTCATCCGCCAGCCGCGTGACGCGTGGTCCTGGGAGATCGAGGTCAGGCCCTGGGTCGAAACCTTCTGATCCGCGTTGAACCCATCTGTTCACCAAGCCGAGAGGAGCGTTAGAGGTGAAGCTTGAGATCGAGGCCGGCAAGGAGGCGTTGGGCGCCGCCGCGGCCGCCGCCGGCGCGAGTGTCATCCGCGAGGCGATCGCTCGCCGAGGCGCGTCAACCGTGGTCGTTGCGACCGGCATGAGCCAGCTCGACATGCTGGATCACCTCGTCAAGGCCGAAGACATCGATTGGTCGAAGGTGACCGCCTTCCATCTCGACGAATATGTGGGAATTCCGGAAAGCCATCCGGCGAGCTTTCGGCGCTATCTCGAGGAGCGCTTCGTTGCCCCCCTGCCGACGCTCGGGGCCTTCGTGCCGGTCGAGGGAGATGCGCGGGACGTTGACGGCGAGGTCAAGCGGCTGAACGCCGCTCTCGGGGGGCTCGATGTCGATGTGTGCTTCGCCGGCATCGGTGAGAATTGTCACCTCGCCTTCAACGATCCGCCCGCGGATTTTTGCACCGACGATCCTTACATCCTGGTCGAGCTCGACGAGGCCTGCCGGCGCCAGCAGCTTGGCGAGGGATGGTTCCCGAGCCTCGCCGATGTGCCGCGTCGCGCCATCTCGATGAGCGTGCGGCAGATGATGAAATCTCGGGTGCTGATCGTCAGCGTGTCCGATCTGCGCAAGGCCAAGGCCGTGAAGGCGGCGGTGGAAGGGGAGGTGTCGCCGCAATTTCCGGCCTCGATCCTTCAGCGCCACGCGTCCTGCACCCTCTTCCTCGATCCCTCCGCGGCCTCGCTGCTTACCGCGAGTAAAAGCGCGTGAGGAAGAGCGCTTACCGTATGACTCCCGGGCTCTTCGACCTCCAGGTCAACGGCTTTGCCGGGATCGACTTCAACGATGAGGAGATCACGCCCGAAATGCTGGATCATGCGCTGAACTGGATGCGCTCAACCGGCGTCACACGTTGCCTCCCGACCTTGATCACCGCGCTTCCCGACGCGCTCGGCGCCCGCTTCAAGGCGCTCGACCGCGCCGTCACGACGGGCCGCCTCGGCCCCGGCATGTGCCCGGGATATCATCTCGAAGGGCCGTTCCTGAACCCCGCCGAAGGCTATCGCGGCTGTCACCCGCATCAGGCGATGACGGCCGCCGATCCCGCCCTTGTCGAACGGTTGGAGGCGGGGCTTTCGCGGCCCATCCTTCTCATCACGCTCGCGCCCGAGGTCGAGGGGGCGCTCGAGCTCATCCGCTGGGCAAAGGCGCGCGGCAAGGTCGTTGCGATGGGCCACAGCGCCGCGAAAGGAGAGGTGCTGAACGAGGCGGTGAGGGCCGGCCTTTCCCTTTCGACGCATCTCGGCAATGGCGTGCCGCAATCCGTGCACAAGCTCGACAACACCATCTTCGCCCAGCTCGCCGAGGATCGGCTTTTTGCCGATTTCATCGCCGACGGCATCCATATTCCCCCGCAAGCCCTGAAAGTCCTGCTGCGGGCGAAAGGCAAGGAGCGCTCGATCCTCGTCACCGACGCCGTCTCGGCCGCCGCCGCGTCGGAGGGCTCGCATCCTTTCGCAGGGTTCACGGTCGAGCGGGACGCCGACGGCAAGGTGCATCTGCCAGGTCAAGCATTGCTTGCGGGCTCCTCGCTGACGCTCGACGCCGCGGTCCGTAACCTCGTGAGCTGGGGTTTCGCGAGCTTCGAGGAAGCGATCGCGATGGCCTCGGCCCATCCGCATCGGCTGATGGCCGAGGCCTTCGCGGCTCATGGAATCACGGTGTACCAAGGCCGCCTCACCTGGTCCGATGCGATCGAGGTCGTGGCCGCCGAGCTCTGTGTGAGTTGACGCGCAAGCGTTGATCGCGACCGACAGATCAAGCCGCTGCCTTTAGCCTTTCGAGCTCAGTGCGCTCGAGGCTCGGGCGCCCCCGCATGCGCTCGACCCAACGCTGAAGCTTGCCGTCGCGGAGGATCTCCTTCCCTTCGGGCGTGAGCGCGAAATAATGCACATGGGGGATGAGCATGAGATCGGCGACCGTGATCTCCTCGCCCGTGAGGTAGACATCGCCCATAAGCGCTTCGATCGCTTTCACGCAGGTGACGGCGTCAGGCCTCGCGGCGGCGATCACCGCCTCATCGGGCGTGCCGCCTCGCATCGGGACGACGAAGCGCTGGAAGGCAATCGTGGCGGTCACCTTGGGAAAGAAATACCAATCCGTGATGCCGACGAGCTGGTTCATGCGCGCCTTGGCCCGGGCGTCCCTCGGTTGGAAGGGCGGCGTCGGGTAAAGATCATCGAGATAGCGAAGGATCGCCTGAGTTTCGTAAAGGCGGAAACCGCCGTGATCGACGACCGGGATGCGTCCGAAGGGATGGAGGGCGAGATGCTCGGGGGTCTTGGATTCGCCGAACCCCATGGGGACCAGGCGATGAGCGATGCCTTTCTCCTCGAAACCGATGAGGGCGGCTCGAAGATAAGGGCTGCCGGGAACGCCGTAAACGGTGAATTCAGCCATGGTGCTCTCCTTCCATTTTTCAGTGGCCCCGATTTCGCCCTCGAGCTCGCAACTCACTTCATTCCGTCACAGGCCGGGATTATGCCGCGCCGATGTTCCGGCCTTGTCGGCTTCCGCCGCCGCGGCGAAGAGGCTCATGATCGCGCCCCAGCCGTTCGGCGATTCGAAGGCCGCCTGCATTTCCTCGAACTTCGGTCCGAGCCGCTCGAGATGGCGATGCTCGAGCTCGACGCGGGTGAGGTTTGCGGCGAGCGCCGTGAAGCGCAATTCCACCTCGCTCGCGACCTTGGGATCGAAGCGCCAATCCGAGTTGATTTGCCAGGCGAGCACGAGATGGCTCGGCCGATCGAAGGCAAGCACATGGCCCCAATCGGTTTTCGTCCCGTCCTCGTCCTCTCCATACCAGCGCCCGCCGACGCGGGGCTCGATCACGGCTGTCTTCAGCTTGCCCTTGCCAATCGTATGCGAATGCGGCCACCAGCTTCCGAAACCCGCCGTGAACACCTCGAAGGCGCGCTCGATGCTCGCCTTCACTTCGAGGCTCCGGCGCACGGCGGCGGGCTTGATCGTCTTCATTTGTCTTTTCCCCGGTCGTGGCTCTCGTCACCTTCCACTTCGGCCTTGAAAGCATCGAGCGCCACGGCCCAGAATTGATCGAGCCAGGCGCGAATGGCGCCGAGCCCGGCGGGGTCGATCTGATAAACGCGCCTTGTGCCCTCCGCCCGATCGAGCACGAGGCCTGCCCCTTTCAGCACCTTGAGATGTTGCGAGACGGCGGGCCTGCTCACCGGCAACTTTGAAGCGATTTCGCCAACCGAGGCCGGGCCGGAAGCCAGGCGCTCGAGTACGCCTCTGCGCGTCGGGTCTGCGAGAGCGCCAAGTGCGGCGTTTGTGTTAGCCATGACTTACGGTAAGAGATAGCTTACCATCTGTCAAGATCGGACCCATTTCGCCCCCGAGAGGAGCGGCGTCCGACCGGGCACGAACGAGCCGGTCAGGGACTGGTCTTGCCAATGGGAGGATGAGCCGGCCGCCAATCTGACGCAGCCAATTCGAAGGCGGAAAACTCAAACCCTGGAGCGACGACGCAGGAGACGAGCGTCCAATCACCAAGAGCTTTCGCGCTTTGCCAGGCGCGCGCGGGCACGACGGCTTGCGGACGTTCGCCCGAGGCGAGATCGGCGCCGAGGCGATGGGAATGGCTTTGCTCGCCATCGATCGAGATCGATAAGGCGAGCGGTGCGCCGGCATGCCAAAGCCAGATCTCGGCAGCGTCGATGCGATGCCAATGCGAGGTTTCGCCCGCCTTCAGCAGGAAATAGATCGCCGTCGATCTCGCCCGGCCATCGCTCGACGTGGCCTCGTCGCGAAAGCTCTCGCGGTACCAGCCGCCTTCCGGATGTGGCGAAAGCCCAAGCTCCCGGATCATCTCATCCGCGGAGAGGGACGGCATGGCGACCGCCGAAGCGCGAAGCTCAAAACCTGTTCTTGCGCTCGCGCAATTCGGCAAAGACCGCGCTCGCGTCGGCGCCCGCCATGCCCACCGCCTTTTGCACCTTTGGATCGCCTGCGCGCAGGAAGGGGTTCGTCGCCTTCTCCTCGGCGAGCGTCGTCGGCACGGTGAGCTTATCGGCAGCCCGCAGCTTCTCGATCTTCGCATATCGGGCTTTCAGCGCCTCATTGGTGCCGTCGACCGAGATCGCGAATTTCGCGTTCGACAAGGTGTATTCATGACCGGACCAGATGCGCGTCTCGTTCGGCAAGGCCGCGATGCGCTGCAAGGAGGACCAGAGCACCGAAGGCGTCGCTTCGCTCACCCGGCCGCAGCCGAGCGTGAAGATGGTGTCGCCGGCGAACAATGCGTTCTCTTGCGGAAACCAGAAGGAGATGTGGTCGGCGCAATGGCCGGGCGTGTCGAGCACCGAGGCTGAGAGCTCACCGATCCTGACCTTGTCCCCTTCCGCCACGAGCTCGTCGGCTTGCGGCACCTGGGCCGCCGCTTTCTTCGGCGCGATGACCCGCGCGCCGGTCTTGGCCTTCAAGGCAGGAATGCCCTCGATGTGATCCGAATGTCGGTGCGTGACGATGATATGGGTGAGCCGCCAGTTCTTCTCGCGCAAGGCGCGCTCGACGGCTCCGGCCTCCGGCACGTCGACGCTCGCGACCTGGCCCGTCGCTTCGTCATGAATCAGCACGCCAATATTGTCGGTGCGGCACAAGAATGTGTGAAATGCTGCGGGCATGGGGCCTCCTGCGGTTGTGGTTCACGCCTTAGCACGGGGTCTCATCTCCCCGAAAGCGCGAAGCGCGGTCACCGGTTTTTCCTGTTGCGCTTTAGGCCACCCGGGGGTCGCGATCTCGTGAAAGACAAAGCTCCTGTCGAACAGGCTTGGCGAAACAGGCTTGGCGCTGGCGCCGTTTTACGCCCTCGGCTAACTTGCCCGCGGCGCGAAAGCGCAAGCTTGCGGGGAAGGAAACGAAGAATTTCTATGCGCTTGCCGAGATCAGAAAAATCCACGCGGCCTGAATGATGAGCGCTACGCCTTCTCGTCCCTGGGTCGATGCCTTTCCGGAGGCGGCGCGCTGGGAAACACCGATGGAGATCGGCACCTTGCCCGCGCTTCTCGACCTGGCGGTCGCCAAAGGGCCGGCTCGGCCTGCCCTTTCCTATCGCGAGGTGAGGCTCGATTATGCGACGCTGGGCAGGCTCGTTGCGGAACTTTCGGCGGGTCTTGCCGAGGCGGGTATCGGCAAGGGCGATACGGTGGCGCTTTACCTGCCAAACACGCCCTACCACCCCATTGCCTTCTTCGCCGTCTTGCGCCTCGGCGCTCGCGTCGCGCATCTGAGCCCCCTCGATGCGCCCCGTGAGCTCGCCTACAAGGTCAAGGACTCGGGTGCTCGCAACCTGATCACCACGAATTTTCCAAGTCTCTTGCCGAACGCCTTGGTGCTTCAGGCGGAGGGCCTCGTCGAGCATGTCTGGGTGGGCGATGATGCGCATTGGGGGCCATCGCCCGGTGTCGCGGTGCCCTGGCGGCCGGGCGTCTCGCCGCTCATGGACATGTTGCGCAGGCCTTCTTCGCGCGAGCCTGCGAAGATGTCGCCCCATGACGTGGCGGTCTTGCAATATACGGGCGGCACAACGGGAATGCCCAAAGGCGCCATGCTGACCCACGCCAATTTCACGGCGACGGTCGGCATGTACCGAAGCTGGAGCGAGCCTTACGGCCTGGTGGCAGGTGAAGAGCGGATCATCTGCGTGCTGCCGCTCTTCCACATCTACGCGCTCACGGTGATCTTGTTGCGAGGCTTGCGTGACGGCAATGAACTCTTGCTGCATCCGCGCTTCGACGCGGAAGCGGTGGTCGCCGATATCGAGACGCGACGGGCGAGCGTCATGCTCGGCGTGCCGACGATGTGGATCGCGCTCGCCAACCTGCCCGGCATCGAGAAACGTGATCTGTCCTCATTGAAGCAGTGCGGATCGGGGGGTGCGCCCATGCCGTTCGAGGTCGAGAAACGGCTCGAGCGCTTGTTGGGCCGGCGCATGGGCGGCGGCTGGGGCATGACCGAGACCGCGCCTGCAGGAACGCGGATGGTGATGAGCGCGCCCTCGAGCCCCGGCCTCATCGGCATCCCTTATCCGGGGATCGATTTGCGCATCGTGGCCTTGGACGACCCGCACAAGGAGCTCGGGCCCCATGAGATCGGTGAGATCGCGATCCGCGGCCCCAACGTATTCAAAGGCTATTGGAACAAGCCGCAAGCCACGGACGAGGCTTTCGTCGACGGTTATTTCCTCACCGGCGACATCGGCAAGATGGACGAGAAAGGCCAATTCAGCATCGTCGACCGCAAGAAGAACATGATCATCTCGTCGGGCTTCAACGTGTATCCGGTGGCGATCGAGAATGCGATTTACGAGCACGGTGACGTGAAGGAGGTGATCGTCATCGGTGTCCCCGACGCCTATCGGGGCTAGGCCGCCAAGGCTTTCGTGACGCTGAAAGAGGGGGCACCCATGCTCACCCTCGAAGCGCTGCGCGATTTCCTGAGCGATCGCATCGGACGCCATGAGATGCCGACCGCGCTCGAGATCCGCGCCGAGCTGCCGCGCAGCCCGGCCGGCAAGCTTCTCGCCAAGGCTCTCATCGATGAGGAGAATGCCAAAGGGGCACACAAGGCGCCCGGCAAGGCAGCGCAATAGGCAAGCGAGCCGGCTTGGCGGGTGAAAAACGACCGAGCGATAAGGTCGCGAAAATATTCCCCCACCGAGAGCGCGGCGGCAGCACTCGGACGATCGCGAGGCCTACGCCATGAGTGCGGCCTCCGTAACCCCGCGACCGAACCTAAGGTCTGCGCCGCGGGGAGGCGTGATCAGGCGAGCGAGAGATTGCCCGCGGCGGTTTTACCGCGCTCGGAAACGAGGTCGAAGTTGACCTTTTGTCCTTCGGCCAGCGTTTGTAGCCCCGCCGTGCGCACGGCGGTGATATGGACGAAAACATCCTTGCCGCCGTCAGACGGACGAATGAAGCCGTACCCCTTGGTCTCGTCGAACCACTTGACAGTACCGGAAGCCATGCAGCGGTATCCCTGTCGACCCAAGCCCTTCAAAATTTCCCCTCGGCGCCGCGCCGAAGGAAAGCAATCGTGGTTGGTAGGACCGGCGGATCGATGACCAAATCCCTTCGCCGTAGCGCAGGACTACGACGAATACTTCCCGATTGCGCCCGATACGGGACACGAACTCGCGCCTTCCGTCAACTGGGGGCGCGTGAAAAATGGCGGCACCCCGGCAAAAAAAAGTGCGGCGCGTTACTTGAAATCCACAGTAGCGGCTGCTCACGAAACCGTGATGAGCAGGCGAGTCCAGCTCCCAAATGCCTATCTCGAGGCCATCATCAGGCCTTTCACTTTTTGGCAATAGGCGCGGTTGCTTGCGGTCATTCGCAGCGCCCGATGACCACTTTGATATTTCATTATCGTAAGGCAGAGATCGCCTTGCGATTGCTGGTAAACGCTGCCGAGATACTTCAAGCCGTAGCGCAGATTGGTATCGGGATCGAGAAGCTCGGCCGCGGAGCCGCCGAAACCGACGGCGCGAGCGGTGGCGAGCTTGATCTGCATCAGACCGTAATTCCCCGCGTGCACGATCCTCGGATTATAGTTGCTTTCGATGCGAATGACGGCGTTGGCGAGCGCCGCCGGCAGGGCGTTCTCGCGCGCATGCTGCTCGATCCTGGGGCGAAGCTCACGCTCGCGAGCCTTCGCCTCGGCGCCTTGCGCCATTTGAACATTCTCGCCCACTCCCCCAGGCGCCTCGACTTCCGTCGCGCTCTGCGTTGAGGGCGCGCCGAGTTGGGCGCACCCGGAAAGAAGCGCGGTGAGAAGACCAAGTGAGATCAGGCGCAAGAATGGCATCGGCAGGAGATTGTCTTCGCTGCTGGAGGGGGCGAAAAGGGGAAGCGTTTTCAAGATCTAGCTTGGGGCGCTATGGTCAAATTGAGGCGTTTTCCAGGCTGCTCGTGGAACCCGAACCGGCTCTACCCGCGTTAAGCCTGATGGGCAGTGACGCTGGCTCCCCAACGCGCTAGCGCCTAGCATGAAATGCCGATATGCGGGTCAGCATTCGGAATCGTTCAAGGGAGCTCGAGATGAAGAAGGTCGTGACGGCTGCGGTGCTGGTGCTCACGCTGGGTGCTTGCAACACGCCTGAGGAACGCGCGGTCGGCGGAGGATTGCTCGGTGCAGGCACAGGCGCCTTGATCGGAGGAGCGGCGGGCGGTGGCCGCGGCGCGGCGATCGGTGCGATCGCGGGTGGCGCCACCGGTGCCGTGGTCGGCGCCGCGACCGCGCCTTGCCCCTACGGTACCTATCGCGACTATTACGGCAACGTCTATTGCCGCTGAGGGCTTGAAGCCCCTTGCGCCTCTCGGGCCGGAGCCCGGCGGGTCTTTTCCGGTAGTCGCGGAATGATGACCGGTTTGCGATGCACGCGCATCGCTTCGCCCAACCACGGAAAGCGCAGGGCCGGCGTCGACATGCTGGTCCTGCATTATACGGGGATGCCGAACGCTGAAGGCGCGATCGCGAGGCTCACCGACCCGCGATCGGAAGTGTCGAGCCACTACCTCGTCGACAACGGAGGCGAGATTTTCGCGCTTGTGCGTGAAGACCGGCGCGCCTGGCACGCGGGGCAATCCTCCTGGCACGGCCAAAAAGATTTGAACTCGCGCTCGATCGGCATCGAGATCGCTCATCCTGGGCATGACGGGGGCAATCCGCCTTTCCCCAGCGCTCAGATCGATGCGGTGATCGCGCTCTGCCGTGACATCACTTCACGCTGGCCGATACACCCGGCGCGTGTCCTTGCGCACTCCGATATTGCGCCTTCGCGCAAGCAGGATCCGGGCGAGCGCTTTCCTTGGCAAGAGCTTCATCGCGCGGGAATCGGCAATTTCGTGGCGCCGGCGCCCGTAAGTGACGGGCCAACCCTTGCGCTTGGGGATCAAGGGCCGAAGGTGGCGGAGTTGCAAGCTTCCTTGGCTGGGTATGGGTATGCAATCGAAGCCACGGGTTTCTATGGCGAAGAGACGCAAAGCGTCGTGAGAGCTTTCCAGCGCCATTTCCGGCCCGAGCGCGCGGACGGCATCGCCGATCCCTCGACGCAGGCAACCTTGCGCGGATTGCGTGTTGCGCTCACGCCTCCATGAGCGCTTCGACATGGGCCGCGGCCGAAGCCGCAAGCCCCGCGAGGTCATAGCCGCCCTCGAGCACGGAGACGATCCGCCCCGCGCAACGGCGGTCCGCGATCTCCATGAGCCGGCGCGTCACCCAGCCGAACTCCTCCTCGCCGATATCGAGGCTTGCCAAGGGGTCGCGCCGATGCGCGTCGAAGCCCGCTGAGATCAAGATCAGATCAGGCTCGAAGGCGTCGACCCGCGGCAGGATCACGCTTTCGAATGCGGCGCGGAAAACTTGCGGGCCGGTCCCGCTCGCCAAGGGCAAGTTGACGATGTTGTCATGCTCGCCCGTTTCGGAAGCGGCGCCGGTGCCGGGATAGAGCGGCCATTGATGGCTCGAGGCATAGAGCACCGATTTGTCGTTCCAGAAGATATCCTGCGTGCCGTTGCCGTGATGCACGTCGAAATCGACGATCGCGATGCGCTCGACGCCTTGCGCCCTCTGCGCCGCGCGCGCCGCGACGGCGACGTGATTGAAGAGGCAAAATCCCATGGCGCGGGCGCGCTCGGCATGATGGCCGGGCGGACGGGTGGCGCAAAACGCGTTCTTCACTTCCCCCTGCATCACCGCATCGACGGCCTCGACGGCGGCTCCCATGGCATGCAGAAGGGCCGGCCAGGAATGCGCGGAAAGATAAGTGTCGGCATCGACATGGGCGATCCGCCCCTCGGGCGGGATGAGCTTCGGCAGAGCCTCGCAGTAGCGAGCATCATGGGCAAGGAGCGCGAGGTCGGGATCGGCGGGCTTTGGCGCGCGCCGCTCGAGCACGCCAAAGCGCGCATCATCGAGCGCGCGCCAAACGGCGCGCAGGCGATCCGGGCGCTCGGGATGGCCCGGAGGGGATTCGTGCTCGAGGCAGATGGGGTGTGTGAGATAAAGCGTCGTCATGTGAATGCGGCGGCCGTGGGTGAAAAGAAGGGTTCCCTTGCGCTTATTGGAGCCCGCGCGGGAGAGGGAGTTCGCCTGTGTGCACAAGGCAAAGCCGGGTTGGCAACGTCCTTGCCTGTGGCACGCTTGCGACGGCTCGAACATATTTACGTCGGAGCCGTTTAAACCATGTTGGCAAAATTCGATGAAGCAGGCTAGATGAAGTTCGACTCGATGCTGGATCCTTAGCCCATGCGCCTCACCTCCCGGATCGCCGTGGTTGGACTGATGCTCGGCCTTGCCGGGTGTTACAAGAGCATACCCTCGCCCGTGGTGAGCTCGCATGACGCCGAATGGATGGCCCTCGTGCCGACCGCGGTGATCGATCCTCAATATCTTCCCTATGAGCTCGACAACACGACGGGCGAGCCCGCCGGCACCGTCGTTATCGATACGCCCCACCGCTTTCTTTACCTCGTCGAAGCCAATGGCAAGGCCATCCGCTACGGCGT
This sequence comes from Beijerinckiaceae bacterium, assembly GCA_035949255.1. Taxonomy (GTDB): domain Bacteria; phylum Pseudomonadota; class Alphaproteobacteria; order Rhizobiales; family Beijerinckiaceae; genus GAS188. The sequence continues at coordinate 7,562 of DASZIL010000059.1, read as the reverse complement.
CGGCGTGGGTGACGAGGCCTTCAAATGGTCCGGCATTGCCGAGGTCGGCGCCAAGAAGGAATGGCCCGGCTGGTTGCCGCCGGCCGACATGATCGCGCGTTGGCCGCATCTGAAGCCCGTCGTCGACGCCGGTGGGCTCAAGGGAGGGCCTGACAACCCGCTCGGCGCGCGCGCTCTTTATCTGTTCCAGGACAATAAGGACACGCTCTATCGGATTCACGGCACGAACGAGCCCGAGAGCATCGGGCACGCGGTCTCTTCCGGATGCATCCGGATGCGCAATATCGATGTGATCGACCTTTACCAACGCGTCCCGCTCGGCGCGCGGGTGGTGGTGAAGTAGGTCGCGATCCACAAGGATCCGGATCCGGCTTGCGATCCGCAGCCCTTGCCGCAGATTTCGGGTGCGGCCGCTCGTGCCGGCCCGTTCGGGCTTCAAAGGCTAGCTACCGCTGACTTGCCCGCTCGCTTCGGGCGGGGATAATCGCTTCATGAAATTCGTCCGGCTTTACGGGCGCGCGCTCGCGGCCCTTGGCCCGGAGCGTTACGTCGGCGTGCTTCTCGCGATCGCCAACGTCGCGCTCGCGGCGGCGCAATTCGCCGAGCCGGTGCTGTTCGGGCGCATCATCGACACGCTCACGGCGGCGCAAGCCGCCAAGCTCGTCCCTGGCTGGTCGAGCCTTTTGCCGCAGTTTGCCTTGTGGGTCGGGTTCGGCGCCTTCAATATCGGGGTCGGCGCCCTCGTCGCGCTCAACGCCGACCGGCTTTCGCATCGGCGCCGGCTCGCGGTGATGGCCGAATTCTTCGAGCACGTGCTCACGCTGCCGTTGCTCTTCCACATGGAGAAGCATTCCGGCCGGGCGCTGAAGGTCATGTCGGACGGCTCGCTCAGCCTCGGCGGCATCTGGCTCACCTTCTTTCGCGAGCATTGCGCCGCCTTCGTTGCCTTGTTCGTCATGCTGCCGCTGACGGCCGTGCTCAATTGGCGGCTCGGCCTCGTGCTGATCCTTCTCGTCTCGATCTTCGCGCTCCTCATGACGCTGGTGCTGCGCCACACCGAAACCATGCAGCAATCCGTCGAGCGTTATCGAGGCGACCTCGCGGAGCGCGTCTCTGATGCCTTGGGCAATGTGGCGGTGATCCAGAGCTTCACCCGCGTCGAGACGGAAGCGCGCGATGTGCGTGTCATCATCGATCGGTTGATGGCCGTGCAGAACCCGGTCCTTTCCTGGTGGGCGCTCGCCGCGATCGCCACGCGCGCCTCCGCAACCTTGACCATCCTGTCGATCCTCGGCATCGGCGCCTATTTGTTCATGCAAGGGCTCACGACCGTCGGAGAGATCGTCACTTTCGTGAATCTCGCAAGCCTTCTGGTCTCGAGGCTCGAGCAGGTGGTGAGCTTCATCAACTACATCTTCCTTGAAGCGCCGCGTCTTGCGGAGTTCTTCGAGGTGCTCGACACCGCGCCCTCGCTCCATGATGCGCCGAACGCCGTGGCGATCGGACGCGCCAAGGGCGCCGTCGCCTTCGAGAGAGTGAGCTTCTCTTATGACGGCAAGCGTTCGGCGGTGACCGATCTCGCAATCGACGTAAAGCCGGGGGAAACCATCGCGCTCGTCGGCGCCACCGGTTCCGGCAAATCGACGACGCTCGCCCTTCTGCATCGCAGCTTCGATCCGCAATCGGGCCGCATCCTCCTCGACGGCCGCGATATTCGCGAGATCACGCTTACGTCGCTTCGCCGCAACATCGGGGTGGTTTTTCAGGAGCCGATGCTGTTTGCTCGTTCGATCCGCGAGAATCTCCTTGCCGGCAAGCCGGAGGCCACCGAGGAGGAGCTCGAAACGGCGATCAGGCGCGCTCAGGCGGCGGAATTCATCGCCTGGCAGCCGGAAGGCCTCGACACCCTCATCGGCGAACGAGGTCGCTCGCTTTCGGGCGGCGAGCGCCAGCGGCTCTCGATCGCGCGCGCCCTCCTGAAGGACCCGCCGATCCTCATTTTGGACGAGGCGACGAGCGCGCTCGATGCCGCGACCGAGGAAAGGCTGCAAAGAGCGCTCGACGAGGTGATGATCGGGCGCACCACCTTCGTCATCGCGCACCGGCTTTCGACGATCCGCCACGCGACGCGCGTGCTTGTCTTCGATCAGGGCCGGGTGGTGGAAACGGGCTCCTTCGACGAGCTCATCGGAAAGGGCGGCTCGTTCGCGAAGCTTGCACAAGGGCAATTCGCGACGCAAAAGCATTGAGGCGCGGTTGCCGTTCGACCGCGGCCCGCCATGATGTTGGACGCTTCTCGGCAGCCCCTCAAGAGAGGCGAGGCGGCTTCACCGCGAGCTGCCGCCATCCCTGCCAATGGCGCGTTCCAAGCCACGCAGGGCCTGAAAGGCGGAGCCACCGCCGCCTGAGGTGGCTTGCATGCGCGCCGAGACGTCCTCCGGCAGGGCGACCGGCGTAGCGAATGTCACGCCGGCGCAGGGCACCTTGCCGCGTTCGGCGTCCGCGAGGCTGACGAGCCCGACGAGCACGCTCTGGAAGTAATTCTCCAAGACGATGGGACCGCCCGAGTCACCGAGGCAGGCACTGCGGCCTCTTCCTTGGGGTGTCCCGTCCGAGGTGAGCGCGAGGCTCGGCACACCGATGTCGGCAACGCCCGCGACCCGCAGATGGGCGAAGCGCAGCTTGCCGGCCGAGGCGCGATCCCCGTAACGGCTGAGCCCGAAACCGGACACGGTGACCTCGCTCAAGGGCGAGAGCACGCCGAGGTCGCTCGAGATGGCAAGCGGCTTGATGTCCCCACCGAAAGGTTCGGAAAGCTCGAGAACCGCGATGTCGAGGCCGGTCTGCTGATCAGGGCGCCCGCGCAGCTTGAAGGATGGGTTGCGCGCGGCGGCGGCAACCCCGATCGCCGTCGGCACGAAATTCTGATCGAAGGAGATCACCCGGTATTTCGTGTTCGGCACCACGCAATGAGCCGCCGTGAGCACGAGATTGCGCGCGATCACCGCGCCTGAGCAAAGCTCCCCCTTCTGGCTTTGCACGATCACCGTGTAACGCCTGGCGCTGGACGAGCTCGACGCCTCCTCGCCTCCGACGATGGCAAAGGAGGGCGTGACGTGAAGGGCCGCCCACAACGTGAGGGCGGCCCCAAGCGCGAAGCGCTGAAGAAAAGGGCGAAGCTCTGTCATCTCACTGCCTATCTTAGACCATCCGCGTGATCCGTCCAACGGGCACTCTCGCCCCATCTGGCGAGTGTCCTGTCGATGAATTCGCGCTGCGGAGCGACGAGCACGCCTTGGGTCAACTTGCCGCAGCGGGCGTGGCCGTTTCCTTCCGCGAAGGCGATGATCGCAAGGAGCGCGCCTTGCGGCTCGAGCATCGCGCCGCCGGAATCGCCTTCGCACGCGCCCTCGCTCGCGCTGCTCGCCGGCGCTGCCCACAGAAGGATCGTGCCGCGCCCATAGGGCTCGACAACGGGCAATGAAATGCTGCGCGGCGTTCCCGACGATGAGGCGACGCCTTCTTGCGAAAGTCCGTCCCCGGCGATGACGGTGGTTTCGCCCGGACCAGGCGCCGAAGCCATGACAAGGCTCAAGGGTGCGAAAGGCGCGGGCAAGGCTTCCGGCAGCCGAATGAGGGCAAGATCGACGGAGCGGCGGCGTGTGCCGAGGCTGTTTTGCACATAGCCGGGGTGTACGGCGCTCGCGAGAGGCGTGATCAGATGCGGAGCTCCGGGCGTGTCGGGGGAGGGCGCATAGACGCGAATCTCGCGCCCTTTGGGCAGGCAATGGCCGGCGGTGAGCACCGCCCGCGCCGCGATGACGACTCCAGAACAGGCACCGCCGCCCTCGGCGAGCACCATCACCAGGCTTTGGCCGATCGCGCGCTCGGCAGGCGCGCCCCCGACGATCGCCGCGGCGGGGTGGATGGGCATTAGTGCACAAAGATTCATCACACAGGCGATGAATTTGAGACGCAAGCCCCTTCGCCGGCGAGCTAGATCCCGAGGGCGCATCAAGGGCGCACCGATTCCATATTGAGCCTGCCGCATCGATGACCCTCGAGCTCCATTGCGGGGATGTCCAGAGCCGGATACCGCGCGCCTTGCGGGTCGCCAAGAAGATTTCTACGTGAAGGCATTCCGTGGAAAGGACCACGAGACCGGCCGAACGCCACGGGCGGCAGGAAGGCCGCGCGTTCAGGACCCGTTCACTGGCCTCCTGGCAGAAGATGGCCACCATGCCGATCATTCCGATCCTCGCCATGACGACGCTTAGCATGACGACGCTCAGCGTGGTCAGGCCCGCTGCGGAGACGGCGGCGCCGAAAATCGAGGCTTGCCTCTCCGATCGGGATATGCGTGAGGAGATCGAGGAGCACCGCGTCGTGCAGCCGATCGTCGCTTTTCGCGCCGCCGGCACGGGTGAGAAGATCCGTGCCAAATTGTGCAAGACGGAGACGGGCCTCGTCTATCTGATCACGGCGCTCGGCCATGATGGGCATGTCTCACGTGTCTTCGTCGATGCGGTCTCTGGCCTTCGCGTCGGCGCGCGCTGACAGCGCCCACGCAAGCGTTTATGACGTTCTCCCAGCAAATGGCTGCTGAAGGAGAAGGACAGTGAGGCTGCTCGTCGTCGAGGATGATCGCGATCTCAATCGCCAGATCGTCTCGGCGCTGGAGATGGCGGGTTATGCGGTCGATCGCGCGCTCGACGGGGAGGAGGCGCAATACCTCGGCGAGACGGAGCCCTATGATGCGGTCGTTCTCGATCTCGGCCTGCCGAAGATAGATGGCGCTTCGATCATCACCTCCTGGCGGTCGGCGGGAAAGACCATGCCGATCCTCGTTCTCACGGCGCGCGACCGCTGGAGCGACAAGGTGAACGCCTTCGACGCCGGCGCAGATGATTACGTGACGAAGCCCTTCCACCTCGAAGAGTTGCTGGCGCGGCTGCGCGCGCTCCTGCGCCGCGCCACCGGCCATGCGACGAGCGAACTCGTCTGTGGGCCCGTAAGGCTCGACACCCGCTCAGGGCGCGTGGTCGTCGACGGAACGGCGGTGAAGCTCACCTCTCACGAATACCGCTTGCTTTCCTACCTCATGCATCACGAGGGACGCATCATCTCGCGCGCCGAGCTGATCGAGCATCTTTACGATCAGGATTTCGACCACGATTCCAACACCGTCGAGGTGTTCGTCGGCCGCATCCGGCGCAAGCTCGGTTGCGACCTGATCCAGACCGTGCGCGGCCTCGGCTATATGGTGGCGCCACCCGTGGAGAAGGCCTGATGACGGGTTGCATTGCTGCCCCCCGATGAAGCGTCCCGAGCCGCGCCGGCGCCTCTTTCGCCGATCCTGGCCGCTCGCGGCGCGGCTTTTGGCTTCGGCGGCTGTGTTGTGCGCCGCCATTCTTCTCGTCGCCGGCATCGCGCTTACCACGCTTTATCGCAACACGGCGGAGCGCTCCTTCGACGAGAGGCTCTACGTCTATCTCAAGGAGATCGTCGCGGCGATCAGCCAGGACCCGCAAAGCAAATTATCCGAGGTCGGCAATTTCGGCGAGCCGCGTTTCGACCTGCCTCTCTCGGGATGGTATTGGCAGGTGGACAAGGTCGATGTGCCGGGACCCTCGGTCGGCGGCTCGAACTCGCTCGTCGGCGCGAGGCTCCAGCTCTTGCCTCAATCCCCCGTCGAGGATTTGCGCGGCGAAAGGCGCGAAGGCTATGTCGAGGGGCCGGACGAGCAAAGGTTGCGCATCGTCCAGCGCACGATCGATTTCGGCGACGACGGCCGCTTCCGCATCGCGATCGCGGCGCGCGCCGAGGAGATCGACGCCGATCTGCGTCGCTTCGACTTCACGCTCGTCACCGCTTTCACGCTTTTGTTCGGCGCGCTGATGGGGACGACGCTCGCCCAAGTGCGGTTCGGCTTGCGTCCGCTGTCTCGCCTGTCGAGGGAGGTGCAAGCCATCAGGCGCGGCGACGCGGATGCGCTGAAGGGTGATTTTCCGCGCGACATCGCCCCGCTCGCGCAGGAGATCAATCTCCTCCTCACCGCGAACCGCACCATCCTCGAGCGCGCCCGCACGCAGGTCGGCAATCTGGCGCATGCGCTCAAGACGCCGCTCGCCGTGATCATGAACGAGTTCCGCAATTTGCCGGACGCGCCGCTCGAGAAATTGGCCGAGCAGACCGCCATCATGCGCGACCAGATTTCCTGGCATCTCGATCGCGCGCGCACGGCGGCACTCACCGGCTCTCCCGCCGGCGCGACGCCTGTCCGCCCGGTGATCGCCGAGATCGCCCGCGTCTTCGAGAAGATCCACCCGGCGCGCCGGCTCGCCATCATCGCCGACGATGGCGAGGACCTGCGCTTTCGCGGCGAGCGGCAGGATCTGCAGGAGATGATCGGCAACCTCCTCGACAACGCCGGCAAATGGAGCGGCGGCGATGTGAGGATCGCGGCGCGTCGGCTCACCGAAACGACGGCCGGCGCCCCGCCACGCCTTGCGGTCACGGTCGATGATGACGGGCCGGGCTTACCCGAGGTGGCACGTGCGGAGGTGATGCGCCGCGGCATGCGGCTCGACGAGACGAAGCCAGGTTCGGGACTTGGCCTCTCCATCGTCACCGACATCGCGAGCCAATATGGCGGCAAGCTCACGCTCGGCGCCTCGCCGCTCGGGGGGCTGCGCGCTGAGATCGTGCTGCCTGCGGCGTGAAGGATCCTGGTGTCATGCCCGGAGGCTAAGCCCTCGGGCCGCGCCTCTGGCGCGCCCAAAGCGAGCCGAGGGAGGGGCATAACGAAATTAGCGTTTTGGGACAAGCATAAGGCTAATTATTGCTTTTTTGCCGCTCATACTGGGCGAGGCGAGCCCTCGGGCCGCGCCTCTGGCGCGCCCAAGGGTAAGCTAAGCGAGCCGATGTACGAAGGATCAAGGTCTCCTCAAACCTCTCCGCTTATGCCCGCGAAGGCGGGTATCCAGCTCTTTTTGGGCTCCCCCTTAAACCGACGAGCCCACTTGCCGCCATATCGCGGCACTAGGTAAGGAGGGCCATGGCTCTCCATCTGATTTTCCTCGCGATGCTCGTCGCAGCGATCCTTGTGGTGCTCCTGCCCTTGGCGCGCGGCGCGGGACGCGTCGGCCCAGCCGGCGTTTCAGCCCTCGATCTGCACCGGCTGCGGCTTGCCGAAATCATGCGCGACCGCGAACGCGGGCTCCTCGACGAGGCGAGCGCGGAGGCCGCGCGCAACGAGGCAGCGCGCCTCTTTCTGCGGACAGTGGATGCGCAAGAGCCCGGGTCCGCCTTGCGCGGCCCGGGAAACCAGCCGGCAACCGCGACGCCATGGCGGCGCCGGATCGTCGCTCTCGTCGCACTCATCGGCGTGCCCGCGCTCGTTCTGCCGCTCTATGCCATGATGGGGTCGCCGGGCGTTCCCGCGCGTCCTTTCGGCGCGAGGCCCGAGAACTCGGCGCGCGCGGACCTTTCGAGCTTGATCGGCCAGGTCGAAGCCCATCTCGTGGAGCATCCCGAGGATGGCAAGGGCTTCGAACTGCTCG